>DAOROF010000001.1:0-5363 GCA_035441405.1 Candidatus Nanopelagicus sp.
TGGACAAATAAGCGCTCTAATAAGGGTTTTTATACCTTTACATCAGATCGCACCCCAAGGAGCTATATCGGCTAAAGTCGAAATAGAAGCCAAGGGGCCCGCGAATCTAATGATTCGGGGGCCTTTTTCTTTTCTCCAAAATAATAAAAGCCAATAGGCAAGAAATCAAAACCAATGAAAGATAACGAAAGGAAAGGTGAGAACGATGACCGTTCTCTTCAGCGAACTACTAATCCCAGGTTGGGCAGAAGGCCCAACTGCAAAAATCGGATTGGCAGATGTCACCTGGGCATATGACGATGCTCCAGTAATCTCCTATACCGACTACAGCACAAACTCAACGGCAAATTCAACTTATGCCAAGAGCTCAACGGCTAAGGGTGATTACAAGCGCGCTGATAATCCTTTCGCTCCTGAAATTAAGAGCCCAGCCCAGCCACTCTCCCTACCCTGTCATACAGCCGATCCAGAGCTCTTCTTTAGCGAGAGCGCACCAGTAATTGCCCAAGCTAAAGCGCTATGTGGCCTCTGCCCAGTACGGGCTAAGTGTTTAACAGCTGCGCTATCAAGAGCTGAGCCATGTGGTGTCTGGGGAGGTGAGTTATTTGATGAGGGTCAAATAATTCAAAGCAAGAGATTGCCAGGTAGACCAGCAAAGGTTGCTGTGGCAAGTTAATTAACAAACAAACTGTTAACTAGAAAGGGTTAACAAAAAAGGGACCGGTTAATAACCGGTCCCTTTAACTTTTTGTGATTGCTTTTTAGTTAAGCCTTACCAAGAATTCGATTTACCTTTGTGCCACAAACTGGGCAAATTCCTTGCGCCATCCGGCGACCAGAATCAGAGACCTTTACATGTCCTTCAAAAGAGCGCTTTTCTTTGCACTTAACGCAATAAGCCTCACCCTTGTACTCTTCTGCCATTTTCTTCCTCCATCCGCCGCACCCTTGGGAGCACGCAGGGGAGTTCCTGCGTGAGAGTACGAATGGCAACACCATACCCCTCACACCACGCTCAACTGGGGTTTTCCACGCGTAAAATCAAAAATATTGGGTTAGAAAGTGAAAAAAAGGGGTAAAACTAGATATTTACCGCCGACATCACACCAGAGTTGCCAATTTGGCAACCAATCTCAAATCCTTCTAAAAAGGCTTCCGCCCGGAGTTGATCATCAAAGCGGTGTAAATAATTTTTAAAATCTTGATCATGGCCTGGAACTTTAAGATGTATTAGTTCATGAAAGATTATGTAGTTTAAAACATAAGTAGGTGCACCAATTAGACGATCTGAAATTCTGATGGTCCGATCAACTGTGGTGCAGGAGCCCCATCGCTCACTCATATTGCGCCAGTTAATACTTGCAGGTTTAATCTCAAACTCAGGTAGCAGTTTTGATAAAAGTTCAAGAGCTATCTGCATTAATTGATCATCAGTTTTGCGCTCCTTTGCCTCTCGCCGTAAAACCATTGCGATCATCTCGGGGATAGCTGCGATCTCATCCTGCTTACTCATTCGAGCTGGGATGCTGATCTGGATTACACCGCCTTGTCGATAGGCGCTAATACTGCTTCGCCTTCTTCGACTTCTAACCACCCTAAACTCTGGTAACCCTTCGGGCAATAAAGAGTCTCGCTTGGCTCTACGCTTTGAAATTTGGGATATTGGTGGCAGTAAATCTCCAAAGAGAATTTCCTGTTCAAAGTTATCCACCATTACCTCTTTTTATCCACCATAATTTAGGCTATCTCCACAGGTTAATCCACAGAGATTAGATAATTTTACGCACACTTATATCAACATCATCTTAAGGCATACCGAAAGAAATGATTATTGATTACAACCTCTTGAATTTACAGGCTTACGGTCAAAAAAATCTTAAAAAAACTCCAAACAATCGGTCGGATCAAGTTGATTATCCGGATTTATTAACCTAAGTTAGCGCTACGAAGTCCCCGGATAACCGTTTCATATCTGCAAGGGGAAGGCAGATAGGAAATGTGCGGCCGGGGATTTCGCTTTTTAATTTCTAACTTTAAATCAGTCCAGATAGATCATCTGGAACTGTGACGCTATCTAAAAATGCCGCCACATCAGTTAAATCTTTAGGCATTGGTAAGAATGCTGGATCTTCCCAACACTTATCTCGACCATCTGAACTACGTAATTTCTTTACCTCACCCCAAAAGGCGGCTGACTCTCTTAACTTTCTTGGCGAAATTTCTAAACCAAGCAAACTAGCAAACATCTGTTGCATTGGAGAGCTAGTCGCGCGCCGGCGTCTAGAATTTTCAATTAATGCATTAAAACTTGGGATTCGATCGGCTGCCACTTGGGAAATAACATGATCAATCCAGCCCTCAATTAAGGCTAAGGCCATCTCTAATTTTGTTAATGCCAGCTCTTGAGCTGGAGTTTGTTGCGGTGTGAATAAACCAGAGTTTAAAGCGATATTAATTGATTGTGGGTCATTGATATCAATCTCTCCAGAACTCATCGCCGCTTCGGCTTGGCGGGTAATAGATTCAATATCGATGGTAATTCCTTGGCCATAGGTTGTAATGGCATCGGTTAGGTAAGAGTGCAGCCAGGTATTATTTGAAAATAATCTACTTGCGGCCACCTCTCGTAATGCTAAATAGAGATTAATTTCAGATTTTTCAATTCCTAAGCCTTGCGCCCACTCATTGATATTTTGTGGGATTAAATGAGGGCCACTATTGGAGTTAAGTAGTGGAATAGCTACATCATTAGCACTGGTAATGGAGTTAGCAAGCAATCCAATTCCTTGTCCTAATTGGTTGGCAATTAGCGTGCCCATAAAGCTTCTAAGTAGTTTTGCCACCATCTGCTTCATTACCTCTTGTTGCTCCGGCGACTGATCGATCTGAGCGGTGATTTCAATCGGCAGTGAGGTGGCTGGGTTGGCAATTACCTTTGCTAAGGCATCTGCCATGCCAGCTGCCAGGGGTTCAATCAGCCGTTGCCAGCCAAGTAGAGACTCCTCTAGCCAAACTCCCTTTGACCATGCGCTATCAGTGGGCAAGGTGGCTGCTGGAAAGAGAATTTCAGTATCCAACCAAGTGTTGGCAATCGCAATCGATTCGGCCATCTCCCGTTGATCAGTAATGCCAACTGGCAGATCACCTTTGGTAGCAATTATTTTTTTAGCGATTGATCGAAGAGTTGCCGGGTTGATTAAATTTTGATTAGCGGTGGTAGGAGATTGCATATTTTCAATAAAGGATTTAGCACCAGCTAAAGTTTCTGAATCAATCCCCATTTCTGAGAATTGTTTAAATAGCGCCTCAAAGTCAGGCTGCCCATCTGCTGGCAGGAAACCAAAGCTCATTAAAAAATTCCCATCTGTTTTGAGTACTTAAAGATATCTCAATTACCTACAACAATCCTGCCAGCCTTTTTCTTCCCCGCTGAATATGATTGGCCCATGAACTCTGCCCCGCTTTCGGCCTTAGTCTGGTGGGTCATTCCCATTGGCGCGGTGTTTTGTTCAATTCTATATGGGGTCTGGCTTACCAAATATAAATCTAAATTTGATAATCAAACTAGCAGGTCGGTAAATAAGTTTAAGAAGTTCCAAAATACTTTTCGTCATAAAAATTAACCAAAGACAATGCGATCAATTCTTCCCGTAAAATCTAGGCTGCCTAGATCAATTCAACTACTTCTAACCGCCCTAATCTTTGCTGCTTTTTTTATTAAATCACCATACGTGATTTTATCGCCAGGAGATCCACAAAATATTTTGGGTTCAGCGATCACAATCTCTGGTACTCAGGTTTATCCCACAACTGGGAAATTATCGGTGACATCAGTTATGGTCACAGATCCTGATTCTTATATAACTGGATTTGATGTTTTATATAGTTGGATCGATCCTGATAGGGCAGTTTTGCCAAGAGTTGAGGTTTACCCAAAGGGTGAGACGCCAGAGCAGTCCATGAAAATGGGAGCGCAGGAGATGGCAGATTCGCAACTAAATGCAACTGCAGCGGCGCTGAAATACTTAGGTTATGAGTTAAGTTCAAAATTAATTATTGGCCAGGTTAATCAGCAAAGTAATGCTTTTAATGTATTAAAAATTGGAGATGAGCTGTTAACTGTTGATAATTTGAAGTATGAATCCCAATCTGAATTAGCAAGGGAGCTTGATCAAAAAAATCCAGGAGATCGGGTAAGTGTCAGGGTATTAAGAGCGGGTACAAATATAATCGAAGAACAAATCAAGCTCTCTGCCCGAGATGATGGCTCTGCATTTATCGGGATTGGATTAAGAAATCAATTTGATTTTCCATTTGCTGTGAAAATAAAACTTGCTGAAACTGGTGGACCAAGCGGAGGTTTAATTTTTGCTCTTGGTGTAATTGATAAATTAACTAAAGAGGATTTAGTTCGATCTAGAAATATTGCTGGTACGGGCACAATTACGCAAGATGGTCAGGTCGGCCCAATCGGGGGAATTGCTGAGAAAATTATTGGAGCCAATAAGGCTGGGGTGGAGTTATTTTTTACACCCATCAGAAATTGTGCAGAGTTAGGCAACATTGACCAGATCCTTAGCGGTAATGCCAGGGAGCAGATGAAAATTGTGCCAATCGCCACACTTTCCCAGGCTGTCTCCATTCTTCGATCACCCGATACCGCCCAATATCCAAGTTGTAAAAGCACCTCCTAGGAGTAGATAAGATCTGCGCATGAGTAACTCAGGCTTTGGTGGTGGCGGTTTTAATCGAAATAACAATCCATTTGGCGGCAGCGGTTTTGGTAGCGGCGGCTTTGGTGGCAACTTCCCTAATCCATTTGCAAATCGAAGTGGTGGTCGAAGAAGAATAAGTCCACTAACCATCACCTTTATTATTTTGTTTATATTAGCCAGCATTTTAGTTTCACTAAGTGGATTTTATGCCGATCTACTTTGGTTTCGCTCAGTTGATTATGTAAATGTTTGGCAAACTACATTATTTACAAAGATATTTTTATTCTTAGGTTTTGGTTTTGTCACCGCATTATTTATTACTGCAAATATTTTTATTGCATATCGTAAGCGTCCAGTTTATGTGCCAGTATCTGTTGAAGCTGACAATCTTGAGCGTTATCGTGCACAAATTGAGCCAATTAGACGGCTGGTCGGAATTGCAATCTTTTTAGCAATCTTTTACTTTGCAGGTACAGCAGGATCTAGATTTTGGCAACAGTGGTTACTTTTTAGAAATTCAACTGAGTTTGGGGTAGTAGATCCACAATTTGGTTTAGATGTTTCCTTCTTTGCTTTTAGATTGCCTATGTACCAAGCATTAATTGGTTGGGCAATTTCAACAATTATCTTGTCGTTGATTGCAGCTGC
>DAOROF010000001.1:5463-59365 GCA_035441405.1 Candidatus Nanopelagicus sp.
ACTAAAGGCTTAGGTGAATTTCAACCTCGAGTTTATTTTGGTGAAAATGTTCCGGATTACTCAATTATTGGTGGGCCAGCTGCATCAAATCCTGTTGAGCTTGATTATCCAGATGACAACTCGCCAAATGGGCAAAAGAATTACACCTATACAGGTAAGGGTGGAGTGCCAATGGGCTCTCTATTTACCCGATTGCTATTTGCAATTAAGTATCAAGAACAAAGAATAGTTTTATCTAATCTCATAAATTCTGAGTCTAAAATTCTTTTTGAAAGAAATCCAAGAGAGCGAGTGGCAAAAGTTGCTCCTTGGCTAACTCTTGATGGTGATCCATACCCTGCAATCGTTGATGGCAAGATTCTTTGGATTATAGATGGCTATACAACAAGTGCTGGATATCCAAACTCTCGAATAGTTAACCTAGCTAATACTGGAGATGCACTAACAAGTAGATCAAATGCAGTTGCATCCCTAGATGATCGAAATGTGAATTACATAAGAAACTCCGTTAAAGCAACGGTTGATGCTTACGATGGCACAGTTTCACTTTATCAATGGGATGAAAAAGATCCAGTGCTAGCTACTTGGAGTAAAGCATTTCCAGGCAGTGTTAAGGCTAAGAGTGAAATCACTCCTGATTTGTTATCTCATATTCGATACCCAGAGGACATGTTCCGAGTTCAGCGAGATATTTTGAGCGCCTACCATGTAACAACTGCTGAAGCGTTTTATGGCGGACAAGATTTCTGGAGAGTGCCCCTGGACCCATCTACATTTGGAGCTAACTCTGGTGTACAGCCACCTTATTACTTGACTATGCAGATACCAGGGCAAGATAAGCCAACTTTCTCACTTTATACCCCATTTGTACCAAGAGGTGGGCGCGAGAATTTAACTGCATTAGCTGTGGTAAACGCTGATGCTGGTGATAATTACGGAAAAATAACTGTGCTGCAGCTACCAAGATCTACAAACGTTGCCGGCCCTTCACAGGTTGCATCAAATTTTGAAGCAAAACCTGAAGTTGCAACCTCGCTATCACTACTTCGCCAAGGTGGCGCAGATGTTGTGCTAGGTAACCTATTAACACTTCCAGTTGGTAAAGGCTTACTTTATGTTCAGCCAGTATATGTACGAGCAACCGGAAATACTGCGGCATATCCACTACTACAAAAAGTTTTAGTTTCATTTGGTGATCAAATTGGATTTAGTGAAACTCTACAAGGTGCGCTAGATCAAGTATTTGGTGGCGACTCTGGAACTGAAGCATCTACCAATCAACCTGATTCACCAATTAATGGTGGAGCTGGAACAAGTCAGGCAATCAAATCTGCAATTGCATCACTGCAATCTGCATTTGCAGAGCTTGAGGCGGCACAAAAGCGTTTAGATGGTGCTGCTGAAGATCGTGCACGAGCTAGAGTTAAGGCTGCGATATCTGCATTAGTCTCCGCTCAAAATAGATAATAAATTCTTCTATTTTGGTTTAATACTCAACCTACTCTAAGATTTATTATCCGACGCGGGGTGGAGCAGCTCGGTAGCTCGCTGGGCTCATAACCCAGAGGTCGTAGGTTCAAATCCTGCCCCCGCTACCAAATTACTTAATTCGTAAGCTATTTAGCACCACAAATAATGATGAGAGCGACATAGCTGCTGCGGCATACATAGGTGAAAGATTTCCGGTGGCTGCAACTGGGATAAAAGCAACGTTATAAAAGAAAGCCCAACCCAGATTTGATTTAATAACCCTTACTGTTTTCTTAGATATTTTAATGGCATCAAGGGCAGCCATTAAAGATGGCCGAACCAAAGTAATATCGGCAGCAGCAATTGAGGTATCAGTTCCAGATCCCATTGCAATACTTAAGTCTGATTTGGCGATAGCTGCGGCATCATTTATTCCATCACCAACCATCAACACTTTTCCATTTTCTTGTAATGAGGTTACAAAATTCAATTTATCTTCAGGGGTTGCTGAAGCAAAAATATGATCGATCGCAATCCCAGCTTGAGATCCTATGCTTATTGCTGCTGATTCAGAGTCGCCTGTAATTAACCAAGTTTTTATCCCTGATCTTTCAAGTTTTTCAATGGCCATCTTGCCATCTACTTTTATTTGATCTCCAATTTCAAATACTCCATACGCCAGACCATCTATTGCTAAAACTGCAACAGAGTTAGACCGATACTTTGCGCCTTCAATTGCACTAACTAATTTTGGCGAAAACTCTGTAGTGCTTCGGGCTATTGATATTGGTGAGCCAATCAAAACTGCCCGCTTAGATGTTGAAGTATCCGTTTTTATACGACCAGTTACGCCTGCGCCAGGAGTGTGTTCAAATTCAGTAACTTCCCACTTGAACGCACCTTGCTTAGATAATGACTCAGATATTGCAATCGCAATTGGATGAGAATCCATGCTTTCCAGACTAAGTGCATAACTCATTAGATCAGTGGCTGATATCTCCGTACTTTGCTTATCTAGTGGATTATTTATTAAGACCATTTCTAGTAATTGCATTTTTCCAGTAGTTAAAGTTCCAGTCTTATCAAAGACTGCATCTGTAATTCCTACCGCTTTTTCAATAGATCTTGGAGATCTAATAATGATGCCGTTCTTGGCCGCCTTACCAGATGCCACCATTAGTGCAATCGGAGTAGCCAAACCAAGTGCACACGGACATGCGATTACTAAGACTGCAACCGCAATTGAAATGGATTCAGCAATACTTTGATTCATCAAATACCAAGTTAAAAAAGTAGCAATCGCAAGAAGTAGAACAACTGGAACAAATACTTTACTGACCTTATCGGCAAGTTGCTGTGCGGGTGCCTTTTCTGATTGTGCGGTGAGTACCATTCTAGTAATTCTGGCTAACTCAGTATCAGAGCCAACTCTTGAAGCTTTAACAAGTAAATTTCCGTTGTTATTAATCGAACCAGCAAATACCAGGCTACCAACTGCTACCTCAAGCGGCGTGAATTCACCTGTTAAGAAAGAATTATTCACTGTGCTAAAGCCCGAAATTACTGTGCCATCAGTTGCAATCTTTTCTCCTGGCTTTACAACAAAAATGTCTCCGATTTCTAATTCTGTTATAGGAATGAGTTTTGTTTCGCCATTCTTATGGATCTCAACATCTGATGCAGATAATTTGAATAATTCAGAAAGTGCTGAACCGGCTTTTCGCTTAGCTTTATGCTCTAAGTATCGGCCTAACATGACAAAAAATATGACAGCTGCTGAAACTTCAGCATATACAAAAGATGTTTCACTTTCATTTGGGGTATATATAGCAGCTGAATATGCACTCCAGATAAATGTAATTAAAGATCCCAATGAAACAAGAGTATCCATAGTTGGATTTAATAGGTTTTTTATAGCTGCTCTGTGAATTGGCCAGGCTAAGATAAATACAACTGGCAGAGATAAAGTTATCAGCAACCAAGTACTAATTGGTGCGTTTGGATAATTAATCACCAGATCCTGGTTGTTATCATTTAAAAATACATTGGTTCTATCGATTAGTGAAAGTAACTGCTGGTCAACTTTTCCATGAAGATCATGAAACATTGAGATAACAATTATTGGGGCAGAAAATAACAGCGTGAAAAATAGTCTTATGCCTAAGCGATTTGATTTTTCAAATGATTCTCTTTCGCCCTTAAATGCGCTAGCTGAATAACCTGAGCTTTTAACGGCTTCTATGAGTTCTTGCTCTGTAATATTTAAGGGTGCAATTATGTGCGCCGATTCCATTGCTAGATTTACAGCAGCCCTTACTCCCGGCAACTTATTAAGTGATTTTTCAACTGTACCAACACAGGAAGAGCAGGTCATGCCAGAGATTTGAAGGTCAACCTGTCTGGTTTTACTCTCTTTATACTTTGATAACTCACTCACAGTGAAAGATTACTCTTACTTACCTTGTCCGGTAGATAAAACTCTCCGTAGGCTTGCTAGTCGAGCATGATTCTTGTCATCAAAACTCTGCCAAGTGTTTAACGCACAATCTTGTTCATTATGAGAGCAATTCTTTGGGCACAATGAAATTGGTTCGGAAAATTCTGGAAATGCAGCTATTACCCGCGATGGTTGAATATGAGCAACACCAAAGGAACGGACTCCAGGAGTATCGATAATCCAACCAAAGTTTTCTCCGGAAAAAGTGGAGGATAGCGGCAAAGCCACTGCACTTGAGGAGGTATGTCTACCTCTACCCGTTACTTCATTTACATCTCCGGTTTGACGATAAGAGTTTTGCTGATCATTAACTTGTTTATTTAACTCATTTTTTGCGAGCAGATTATTAACCAAAGTTGATTTACCTACGCCAGAATGTCCGATTAGAACAGTAATTTTTCCAGTTAATGCATTCCTTAATCCAGATAAATCTGAACTTTTTTCAGTCTTAAATACAGGAATTTCTAGATCTTTATAAGTTTCAAGAAAGTTATCACCGTTTGCCAGATCCTGTTTAGTCATAATAATTAATGGCGAAATTCCCTGGTCATACGCAACTACCAATGCTCTGTCCACAAAGCCAGTTCTTGGTTCTGGATTCGTGGTTGAAATAACTATTGCAAGTTGATCAACATTAGCCACGATGACTCTCTCATCTTTTAAGTTGTCGTCAATAGTTCTAGTTAGTGAGTTTTTTCTTGGTTGGACAGCAACGACTCTGGCCAGCGATCCCTCATCTCCTGTGGTGTCTCCTACTATAGAAACCAGATCACCTACAACTACAGATTTCTTACCTAATTCTCTTGCTTTCATGGCAGTAATAAGTCCGTATGAATCATTCTCTGTTATTAAACACTTAACTCGACCACGGTCTACTTCAATAATTATTCCAGTTATCGCCTTTGAATAATCAGGTCGGTCTTTAGTTCTTGGCCTAGTTTTATTAGTTGACCCAAATTGCCTAGATTTGTTGATTCTTACATCATCTTCATCCCAATTTTTATGTGACTTAGCCATTAAGCATTTCCACCCATAAACCAGGAAAATCTGGGAGAGTCTTTTTTGTTGTCTCAATATTTTCAACAACAACTCCTTCAACCGCTAAACCAATGATTGCTCCAGCAGTTGCCATTCGGTGATCCTCATAGCTTTTAAATTCTTGTTTTGCAATTAGTGGTGTTGGCTTAATACTTAGCTCACCTGGTCCTTCACTCACTTTTCCACCAAGGTTATTTATCTCAGTTGCTAGAGCCGAAAGTCGATCAGTCTCATGTAGTCGTAGGTGGGCAATTCCACTTAATCTTGATTCAGTCTCTGCTAACGCCGCTAATGCTGCAATAGAGGGAGTTAATTCACCAACATCTTGTAGATCGATATCGATTCCTAGAATTTTTCCGGTTCCAGAAATTTTTAAACCTAATTCACTTCTTTCAACTTTTGCACCCATTTTAGAGAAAATATTTCTAAGCTGATCCCCTGGCTGAGAAGTGATTTCAGGCCAGTCGAGTATTTCAACGCTACCACCACAAATCATAGCTGCTGCCATGAATGGAGCAGCATTTGAAAGATCTGGCTCAATAATTAAATCCTGACCTATTAAATCTGTGGGCTTTACCTGCCAACTATTTGTACCAACTTCAACCTTTGCGCCAAATATTTTTAGCATTTGAATCGTCATTTCAATGTGTGGCAGAGATGGTAAGGACTTACCAATATGTTTAACGGTAATCCCATTTTCAGTTGCAGGTCCAAGTAAAAGTAGCGCGGAAACAAATTGACTAGAGGAACTAGCATCTACCTCTACTTCACCTCCGATAATTTTTCCTGCACCATTTATAGTAAGTGGAAGTCGATACTTGTCATTGTGTTCAATAGTTACTCCAAGTTGTTCCAAAGCTTTAATCACTGGAGCTAAAGGTCTTTCATGAGACCTAGCATCACCATCAAAGTGAATTAAGCCATTTGCAAGTGCTGCTATCGGTGGCAAAAAGCGCATTACTGTTCCAGCATTTCCAACATCAATACTTGCAGGACCAATCATTTTGTTTGGTACTACTTCATAATCAAATCCGTCTTTAGTTTTAATAACAGTAATTTCAATACCTAAACTTTGTAACCCTTTGACCATTAAGTCGGTATCTCTTGACGAAAGCGGTTTTCTTAATCGAGAAGGAGTTTTAGCAAGCGCCGCTAAAATTAATGCGCGGTTAGTGGCTGATTTAGAGCCCGGAATAGTTATCTGAGCATTAATTGGTTTGCTGGCAGGGGTAAGTCCAGACCTGTAGGGTGCTTTCCAATTCGCCATATGCCTTAAGTCTACCTTCCGCTCACTGCACCAGGATTTGGCTCTGATCGTGCTTAAGCGGATTGGTTAGGGAATATATCCGAGGGTTTTAAGGTTTTGCTTCTATGCATGCACTTATACCCATAGCTGCTTCTCATAAAATATTCACTCCTCACTTTAAAACTGCATTCGAGGTAGCCTTAGACCAAATGAGTAATGACAATTTACTACCTGCGGTAGTAGACCGAGATAAAGAAACCTTAGCGCAGAGAAAAGTAAGGTTTGAAAATGATGCATTAGTTTTTACATCACAACTTTACGGTGCAGCACTTCGTTATACGAAAAATACTCACGATGCTCAAGACTTAGTTCAGGATACCTATGCAAAGGCTTTCACTAGCTTTCATCAATTTGAGCCAGGAACCAATTTAAAAGCTTGGTTATATAGAATTCTGACAACAACATTTATAAATAATTATCGAAAAGATCAGCGGCGACCACAAATTTCAGCAGGTGAAGTTGAAGATTGGCAAATTGCAGATGCTTCTTCACATACTAGTGATCAAGGAAAATCTGCCGAAGAGGAAGCCTTAGAAGGTATTGCAGACAAAGATGTAAAAGAAGCATTAAGTGCAATGCCCGAAGAATTTAGAATTGCTGTTTATCTCTCAGATGTCGAAGGTTTTTCCTATAAAGAAATAGCAGAGATTACTAACGTCCCAACCGGCACGGTAATGTCGAGATTACACAGAGGTAGAAAACTACTCCGCACCTCTCTTGCTACCTACGCTAAAGAAAGAGGATTTGGCAAAAATAAAGCTGGTGATAAGTCATGAGTTTTAACAATAATGAGTTTATTAATTGTGATCAAGTATTACCTAATATAGTTTTGTATATCGATCACGAGTTATTTGATTCTCAAGAAATAGTCTTGGTAGAAAATCATTTTGGCGCCTGCACACCGTGCAGATCAAAAATGGAGCAAGAAGCCCACAACCTGAATCTAGTTCGAAACCTGTTGTGTAATGCTTTAGCTGAACAGGCACCAGATGATTTAAATGATCGAATAAATACCCAAATAGAAGATCTATACAACCAAATGCTTAAGTCCAGCCAAACTCAAAGTATTACTGAATTTACCTTCACTCAAACAACTTATACGGAATTTACCGATGATGGTACGACTCAAATTGAAATAACTCGCGAAATACGCAGGGAGTTCCCGCTAGAGTAATTACTTAATCACTAATGTTGTGATTATGAAAGCTGAGCAAGTAATGGGCGCCATTGGTATGGCTAATATGACTATTCGCCCTGGAGATACTTATGTTGCGCAGGGAGTAAATGATCTGCCAGTAGTTGGCTCAAATCAGATTTCAGCTTTAATGGAGAGTGCTTGTAGCACGGCAATAATTGAATTTTTAGATTTTGGTGAAACAACAGTTACAACTAATTTACAAATCGAAATTCAAGGTGCTGTAGGAATTAATCATGAAATTCATGCAACAGCCAGATGTCTTGGATTAGACGAAGGTGTATTAAAATTTGAAGTAGAGGTTCATCAGAGTGCGAGATTAGTAGCTTCAGGTTTTATTACTCGTAAATTTGTAGAACGAGTCTCTTTTATGGCTCGAGTTGCCGCAGAAACAATGGTTGCTGAAAAAGAAAATCAAGTTAGTGAAAAAAAAATCGCTAGTAGCCTAAATATTTAAGCCACTAGCGATAAATTAATTATTTTTTGGTTGCCCAGAAAATTTCTGCAATTTCATCAATTTTGCTTATGAGTTTTTCTGCAACAGCAACATCATTAGTACCCTTACTGCCTCCAGCACCGGCTAACTTAGTTGCCTCATTAAATAACACATGTAGTTGTGGATAGGCCTCAAAATGATTTGGTTTAAAGTAATCTGTCCACAATACCCAAAGGTGATGCTTAACTAGCTCTGATCTTTGCTCTTTAATGGACACAGCACGGGCCTTGAAATCATTATCACTGCTTGCAGCATATTTTTCCATACAAGCTTTTACAGATTGAGCCTCAATTTTTGCCTGTGCTGGATCGTAAACACCGCATGGTAGATCACAATGAGCATAAACAGTCTGCGCTGGCTTAATTAACTTCGCTAATAGATTTAACATTCATCTCCCTGGTTTAATGATTAGTAATCTTATGGTGGCAGAATACTCTGCATGTTCGGGTTTAGCACAGTAGAGGTTTCAGGAAACTCTATGGCTCCAACCTATAATGCCGGAGATTGGCTATTAGTTAGATACCTAAGTGGCAAAGAGCACACCCTAGAGGTCGGAAAGGTGTACTTAGTTGAAGATCCACTGCGACCAGGAATTAGGCTACTTAAAAGGCTAATGCAGATCCGCAGCGAGCATGGCGTAATGAGATATTGGGTAGAAGGTGACAATTCACAAAGCACTGATTCTCGGGCCTGGGGGTGGCTTGAGCAGAGTAATTTACTAGCTAGAGTTTTATTAAGATATAAAAAAGGAAATTAACGAGTAAAAGCCTCAGTCATTAAAGCTTTTTCTTCCTCTTCATGCAAATGGTGGTTTCCTGTTGCAGGACTGGCAGTTGCACGTCTGGAAACTCTACGGAATGTTCGATTATTTAATTCTTCATGTGCAACAAATGCCTCATGGACCGCTAATGCAACAAATGGCCAAGGACCTTGGTTAGCTGGTTCATCTTGCACCCAAAGCAGTGTGGCATTTGGATGCTTCTTAGCTTCGGCAATAATGTCCTCAATCGGAAGTGGGTATAACCGCTCAACTCTTGCAATCGCAGTTGAGTGTTCACCTAATTTATCTCGCTCCGCAATTAAATCGTAGTAAACCTTTCCCGATGTGAAAATCAATCTTGTTGCATTTGTAACTTTGTCATCTGGAATAAATGACCTAAATTTTCCAGTAGTGAAATCTTTTAACCCACTTGCTGCTGCCTTTAATCTAAGCATTGATTTTGGCTCAAATACTATTAATGGTCTTCTAGATGGATTTTTCATATGCCAACGCAGTAAATGGAAGTAGGAGGCAGGGGTTGAAGGTTGAGCAACGGTCATGTTTTGTTCTGCACACAGCGCTAGGAATCTTTCAATGCGTCCGGAGGAATGATCTGGCCCCTGACCTTCGTAACCATGAGGCAGTAATAGAACTATGGAGGATCTTTCGCCCCACTTTTGCAGGGCAGAAGAGATAAATTCATCGATTACGGTTTGAGCACCATTAGCAAAATCTCCAAATTGAGCCTCCCAGATAACAAGCGCATCATCACGCTCAACTGAGTATCCATATTCAAATCCCATTACTGCATACTCTGAAAGTAGTGAATCGTAAATGTGGAATTGATTTGGGTCCTTCACTAATGATCTGAGTGGGAAAAATTCAGCGCCATTCTCCTTATCAATCACAACCGCATGCCTATTACTAAAAGTTCCACGCCTTACATCTTGGCCACTCATTCTTATTGGATGGCCTTCTAGGAGTAAAGAACCAAAGGCAAACATCTCGCCAGCTGCCCAATCAACCGTTGATTCATCCAACATCTCTATTCGCTTTAAAAGTTGTGGCAGCAGTTTTGGATGTACTTTGAAATTATCTGGCATTGCAGATTGGGTATTTGCAATCTTACGTAAATCAGCCTCAGCTACCGCCGTATCAACTATTTTAGGTGATGGCACAACAGGAGCTTTCCAGTTTGGATCACTCTCAGGCTCAGTATTGTGAACCGCAGTAAACACACCCTCTAATTGCTGCTGGTAATCGCGCAAAACCTCTTCAGCCTCTTCGACAGTGATGTCACCTCGACCAATTAATGCCTCGGTATAAAGTTTTCTAGTTGAACGCTTGGCGTCAATAAGTTTGTACATAAGTGGTTGGGTAAAACTAGGTTCATCACCTTCATTATGGCCTCGTCGACGATAGCAAATCATGTCAATCACCACATCTTTATTGAACCTTTGTCGGTATTCAAAAGCTACTTTTGCAATCCGAACACAAGCTTCAGGATCATCGCCATTAACATGAAATACCGGAGCCTGAATCATCTTTGCAATATCAGTTGAGTAAGTTGAAGATCGTGCAGCATGTGGCGAAGTTGTAAAACCAACTTGGTTATTTACAATAATATGAATCGTGCCACCAGTTCGATAACCTTTTAGTAAAGATAATGAAAGAGTTTCAGAAACTACACCTTGACCAGCGAAAGCGGCATCACCATGCAGAAGTATTGGCAAAACTGGATATGAAGTTTGTTCATCAACTGTTAAATCTCCAGCCTTTGATCTTAATTTATCTTGCTTAGCTCTAACTATTCCCTCTAATACCGGGTTTACTGCCTCTAAGTGAGAAGGATTTGCTGCTAGATAAATCTTGGTTGTGGCACCAGATTCAGCAGTAAAGGTGCCTTTTGTTCCTAAATGGTACTTAACATCTCCTGAGCCGTGCACTTCATTGTCTCGATAATTTCCTTCAAACTCCTGGAATATTTGGCCATATGATTTTCCTGCAATATTTGCTAGAACATTTAATCGACCTCGGTGTGGCATGCCAATACAGACCTCATCTAGACCAGTTTCTGCCGCTGATGAGATAACTGCATCTAGCACTGGAATAACCGACTCTCCACCTTCTAGCGAGAATCGTTTTTGGCCAACAAACTTAGTTTGTAAAAATGATTCAAATGCCTCAGCACTATTTAGTTTTCGTAAAATACGAAGCTGTTCATCTCTTGCTGTCCTAGGAGCACCCACCTCCATTTTTTCCTGAATCCATTTACGCTCTTCTGGATTAGCTATATACATATATTCAACGCCAATTGTGCGGCAGTATGAGTCTCTTAGAATTCCTAGAATTCTGCGTAACTTCATAAATGGTTTGCCGCCAAATCCACCAGTGGCAAAATCTCTATCAAGATCCCATAGTGATAAACCATGGTTTACAACATCTAAATCAGGATGTGATCTTTGCACATAAGCCAAAGGCTCGACGTCGGCCATTAGATGCCCGGTAGTTCTGTAGGCATCGATTAACTTTTGTACCCGTGCTGTTTTGCTTACATCATCATCTTTCTCAATCTGCATATCAACAACCCAGCGAATTGGTACGTAAGGAATTCGTAGTGCTTCAAAAATTTCATCATAGAAGTTTTCTTCGCCTAGTAAAATCTCATGAATTCTTCTTAGGAAATCACCAGATTGAGCCCCTTGAATAATTCTGTGGTCATATGTACTGGTTAAAGTAACTACCTTACTTATCGCTAGATCAGAAAGTGTTTGCTCGTTTGCGCCATGAAATTCAGCGGGATAATCCAATGCCCCAACACCAAGAATCATTCCTTGACCTTGTACCAATCTTGGCACCGAATGCACAGTTCCAATGGTTCCTGGATTTGTTAGAGATAAAGTAGTGCCAGCGAAATCTTCTACAGTTAAAGCACCATTTCTAGCTTTACGCACCACATCTTCATAGGCTGACCAGAATTGAGCAAAATCTAACTCTTCACAACCTTTGATCGAGGGCACTAATAATTGTCTTGACCCATCTGCTTTAGCTAAGTCGATAGCAATCCCTAGGTTTATATGTTCAGGATGACCAATTGCAGGTTTACCATCTAATTCGGTAAAGAATGAGTTCATCTCTGGCATGGCTCTAATTGCTTTAATCATTGCGTAACCAATTAAGTGAGTGAATGAAACTTTTCCACCACGACCACGCTTTAGGTGATTATTAATTACAGTTCTATTGTCAATCATTAATTTAGCTGGAACTACACGAACACTTGTTGCAGTTGGAACTGCAAGAGAGCCTTCCATTGACTGTACAACACGGGCTCCAACTCCTCGTATTGGTTCCACTGTTGATGCGCCAGGTGTTATGAGCGTTGGAATTGGTTTTACAACTGGGTCTGCTGGTTTGAAAGAAGTTTTAGATATTTTCTCTGGTAGATCTATTTTTTTAATTTCTGGTTTGCTTGCTTTAACTGGAGTTTCAACAATTGCTGCGGGCGCAGTTACCGCCTCTGTTACTACTTGTGCTTGCTGCGACTTAGGAATCGGAGGAGTCCCTGGCTTTGGAGAATTAGATGTAGGTGCATTATTAATGGATTGTGTTCCTTTAAAATCTGAAAAAAAGTCCCACCAAGCTTTATCAACTGAGGATGGATCACTTTGATAGCGTTCATACATCTCTTGGACAAGCCACTCATTTGGACCAAATGAACCACCAAAGTGGTTAGCGGGCGTATTAGCTCCTGCTTGGCTCACCTATTTAACTCCTCATTTAGCTATCTTGAGTTTTATTGTTACAGGTTAATCTTAACTGCCAGAGCCAGGTGATGTAGCCCGCCTTAGGCATAAGGGTTTAGTAAAAGTGGGCATTCGCACAGGTAAAGGGCTAGCAGTAGACCTTAAAAAGTGGCAAAGATAGCCCCATGAATCCAAATATGAAGTGGGCGATAGTTACTGGTGGATCTCGGGGGCTTGGATATGAAACTGCCAAAGCTCTCATCTTGGCTGGATTTTTTGTTTACATAATTGGTAAAGATGAAGAGCGTGCCCAACAAAGTGCCAATGTACTTGGTTGTAAGTATCGAGCAGTTGATGTGGCAGATAGTGAAAAATTTCGACAAGTTTTAAAAGAGATAAATCTAGATGCAGCAACTAATGGATTAGGCATACTCGATGTTTTGGTTTTAGCTCATGGAGTTATGAGCGAAAAAATGTCTAAAACTTTAAGGACAGATGATGCCGAATGGCGCCGTACGTTATCTATAAATTTAGATGCTGTCTTTACCGCAGTTAATGAGTTAGCTCCTGCTATGACTGAGGCTAGAAAAGGTAGAGTTGTGATTTATTCTGCTTGTTTAGGAAGAATGTCAGGACCTGGAACTCATGGAGGACTTGCACCATATCGAATTAGCAAAGCAGGAGTTAATGCTTTTGTTAAAAATCTATCCTACGAAACTGGTTTAGGAGCAAGAGGATTTTTAGTTGATGCTATTTGTCCAGGCCATTGTCGAACCGATATGGGTGGACCAGATGCGCCTAGGAGTGCACAAGAGGGCGCTGAAACTGCAATCTGGTTAGCCACAAGAGCATTTGATCCCACAAAAGATAAAACTGGTTTACTTTGGGAAGACCGTCAAATAGTTGATTGGTAATTACTCTTTATAGCCAAGGGCGGCAGAGATAATTGTTATTAAAGATAGAAACAGCAATGGCACTCCAACAATTAAAAAGTTTCCAGTGATCATGTAATAAGAAACACCAAGTGCAATTAAGTTAGCTAAAACTGCTGGTGCTCGACCGAAAGAGCGAGCTTTTTGAAAACCAATTGCACACCCCCAGAGCCCTGCAGCACCAAGAGCTCCAAACACTATTTCGGCCGATAAGGCCGCAGGTACGCTCACGGTTGAAATGAGTGGTGCCACTAAAAGATAAATTACTATTCCTAACAGGAGCAAGGATTCAAATTTCAACAGCACAATCGCTCTTTTTCTACTACTTTCTAAAGAAAAAAATCTTTTCATATTCACACTTAAATACTACCCTTTCTTGTCATAATGAATAATTATTTAGATCAAGTCCGAGAAGTATTTTTCATCAATAATGGGGAGATAGACCTATTAACTGGCTCAAGTGCACCTAATTTATTTAATCAATTAGTTAAAAGAGATATTCAACTTGCCGGCAGAAATAACGCTCAACTAAGTATCATTTCATTGAGTGTTTGTTTAGATAGATTTGTACTATCTCTTGGACAAGAAAGCCTTAGATTAGATTTAGAAGAGGCATTAATTAAAACATTTTTTGAACTAAAGCAAATTTTTCGAGATTCTGATTGTATTAGTCGAGTATCCCAGCTGGGATTTTGGGTATTAGTAACTGGCTTAAATGAAGATTCATGTGAAAAAATGCTATCTAGAATCTCGCAATCAATACCTACCTACTTTGATTTGAGCATTTGCCATCGGCAAATTAATCAGAATCAGTTGGATTGGTATTCAAAAATTGATGAGTTGCACTTTAAAAGTAACCTTAAGTAAGACTGAGCTATCACAAAGTAATAAGTAAATACACAGCCCAATAAAACTAAGCGATTAGCCTAAATAATAGGCAAATGGATAAAAAATCTAATCAGTTAAATACTTTTGGACCACTGCAGGAGTTAATCGAAGATCCAGAGGTAGAGGAGATATGGATAAATTCTCCGAGTCGAGTATTTGTTGCTCGAGGTGGGCAGAGTCAGTTAACAAATCTGATTTTATCTAAAGATGTTGTACATAATTTAATTGAACGATTACTAATTTGGGGTGGCCGCAGACTTGATGTCAGTACACCATTTGTCGATGCCCGCTTGCCAGATGGCAGTAGGTTACATGTTGCAATACCTGAAGTTACTGCCTCTGAATGGGCGATCAATATACGAAAACATTTAGGGAAAGCAAATAATTTCCAAGAGTTGGTAAATCTTGGATCAATTAATCAGGAAATGGCTGAGCTAATTAGTAAAGCAGTTGATCTTGGATTGAATATCTTAGTTAGTGGTGGAACCCAGGCTGGCAAAACCACATTTCTAAATGCTCTTTTAGGTCAAATCTCAACTAATGAAAGAGTTATAACTATTGAAGAAGTCTTTGAATTAAAACCAAACTTGCCAGACTGGATTGCACTGCAAACAAGAACTGCAAATTTGGAGGGTGAAGGCGAGATTTCTCTTCGCCGATTAATTAAGGAATCACTACGCATGCGACCAAACAGAATTATCGTAGGTGAGGTGAGGGAAGCAGAAGCATTAGATTTATTAGTTGCTCTAAATTCAGGGCTTCCAGGCATGGCAACACTGCACGCTAATTCAGTCCGAGGTGCAATAAATAAGCTGCAATTGTTGCCCTTGTTAGCCGGAGAAAATATCTCACAAAAATTTATTACGCCAACTATTGCAAGCAGTGTAGATCTAGTAATTCAGTGCTCTTTAGATAATAACGGGGTAAGAAGGGTGTCTGAAGTTGCAGCTATCAGCGGAAGATGTGAAGACTCAATAATTGAAATTGACTCCATATTTAAATGGAATGGTGAAAGCATTATCAAAGGTTTAGGTAATCTAGAAACTTTAATTTCAAAGCGAAATTATATTAACTGATGAGTTTTTTCACATTAATTACCATCACTCTGATTATTTCACTTGCTTCTGTTATGGCCTTTAAGAAGTATGAATCAAATAAAATTGCACTAAATCGTTCAAATGCTTGGCCAGAGGTTTTAGATCTAATCATTGCGTCGCTGCAATCAGGAGCTTCAATCTCAGAGAGTTTATCTGCTATCGGAAAGGTTGGACCTGCCTTTATTAGAGAGCCATTTTTAGTTTTCTCTACAAAAATCGAGTCTGGCGAAAGATTTGAGGCGGCACTGAATTATTTAAAAAATGAGTTTGCAGATCCAATCACAGACCAACTCTTTGAGGCACTCTATTTTGCATCTATGTTTGGCAGTAGAAATAGCATAAAAGTATTAAGAGAATTGTCAGAATATGTTTCGTCAGATCTGGCATTAAGAGGTGAGATTCAAATTAGATTTGGCTGGATTAGAAACTCAGCAAATTTAGCTGCAGTTGCTCCATGGTTACTCTTTTTAATTTTAAGAACACAAGAAAATGCCAGAAATGCATATGCGCAACCAGCAGGCCAAACCATAATCATTCTAGGTGTGCTAACGACCTTCCTGGCTTATCTTTGGATGCAGAAAATCGCCAAACTGCCCAAGTCTAAAAGATTATTCACATTAGAAATGTCACCAAATGAGTAAGATTAATTTGTATAGTTTTATTCTTGTTGCCCCTGCGATAATTTTTTCTGTCAGACTAATCTTAGAAGAAGTAGCTAATATGCTTGCAATATCTGATTATGCAAAACAATTAAATTGGATTAATCAACTGATAAGAAAAATCACCCGGACTGAGGTAAAGCAGAGTGAAATAAATGCAGAATTAGTAAGTATCCTTCAAATGCTATCGATAATGGTTTCAGCTGGTGAAAGCCCAATGTCTGCCATGAAGTATGTTTCAAAAAGATCTGAAGGGATTTTACCTAGTTTAATTAAGCAAAGTTTTAGGAAGTATGAAGATGGCAGAACTCTTACTCAGACACTTGATTTTATTGCAACCGCTACTGGTTCTTCGCAAGTAAGGAGATTAACTAACTCGATTCAAATAGCAATTCATCGAGGAACTCCAATCCTAGAAGTTCTTAATAACCAAGTACTTGCCCTAAATAAGCAGATCAACTTCAATTTAATGAAGCTCTCGGGAAAGAGCGAGATAACCTTATTAATTCCAGTAGTGTTTTTGATCCTGCCAGTTTCAATAAGTTTTGCAATTTGGCCCTCAATCTATGGCTTAAACCAAGCGGGGTTTTAGTGTAAAAGGTTAGACTGTTCCCATGTCTAAAGTTCTTTCATCCCTTCCGGTGGGACAAAAAGTGGGTATCGCATTTAGTGGTGGCCTTGATACATCAGTGGCGGTAGCCTGGATGAAAAGTAAAGGTGCTAAACCTTGCACATACACAGCAGATCTTGGTCAATATGATGAGCCAAATATCGAAACAATTCCCGATAGAGCAAAAGAATACGGCGCAGAAATAGCAAGACTTATAGATTGCAAAAGTACTTTAGTTGAAGAAGGTTTAACAGCGTTAGCTTGCGGAGCATTCCATATTAGAACTGCTGGCAGATCATATTTTAATACCACTCCATTAGGCAGAGCAGTAACTGGCACCTTACTAGTAAGGGCCATGTTGGCCGATGATGTTTTAATCTGGGGAGATGGCTCAACATATAAAGGTAATGATATTGAGAGATTTTATCGCTACGGTTTATTAGCAAATCCAAAGCTTAAAATTTATAAGCCATGGCTTGATACTGCTTTTGTTGGTGAACTAGGCGGTAGAAAAGAAATGTCGCAATGGCTAACCGAGCACAAACTGCCTTATCGAGATTCAGTTGAAAAGGCTTACAGCACAGATGCAAATATTCTAGGTGCAACCCATGAAGCAAAATCTTTAGAGGATTTAGATTCTAATATTGAAATAGTTCAACCAATAATGGGCGTTAAGTTTTGGGAACCATCGTTAAAAATTCAAACCGAAGATGTAACAATTGAATTCGCTAAAGGCCGTCCAGTTTCAATAAACGGAAAGAATTTCAGTGATTCTGTCTCCTTAATAAGAGAGGCAAATTTAATTGGTGGTCGACATGGGCTAGGGATGAGCGATCAGATTGAAAATCGTATTATTGAAGCAAAAAGTCGTGGAATTTATGAAGCACCAGGGCTTGCCTTGTTATTCATCGCTTATGAAAGATTAGTAAGTGCCATTCATAATGAAGACACAATTGCCACATATCATGAACAGGGTAGACGACTTGGCAGATTACTTTACGAAGGCAGATGGTTTGATCCGCAAGCATTAATGCTTAGGCAATCGATTACTAGCTGGGTGGCATCAGCGGTCTCTGGAACAGTTAAAATTAGATTGCGTCGTGGAGAAGATTACTCAATTATAAATACCCAAGGGCCAAATTTTTCTTATTCACCAGAGAAACTTTCAATGGAAAAAACTGAAGAAGTAGCGTTTGGCCCAACAGATAGAATTGGTCAGTTGACTATGCGAAATTTAGATATTGCAGATACCAGGTCAAAATTAGAGTTGTATGCATCACAAGGCCAATTAGGTAGCGCTGATTTTGATCTAATAAAAGAGATTGGCACTGATCAAAAGTAGCTGAATCTAAAGTAGTATTGGGATCAATGTTTCCGGGGGTCGGTGCAATTCCGAACCGGCGGTAAAAGTCCGCGACCCAAATGAAATTCATTTGGTTGACTTGGTGAAACTCCGAGACCGACAGTTAAAGTCTGGATAAAGGAACATTTAGGAGATGACTCATGTCCATTTTAGAATGGCTATTTGAAGCACAGATTGAATTTGGAAGTAAATCAATTTCTTATCGGGAGATAATTGGTGGGTTACTTGGATTATCCAGTGCTGTACTGGGATTAAAACGCAAAGTTTGGGCTTGGCCAGTTGGAATAACTGGAGATGCACTTTTATTCACAGTATTTCTAGGTGCTGTATTCTCATTTGGTGCCGATGATCAAGAAAAGAATTTCTATGGCCAAGCTGGCAGAAACTTATTATTAATTTTTGTGAGTATTTACGGCTGGATTCGTTGGCGCCAACATAAAAAATCAGGTGCTCCTGGAACACCTGCAGTAGTACCAAGGTGGACTACGACTAAAGAAAAAATGATATTAGTTCCAGGAATTGTTATTTTTTACACACTTGCATATCAATTGTTTAAATCCTTAGGTCAAACCGGAACCTGGTTAGCGGTGGATACTTGGATATTTACCGGTACGGCTCTGGCTACCTTTGGTATGAGCAGAGGATACGTTGAATTTTGGTTGGTATGGGTAGCGGTGGATTTAGTTGGAGTGCCTTTTGCGTTTAGTAATGGTTACTATCCAACTGGAACACTTTATGCAATTTATCTTCCATTTGTAATCTGGGGTTTTATATCCTGGCTAAAAATTTCAAAAAAAGAGAAAGCAACTTATTAGTTAATACTTAAAATGGGCCAATCTTTCAATTGGCCCATTTTTTAACTTTCTTGTAGATCTACTGGCGTACCATGCACGCCAGCTATATCCCCGCCCAACTTATATCCAATGCCGTCTCTTTGATTTGGGCGCTTAGATTTACTCCAATCAGGTGGCACTGTTCCAAGAACTCCTTTTTGAAAATCATCAAAAGCTTTTAAAACTTCTGATTTAGTATTCATCACAAATGGGCCCATCCAGGCAACCGGCTCTTTAATCGGTAGTCCACCTAAAATTAAAACATCCAATGTTGGAGATCTAGATTCTTGATTTTTATCGGCTGCGATGACAATTAAATCACCATCTCGATAGGTGACTAATTGACCAGTAGCAATTGGATGTTTTTCATCTCCAACTGAACCAAAACCATTTAGTACATACGCTAATGCGTTGTAATTTTGATTCCAAGGTAATCTTAGTTCTGCTCCTGGTTGTAAGGTTGCATGCACTAATGAAATTGGAGTTTGAGTTGCACCAGGTCCGTTATGTCCGCCAACCTCTCCTGCAATAACTCTAAGTAACGCCCCACCATCTTCAGAGGATAAAAGTGCCACATCTGAAGCAACTAAATGTTGGTAGGCAGGAGGGGACCATTTTTTTGCAGCCGGCAAATTTACCCACAATTGAAAACCATGAAATAACCCACCACTAACTACTAAGTGTTCAGGTGGAGTTTCAATGTGCAAAATTCCACTTCCAGCGGTCATCCACTGGGTATCACCATCAGAAATAGTTCCACCACCACCATGGTTGTCATAGTGATCAAAGATTCCATCAATTATGTATGTGACTGTTTCAAATCCTCGATGCGGGTGCCAAGGCGTACCTTTAGGTTCACCGGGAGCGTACTCAACCTCACCCATTTGATCTAAGTGAATAAATGGATCTAAGTCTGCTAAATCAACACCTGCAAATGCTCTTCTAACCGGAAAACCTTCACCCTCGTGCCCTTGAGGAGCTGTTGTAATACTTTTGACTCTACGTGCTCGAGCTAATGGATCTGAAACTACGCGAGGTAGGACAGTTATATCTTTAACAGTTACTGCTGGCAAAGTTTCTCCTATACATAGAAAAGTGTATAAATCTTATAACAAAATTGAGTTATTGCTTATTCCCTATAGAGCTTTAAGCGCGCTTACAACTTTTGTAAGCGAATCCTTTGCATCTCCGAATAATAAAGTTGTTTTTGCTTCGTAAAGCAGTTCATTTTCAATTCCTGCAAATCCTGGGCGCATAGATCTTTTTAGAAATATGACATTTGCCGCTAGTGATACATCTAAAATTGGCATTCCATAAATAGGGCATCCTGGTGTGGTTTTTGCGGCTGGATTTACAACATCATTTGCACCAACTACTAAAACAACATCGGTTTGCGGAAATGTTGGATTTATTTCTTCCATCTCAACTAGCTGTTCATATGGAACATTTGCCTCAGCCAGTAAAACATTCATATGACCTGGCATACGACCTGCAACCGGATGAATTCCATAAGCAACATCAACACCTTTTGCTGAGAGCAAATCAGCTAATTCTCGAACTGTGTGTTGTGCTTGTGCAACCGCTAAACCAAATCCTGGCACAATCACAACTCTTTGTGCATAGTTAAGTAAAATTGCAACATCATCAGCTGATCCTGATTTAACTGGTCTGGTATCAGCTTCACCAGAACTTTGTTGAGTTTTTGCGGTAAAGGCCCCAAATAGAGTTCCAAATATAGATCTACCCATTGCCTCTGCCATTAATTTAGTAAGAATTGTGCCTGATGCTCCTACTAGGGTTCCTGCAATAATTAATAATGTAGTTTGAAGAACATAACCAGAGGCTGCAACAGTTAAACCAGTAAATGCATTTAATAGCGAGATAACAATTGGAACATCTGCTCCACCTACTGGTAAAACAAAAAGTACACCGAATATTAAAGATAACAAGCCATTAATCAATAATGGCGTTGTGCCACCACTTGCAATTACCCAACCGCCACTGATCAAAACACCAATCAGGGTTAGCGCAATGATTTGTCTACCAAAAGGAAAGACAACTGGTCTAGTTGTCATTAGCTCTTGAAGTTTAAGGAATGTGATTATCGATCCCGAGAAGGAAACGCAGCCCACAATTACAGTGAATACAGTGGCTATAACAACAGCTACTGTTGCTTCATCTCCTAATTTTAGATACTCAACTATTGCCACAAGCGCTGCTGCACCACCACCAACACCGTTGAAGAGCGCCACTAATTGCGGCATCTGAGTCATTTGTACTTTTCTTGCTGCAGGGACTCCGACAAGCACTCCAAAACCAATAGCCGCCAAAATTAAAGTCTGATTATTCAATGCCTTGCCATCATTTGCATAAAAGAAGACGATAACTGTCGCAATTGTTGCACCGAGAGCACCAATTAAATTACCTTTTCGTGCCGACTTTGGTGAAGATAAACCTTTTAATGCCAATATAAAACAAATTCCTGCTGCCAGTCCAATTAGATCATAAAGGTTGCGACTCATTTGTCTTCACCCTTAACTTTGTTTTGCTTAGGTTTGCCTTTAAACATCTGCAACATTCGATCGGTCACGACAAAACCTCCGACCATATTGATCGTTGCAAGAATAACAGCAGAAATAGCAAGTGAGATCTCAAGAGTTGTTTTTGCATGATCTGCTACCACAATTGCTCCGACCAAAATCACACCATGAATGGCGTTTGCTCCACTCATAAGTGGTGTATGCAGAGTTGTAGAAACTTTAGAAACAACTTCAAAACCTACAAATATAGAGAGTAAGAAAATAGCGAGCAAGGCTATTTCATTGCTCATTAATTCATTTACCATTATTTACTCTTCTCTCTTCTAATTCCATCATGCGTTACTGTTGCAGAATCAATAATTTCATCAGAAAAATCAGGCTCTATCTGTCCAGTTGATTTTCCATCAACACTTTTATTCATTAATAAAAGCAGGTTTACAACATTCCTTGAAAATAGCATCGAAGCATGAAATGCCAGTTGGCTAGGAACATCTTTTGCACCCCAAATTCTTACGCCCTCTTTTGTAGTTACCAATTCACCAGAAACTGAACCTTCAACATTTCCACCACTTTCAGCAGCTAAATCAACTACAACTGATCCTGGAGCCATGTGTGAAACCATGGCAGCAGTAACTAAACGAGGGGCAGTTCGACCAGGTACAGCAGCTGTAGTAATTAATACATCTGCCGCAGCGATATATGGCGTGAGTAATTCACGTTGCTTATTTGCACGTTCTTCAGTCATTTCTCTTGCATAACCGCCAGCACCTTCTAGCGCCTCAAGCTCTAATGAAATAAATTTTGCTCCCATAGATTTAACCTCATCAGCTGAGGAAGGTCGAACATCATATGCAGAAACTACTGCTCCTAATCGTTTTGCTGTTGCAATTGCTTGTAAACCAGCAACACCTGCACCAAGTACAACAACTTTCGCCGGTGTAACAGTTCCAGCAGCGGTCATAAGTAAAGGAAAAAACTTAGGGGATAATTCAGCAGCAACCAATGCTGCCTTATATCCAGCACATAGTGCTTGTGAGGTTAGTGCGTCCATCGATTGTGCTCTGGAAATTCTAGGGACTAATTCAAGTGAAAGTGCTGTAACTGATGCGCCAACTGCAGCATCAATGGAATCAGTTGATGTAGTTGGTGATAAAAATGAAATAGTTAAAGAGCCTTTTTTCAAACTTTTAATTTGGTTTGGTGTGAGTGGTTGTACGGATAAAACCACATCGCTATTAGCTAATACATCACCTTGCTTAATTTGTGCTCCGGCAGCTAAAAACTGCGCATCAGAATACTCTGCCGCAACCCCTGCGCCCGATTCAATGAAAACTTCATGCCCTAATTTTGTTAATTTTGAAATAATATCTGGGACAAGTGCAACGCGTTTCTCGCCAGGCTTAATTTCCTTTGGTACCGAAATTCGCATCCGCCTACCTTACCTAACCTTCACTTTAATTATTTCCTTTTAGGTCACCCTTACTCAGGTGGTAGAGCAATGCTTGGATCGTAGTTCTTCGATGAAATGCTTGTCTAAAGACAACAGATTTTGGGCCATCAATAACTTCAGCAGAAACCTCTTCACCTCGATGTGCTGGCAAGCAATGCATAAATATTGAATCTGAAGAAGTAAGTGACATTAATTCAGGGGTTACCATAAATGGTTTTAGCGCTGACATTTTCTCAGCACGATCTGATTCTGAATCTCCCATAGACATCCAAACATCAGTATAAATCGCACTAGCATTTTTCGCAGCCGATTTAGCATCGGTTAGGATTTCAATCTTTGCGCCTGATTTCTTAGCAATTTCATTTGCTTGTTTAACAATATTTTCATTTGGTGCCCACTTACCTCCTGGAGTTGCAACAACTATGTGAGCACCCATAGTTGCACCCATAATTAACCAAGCAGTAGAGACGTTATTACCGTCACCGACATAAGCAAACTTTCTATTGGAAATACTCTTTCCAAAATTCTCTTTTAAAGTTATCCAATCCGCTAAAAGTTGCGTTGGGTGATCATCATCAGTTAAGGCATTTATTACCGGAATCGATGCATTCTTTCCCAACTCATCAACATCATTTTGGGAAAAAGTTCGAACAATAAGCGCGCTACAAAAACCCGAGATAATTTTTGCAGTATCTGAAATAGTTTCACCTCTACCAATTTGCAGCTCATCTGCACGAAGGAAGATTGGGGTTCCACCCAGATGGGCCACTGCAGTTTCCGAGGCTAAACGAGTCCTAGTTGAAGATTTGGTCATGTAAATCGCAACAGTTTTTTTGGCCAAAGTCTTTTTCGATCGCAACGGATTGCTGGCGAACTTGCCTGCGGTCTCAAGTATTAACTCAACATCTGATTTAGATAAGTCAGATGTACGCAGCAGGTCCTTTAATTTTGTGCTCACTGGTAAATGGTAGGCGATATTTTTGGATTAGGATTTGCCCATGGGCTTTCTCGATGATTTACGCGGTAAATCTGGCAAATCAGGGGTACTCGCTGATGAAAGGTTGGCACCAACAGAAGATGGTGATCACGAGAGATTTTCACACTATGTCGATAAAAATAAAATCACAGAATCTGCAGTTACTGGAAAACCGGTTCGAGCTTTATGCGGGAAAAAATGGATACCAAATAGAGATCCTGAAAAATTTCCAATCTGCCCAACATGTAAAGAGATTCACGCCCGCTTAAAGTAATTTCTCAGAATTAACCGATACCCTAAAATTCATGGAATCGCGTAAATTTAAGATCGCTTTACTCACAGCATTCCTATTATTCTCAACCACTATTCCAGCTTCAGCAGAGAATCCTCCCAGAAGAATTCTTTCTGGTTGGTTGCCTGATTATTCATTGAGCAGAAATCTTCCAACCGTTGAAGGTAACTTAGATTTACTTAGAGATGTCTCGCCATTTTGGTATGGCTTAACTGGTGGAATGAATGTGAAAGATAAGTATGCTCTTGGAAGATACACAACTCCAAAAGAGCAAGTTATTGCAAGGTTAAAATCAAACAATATTATTTTACTTCCAACAATCACCGACGATAATGGAAGGTTAGTTCTTGCAAATTTATTAGCAAATGAAAGTTCTAGAAATACTATCGTTCAAAACCTTAAGGCATTAGTGCTGAAGCAGAATTATGATGGAATTGATTTAGATTTTGAAACTTTTTATACCAAAGATGGTAGATCAACTTGGCCAGCACTTAAACCAAACTGGATAGCTTTTATAAAACAACTTTCAGGTGAACTTAGATCACAAAATAAACTTTTATCAGTAACAACTCCACCAGACTTTGCTAAAGAGACCAAGCGAGCAGGTAACTCTGTTTACTCTTGGGGTGAGATTGGTCCGTATATAGATCGACTTAGAATTATGGCTTATGATTTTTCAACAACCACACCAGGACCTATTGGACCACTTGCCTGGACTGAAGATGCGGTTAAGTACGCAGTTACTCAGATGCCTGCTTCAAAGGTTTTTCTTGGAATACCAGGTTATGGGCGAGATTGGGTAACAAAAGTTGATGGCGTGTGCCCAGCAGCATTTGCATCGTCCGTAGTTGTAGGGGCAAAGGCAGCGGTTGTAATGCGTGAAGCGTTGAATCTTGCCACAAATAACAAAGCAGTACCTACATACAACAGCACACATGCTGAATCAACATTCACTTATACAAAAACTTACATGGACCCGACAAACTCAGCAATTGCTTGTACAGCAACTAGGAAGGTTTGGTTTCCTGATGAGAAAAGTTATGCGGCACGAACAAATTTAGTTGGTAAGTATCGATTAGGGGGAATAGCGGTTTGGACCTTTGGGATGGAAAATGCGGCCGCAATGAGCGCGGTTCGCGAAATTGCTAAATCTATTGCGCCAGATCAAGTGATTGGCACTATTTCGACTGATTTTGCAGAAATTTCATATGGTTCAACATTTAATCTAGCTGCCACATTTAAGTTACCAGACAAGACTCCCGTAGCAGGCCTTAATGTTAGATTTGAAATTAAAAATAGTAATGATTCCAATTGGCGTAGCTTAGCTGCCGGTATAACTGATGCCACTGGTGCAATTTCGGTCCCAGTAATAATTGGTCAAAAAAGTTTAATTAGATTAGTTTCAGAAGGCAGCTGGGAGAGAATAGAAGGCATAACTGCTGAAAAGAGTATCTCGGTTGTTCCAAAAGTTATTCTGCCTCTACCTACATCAATAAAAGTAGGTGCCACCTATCCAATCTCTGGCCAAATAATGCCTAATGCTCAAGGAATTAAGCTATCTGTCCTGCAAGATGGAAAATCGATCGGCTCATTTACAACCGATTCCAATGGTTCATTTAATTTCGCTATCACTCCAACCACACCCGGGATTCATACTTATCAGATTGCTATTGAAGCTGGGGTAAAAAATTCAGCCGGAAGTAGTGAACTCTTCACAGTTTTAGTTAGATAATTAGGGCATGAGTTCCCAAACCCAAGTTGAAGAAGTATTAGATTTAAGTAAATTTTTTGATCACCTTTGGGTAACTATTGTTTGGGATGATCCAGTTAATTTAATGAATTACGTTACATATGTCTTTATTAAGCTATTTGGATTTTCAAAAGAAAAAGCACATGATCTCATGATGCAAGTTCATAATGAAGGAAAAGCTGTTGTGGCTTCAGGAACTAGAGAAGAGATGGAACGAGCAGTTCAAAGTTTGCATGAGCATGGACTCTGGGCAACACTTCAAAGGGAAGATCATGGGCGAGTTTAAAGGTACTCCGGCCACTGGGGATTTATCAGTAGCGCTAAGCAATGATGAGTTACATATTTTAATTAATCTTGTCGAACAGCTACTTGAATTATTAGGAGAAGGAAATTTCAATCATCACTATCAAACCGATGATCCATTCGCACAACTTATGGCAGCAACCATGGGCAACATCCAATCTCCAATATCTCAACCTGAGGATCCGGTACTTAAGCGACTTTTACCAAATGCGTATCCAGATCCAGAGAGTGCAGATGAGTTTCGTAAATATACAGAGCCAGCATTGCGGAAGTTAAAGCAAGATCATCTTTTATACCTAAGAGAGCAGCTAGTTTTTCCAGTTGATCATGAGTTAGAACGGGCAGATATAGCAATAAGTGATCCAACTCAATGGCTCATCGCAATTAATGATTTGAGACTAGCACTTTCAGTTCGGCTAAATATTGACCAAAGTAGTTTTGAAAGTTATGAATTGATGCCAGATACTGATCAACAAAAACCACTTTTTGCAGTCTATTTTTGGCTGGGCGGTATTCAGGAGAATTTACTTAATCACCTATAGTGATAAAAAAAGTGGGGCTGATTTCTCAGCCCCACTTCAATTATTTAAAGACGATTAGTGATCGTCCTTCATTCCTTCAGCTACGGATTTCATCTTTGCAATCTTTAGGATTGTTAGACCAAATACGCACTTAGCTAATACGTCTGCGATTGTGTAACCAATCTGACGATTAACAAACGCTGCCGGATCCAATGCATCTTGACCAAGAATTGGTAGAAGGTATGCGATTGGATAAACGCCCCAAGTTGCGATCAATAGCAAACGTAGACGACCTACAGTCGCAGCTACTCCTGCTGGTTGACGATCTAGTGACTTTGAAAGCTCGACGAACAATACATACAGAATGTATAGGAAAGGTATTGTTGACAATACACCCCATAGAACCTTGGTGTTGTTGTCAGTTGAAATCTCACCTGGGTAACCAAGTGCGATCATTGCTGCTGATGCAGGCACCAAGCGGTTAATTAAGGAAGAAGCCGCTGCCTTAGCAAGAGCAAGTACTGCAATTACTTCTACTAGAAGTAGAGGTACTGTCAGAATCCAGTCAACGTAGCGATATCCCTCGTTGAATGTTCCATGACCGGTTCCTACCTTTAGTGAACCATCTACAAAAGAATCATCAAATGAATTGAAAATTCTCCAATAGTGGTAAGCAGCAATAAATGTCACCATTGATGACATAACAAGTGCTGTGCGGTACTTAGGTAGTACTCGAGATTGTGAAACTAGTGTGTATACGGTGCAGGCAAGCATTGATACAAGTCCAAATGAAAGGACGTTGTAAACGATGCCGAACTGATCTGCAGATAATGCAATTGAGTTCATCTAAAAAGCCTCCATAGGCATTTAGTTTGCTCATATCCTTTTGGACACAAGCCAGCAAGCATTCGTAACCTCATATGCAGGCTACGACTAATTGCCTAGGCAATAGCGTGGTGGTTACTAGCCAGTTCATCAAGACAATCCACCCCGAATTCCCCTTAATTCTTAAGATTTCTCAGGTAAAAGAGGGCAAATCGGACATTTTCTGAATAACACTACTTCTGATGGCTGCATTTACACTTACCTCAAATGGCAATCAACTCTGCAGTTAATAAGAATGCACCGATCGGAATCTTTGATTCTGGAGTTGGTGGCTTAACGGTTGCACGAGCAATAATCGATCAGCTACCGGGTGAATCGATTCTTTATATTGGCGATACCGCCCGTGGCCCATATGGTCCAAGACCACTTGCTCAGGTGAGAACTTACGCGCTAGAAATAATGGACCAATTAGTTGCCGCTGGCGTCAAAGCAATTGTGATTGCTTGTAATACTGCAAGTGCTGCAATGCTTCGTGATGCACGCGAGCGCTACACCATCCCAGTAATTGAGGTTATTCAACCTGCAGTTCGCCGAGCTGTCTCTGCTTCTAGAAGTGGCAATATCGGCGTTATTGGCACAACCGCCACCATTGATTCCAAAGCTTACTTAGATGCATTTGCTGCGGCACCGCAATTAAAAATTACCTCTAAAGCCTGTCCACTATTTGTTGAGTTTGTTGAACAGGGTAAAACCTCAGGGGATGAGATTACAAAAATTGCCCAAGATTACTTAGCTCAAATGCAGCAGGCCAAGATTGATACTCTCGTCTTAGGCTGCACCCACTATCCATTGTTAACTGGTGTGATCTCCTATGTCATGGGAAATGATGTCACCTTAGTTTCCAGCGCTGAGGAGACGGCAAAGGATCTGTATAAAACCTTAGTTGAGGCAGATTTATTAAGTACCCAAAGCTCACCTGCCACACATAGATTTGTGGCAACTGGGGATGCAAGCAGTTTTGCCGCTTTAGCACGAAGATTTCTAGGCCCAGAGGTAGTATCAGTTACTAATAAGATTTAACATCTAAGAGTTAACAACTTTAAAGATAGCACTAAGCGCTTAAATTTAACGAGAGAAAAAAAAGAGGAGATAAATCATTAGCAGAATCGATGGCAGATCAAGTGATCAATTACGTCCAATTAAATTTACCCGCCATTGGTTAGATAATGCCGAAGGATCAGTCCTAGTTGAGTTTGGTAAGACTAGAGTTTTATGTGTTGCATCCTTTACCCCAGGAGTGCCCCGCTGGTTAGTTGGTAAGGGTGAGGGTTGGGTAACAAGTGAGTACGCCATGTTGCCTAGAGCTACCCATACTAGATCTGACCGCGAGAGTGTTAAGGGCAAGTTAGGTGGCAGAACTCAGGAGATCTCCAGATTAGTTGGCAGATCCTTACGTGGCATCGTAGATATGAAAGCATTAGGTGAAAACACAATTGTGATTGATTGTGATGTATTGCAAGCAGATGGTGGCACTCGAACAGCTGCGATTACTGGGGCATATGTTGCCCTAGCCGATGCGATATCTTGGGCGAAATCAAATTCCCACATTGCCGAGAAATCAAATCCCTTAACCCAATCAGTTGCGGCAGTTTCAGTTGGAATCATAGACGGCATACCAACCTTAGATCTTTGCTATGAAGAGGATGTTGCTGCGCAAACTGATATGAATATTGTCTGCACCGGTGATGGTAATTTTATTGAGGTGCAAGGAACTGCTGAAGGAAAACCATTTGATCGCAATTTACTAGATCAATTATTAAATTTAGGCGCTAAGGGCTGTGCTGATTTAACAAAACTTCAAATCCAATCCTTATCTAAATAATTTTACAAAATGTCTAAGTTGGTTTTAGCATCAAAAAATACTGGCAAGATCGCAGAGTTGGAAAGATTACTTAGTAATTTAGCTACTGATATAAAGATTCTAGGTCTAGCTGATTTTCCAGATCTACCTGAGGTAGTTGAAAGTGGAAACAGCCTAAGTGAAAACGCTTGGCTAAAGGCTAGGCAAATATCAGATTTTACAAACCTACCTGCCTTAGCAGATGACAGTGGATTATTTATTGACGCACTAAATGGTGATCCTGGAATTTACTCAGCCAGATACGCTGGCTATAGCGGATCTGATGCCAAGATGAGGGATAAATTAAATATTGAGAAAGTCTTAACCCAATTAGCTAATACACCAGTTGGCAGTCGGGGAGCACAATTTAAAACGGTGGTCGCCTTTTACCAACCAGCTGCCGGCGGTCATAACGTCGAGCACCAGATGCTAGGTGAGTTAAAGGGTGAAATTACTCAACAATCACATGGTGATAATGGCTTTGGTTATGACCCGATCTTTTTGCCAGAAGGTTTTGATAAAACTTTGGCGCAACTATCTCCTGCGGTAAAAGATGAAATTAGCCATCGCGGGCGGGCATTACGGGCAATCGCACCGCTTCTGCTTGAACTACTCTAATTTCATTCGAATAAATCACGCATTTGGTGTTGTATCCTTATCTCATCCTTCCCTAGGAATACCTTCATCTAAATAAGGTTAGTGAACTTAACTAGCGTAAATAACTAAAGGAGTTTTAAGTGGCAGCAAAGAAGAAAGCAGCTAAGAAAGCATCTGCAAAACGCAGTGTTAAGAAGAGTGTTAAAAAATCTTCAGCCAAGAAGAGTGTAAAAAAATCTTCAGCAAAGAAGAGTGTAAAAAAGAGTGCAAAGCGATCAGCCCGCTCATCTACTCGGTACTCAATTCCTGCCGTGCCAGTTAGTGGATCATCACGATCTTCCATTTCTTCAATCTCATCAACTCCTAAGCAAGTTGCTGCCACCCCAAGAGCATCCTCAGTAAGCACAAATAGTGGCTCAGGATCCTCTAAGGCTGTTGTGATCGCAGTAGTAGTTGGTATTTTAATTTTGGCAGTTGCAGTTATCTCTCAAAATTCATCCTCTGAGTCAACAACTGTTACACCAACACCAGTGGCTTCAGAAAGTAATACACCAACTGAACAGCCAACAACTGAACCAGGTGAAACTCCAATTACAGCTTATGAAGCTCCAGTAGGCATTGTTTCAATTTATAACGAAACTGGCGCCATGGTAAATTGGAAAGCACCAGCAGCATCTGCTGGTATTACTGGCTACAACGTTGAATTACGCGATAACGGCGTAGGCGATTGGCGCTTGGTAGCAACTGTGCCAGCGAGCGAGTTCAAGCAACAAATTACTAAGAACGATACATCTGGTTGGGTGCAGGTTAAAGTCTCAACAGTTTATGCAGATGGTGAAATTGTAGAAGGTAAGATTCACGGTTTGCCAGGTAGCTGGTCTTAAACCGTAACAAGTAATTTAAATAGCCCCTGAGAAATCAGGGGCTATTTTTTTACAAATTATTTAATTAATGCACTCAATACTAAATCTACATAAACATCTGAACCTAATGGACTTAAATGAATGCCATCTGGTGCAAATAACTCTGGACGATCTTTCGAAATTCGATCCCAATCAATTAAGGTTACTTTTGAATAAAGGGATGAAACTTTAGAAATAATCAAATTATTTTGCTCTCGCCAAGGTCTTGGAACGGCAGTGTTCACCACAATAATTTGGGGTTGGTTTTTAACAACCTCAAAAATATCAATCACTGTTTGTTCAGAAAGAGCATTGTTATTTCCTAGATTAAAGATAACTGGTGATTCTGGCACTGCAACTTGATCTACTCGAAGTGCTGCCAGTAATTCAGGAGCTTGTCGGCCGACTCGGGCATTGACCAATGAGACATGTTCTTTACTCTCTAATTTACTTCTAATTCCCAAAATTACGCTATCGCCAGTTACCCAAAGTCCAGTTGTGTCAGCGAGATCTTTCTGTTCAAAATTCTGATCATCTCCACCTTGGGCTATATCGGTAGCAATCTGCTCTCCCTTATTAATAGCCTGTATTGAAATAGATGATGTAATGCCAAGCACAACTATTACTGAAGCCACAATAGATATTTGCTGGCGAAGTTTTACTTTAGCTGAGCGATACTTCATTCCTCTAAACCAGTTTTGAACTACTCCTTGGCGAAATGGAATCTCTACCCAACGAAGTGAGATATCAGCTAGCGCTAGTACTAGTAAGACTCTGGCTAAATAAAGCGCCCAGGTTTCACCAGTTAAATCAACACTGGGACGGGTGACTTGGAAAATAACCCAGTGCCATATGTATATTCCATAACTTCTCTGCCCTACCCAGCGAAAGGGGGCACTACTAATAATTGGGGCAAATCTTGATGCTGGGTGAACTAAGGAGATAATTACCAAGCACCCAAATACTCCAGCTAATGGAAAGGCGATTTGATAAAGGCTGGCATTGTTTGCATCAATAAATAAAAATGTGGCAACTAAACCCAATAAACCAGCTACGCCAATTCCATCAATTACATCTTGAGCTCTTTTTTCTATATCTGCACTTAGATTTTGTGGAATCCAAGAGACAGCAAGTGCTGATCCTAGGAATAAGCCAATCGAATGAGTATCTGTACCGAAATAAATATGGCTAACTTGCTGAGCATTTGATTGATCTAATTGGAAAGACACAAAAAATAAGGCAACACCAGAAACCATGGCAATGACTAATGCCGAACGAGCAATATGCCTTTTGCCAAAATACTTTAAAACTGTAAGCAAAATGATGGGCCAAATTAAGTAGTATTGCAATTCAACAGCAAGTGACCAAGTATGTTGAAGCAGTGGTGGTCTGCCTATAGTTTCAAAGTAATCTTGCTGTCTGGCAACTAGCGACCAGTTCATCGTGCCAGTTAATACATAGGGTAGATCAGTCAAAAATCTCTTTATTGCCTCCGGTGCCCAAACACCAATAAAGATAATGGTGGAGATAATCATGAATAATAAACCTGGGTAAATTCTTCTTAATCGTGCAGCATAAAATGCACGTAGATCTAATGCGCTTGATTGATTTATTGAGTCCAGTATTAAACGAGTAATGACATATCCAGAGATGACAAAAAATAAATCAACTCCTAGAAATCCACCTGGAATCCAAGAGATACCTAAGTGATAGAGCACCACTGCAGTAACTGCAATTGCTCTTAGGCCATCAATAGAGGAGATATGGCGAATACCTATTTTGCCAGTTGTATTTTTTGAACTCATAAAAATATCACCTAGATGAAGTTATTAACTTCAAACTTTAGGTTACTTCTTTTTCTGTTTTTTACTATTAGCTGTTTTTTGTTTTCTAGCTGCAGCAATTGCTGCTTTTTTGCCGGCACCCGGTACATATGTTTTTCCAGCAGGTCTATTTTGGCCATCTAGATTTGCATTAATATCCATTTGCAATTGTGAAAGTCGATCAAAGGCGTGCTTTAGTTTTTGTCTTGACTCTTGAATTGCATGTTCTGCGGCATTTAGGGATGCATTCTGTGCTCTATGTAATCTTTCAGCCTCAGAGATTGCAGAAGATAACCAAGAGCGATAATCGATAATATTCTTTGACGCATCTTCAATCAACTTTTGAGCATCTCGTCTTGCTGCTGTAGTCATATGAGCAGCCTCACGAGCTGATTTATTTAATATCTCGTCAGCTTTACCTTCGGCATTAATAATAAGTTCAGCTGCATCATCTTCGGCTGCTGATATGTATTTACGACCTCGGGATTCAGCAGATGAAAGAATGCTTTTGGCTTTAGATTCAGCACTATCTAATTTTTCTTTGGCTGCTCTGTTTGTTTCATTTACTATCCTAGATACCGCTGCGTTGGCCTTAGCTTCACGTTGTTGAGCAGATTTAATAATGCTCATTGCAGTTTCGGTAGCTAATATTTCAAACTCTTCACGGCTTAATCCGGTTATATCTCGTCTAGAGCGAAGATCATTTAACTGACTTTCCAGCTCACGAATTCTCTCTAACGCATTTTGTGATGGCGCAGGCTTGCTATCATCCTCGCCCTTAAATCCAACCCATGATAAGAAATTTTTATCTGCCATGCCTCTAGCCTTCCTTACAAAATTATTAAATACAACTGGTGCGGGAGGTGGGACTTGAACCCACACGCCGAAGCACAGGTTCCTAAGACCTGCGTGTCTGCCATTTCACCACTCCCGCATTGCTAAGTAAGTGAGGGGCAAAGATTACGGCTTAAATAGCGGCATCACCAAAACTCAGCGACCTTTAGCAAGCTCAAGCGGGTAACCTTGCTCAAATGAGTGCAGATTCAGTGCAAAGTGAGGTTGCTGCGGCAATCCATAAAGCGCTGGAAATTGCCAAAAAATCCAACTTACTTCAGTGCCAGATTCCTGCTCAAATAATTTTAGAGCGACCAAAAAATCGCGACCATGGAGATTATGCAACCTCAATTGCATTAACGCTAGCAAAACAGGCAAATTTGCAGCCGAGGGTGATTGCGCAGGTGATTATCGATTCTATGAACAGTAATAATTTATTAACCCCGGCAGGCATAAGCAAGACTGAAATTGCTGGGCCTGGATTTATAAATATAACTTTGGCGACCGCCAGCCAGGCTGCAATTATTCCTAAAATTATTTCTGCTGGAAAAGAGTATGGCTCTAGTAATTTGCTAGTTGGAAAAAAGATAAATCTAGAGTTTGTAAGTGCAAACCCAACTGGGCCACTTCATTTAGGACATACTCGTTGGGCAGCTGTTGGTGATTCATTAGGCAGAGTTTTAAGTGCAGCTGGCGCTGAAGTTACACGTGAGTTTTACGTTAATGATCGCGGAAATCAAATGGATTTATTTGGCGCCTCAATTAGGGCAGCGGCATTAAATCAACCACGACCTGAAGCTGGTTATCACGGTGAATATATAGAAGATCTTGCAAACCAAATACAAAAAAGTAATCCCGACTTAATTAGCTTACCAGAGAGTGAATCGATAGCTGCTTTTCGCGATGCTGGCTACAAACTTCAATTAGCTCAACAAAATAAAGTTTTAGATAATTTTGGAACCCATTTTGATGTTTGGTTTTCAGAAAAAGCGTTATATGAGAATAATTTCTTTGATCATTCATTGAATAAATTAAAGGCGCAAGGGCATGTATATGAGTTAGAGGGTGCTATCTGGCTCAGAACTACAGACTTTGGTGATGATAAAGATCGAGTAATGATTAAATCAGATGGTTCATTTGCATACTTTGCATCAGATTCTGCTTACTATGTGAGTAAAAGAGAGCGCGGATTCAATCTTTGTATTTATATGTTGGGGGCTGATCACCATGGATATGTCGGAAGAATTAAGGCGATAGCAGCATGTGCTGGTGATGATAAAGATAAAGATGTAGAAATATTGATTGGCCAGATGGTAAAAATTATTGAAGGTGGCGAAGAAATAAAACTTTCTAAGCGAGCTGGCACAATTATTACTTTAGAAGAGTTAGTAGAAAAAGTAGGCAAAGATGCTGCCAGATACACTCTAATTAGATTTCCTACTGATACGCCAATGGTTATGGATGTTGATTTACTACGAAAGAATACAAATGAAAATCCTGTCTATTATGTGCAATACGCACATGCTCGAATTTGCGCTGTTCTTAGAAATGCTAAAGATTATGGAATTCATTATGGAATCAAAAGTTTTAATCCAGAGCTATTAGTTCATGAGCGTGAACGAGAATTAATCGGACTATTGGCAGAGTTTCCAAGAGTGGTCTCAGCTGCTGCACAAGCAAGAGAGCCACATCGAGTTGCTAGATATATTGAAGATTTAGCAAGTCAGTACCATCGCTTTTATAACGATTGTCGAGTACTGCCATTAGGGGATGAAAAACCGACTGAATTAAACTCTGCCAGAGCCACTCTCTGCCTTGCTACCGCACAAGTTATTAGTAATGGTTTAGATTTACTTGGTGTTAGTGCTCCGGAGAAGATGTGATGAAAAGTAGTAATTACCCAACCTCATTATTCTCAAGCAATTTACTATTTGCTAAGGAGAATGAATTTGGCGGTGATCTTTCGATCGCCGGCTGCAGCGCCCAAAAACTAGTCAAAGAGTTTGGTTCACCTACTTTTGTAATTGATCAGGATGATTTTTACTTACGGACTAAAGCTTGGCAGGCAGCTTTAGACTCAGAGTTTGAAGATTGCCAGCTTTACTATGCGGCAAAGTCTTTTATAAGTATTGAAGTTGCTAAATGGCTTAAAGAATTAAATGTCGGTATTGATGTTTGCAGTGCAGGTGAATTACAAGTGGCTTTGGCTGCGAAATTTCCACCTGCAGCGATTGAATTTCATGGAAATAATAAATCAGAGGATGAGATTAAGTTAGCTATTACATCAGGTGTGGGCACAATAGTTATCGACTCGTTTGACGAGATCACAAGAGTCTCATCGATTGCGCAAGGTCTAGGTAAGGTTCAAAAGATCTATTTAAGGCTTACTCCTGGTGTAGATGCACATACTCATGAGTTTATTTCTACTGCACATGAAGATGTAAAATTTGGATTTTCAATAGCTTCTGGAAGTGCCAGTGAAGCAATTGAGCGGTGCATGTCAGAAAAATCTTTAAACTTAGCGGGAATCCACTCTCACATTGGTTCTCAAATTTTTGAGATTGATGGGTTTTCATTAGCGGCTAAACGATTAATCGAAGTACTAGTTACATTTAAAGCCAAGTATGGAAAAGAGCTTGCTGAATTAAACATTGGTGGCGGATTTGGAATTGCTTATACTAAATCTGAAACTGCGATTGCACCTGATTATGTAATTCCTGCGATTGCGACAGTGATTAAGACAGAGTGCAAAAAAGCTAGGATCTCTATTCCAAAGATTTCAATCGAGCCAGGCCGGGCAATTGTGGGTCCAACCACAACAACAATTTATACCGTTGGGACAAGTAAGAATGTAGTTTTAGATGATGGTTCAATTCGTCGATACATTTCGGTTGATGGTGGCATGAGTGAGAACATTCGACCTGCCTTGTATGGTGCAAAATACTCGGTATTTTTAGCAGATAGAGTTTCAAGTGCAAAACCAGTCAAAAGCAGATTAGTTGGAAAGCATTGTGAAACTGGAGACATTTTAATTTTAGATATTGACTTACCTGAAGATGTAAAGGCAGGTGACTTACTTGCTATGCCAGCAACCGGAGCTTATGGCCGGAGCATGGCAAGCAACTACAACCACATGCCACGTCCAGCAGTAGTTTCAGTGCAAAAAGGCAGCGCCAAATTGATTGTGCGCAGGGAAAATGAGCAAGATTTGCTTAATCTGGATGTAGATCAAGCGCCACGGCAACTGTCATAAGTTTGAGATACTTACTTCCATGAAAACACTGAAAGTAGGGATGCTGGGCTGTGGCGTTGTTGGGCTACAAATCGCTCGACTACTTGTTAGCAATAAGGCAGACCTATCTTCTAGAGCTGGGGCAAATTTAGAACTAGTTAAAATTGCAGTTAGAGATATCAAAACAAAGCGTGAGGGTGTGTCAGTAAATTTATTTACTACCGATTCAAATTCAGTTGTTTCTGACCCAGATATAGATTTAATAATTGAAGTAATCGGCGGGATCGATCCAGCAAAAGATTTGATTCTTACTGCAATTAAAAATGGAAAATCAGTTGTGACTGCAAATAAGGCCTTGCTAGCTAAACATGGGGCCACTTTGTATGCGGCTGCTGATAAAGCGAATGTGGATTTATATTATGAAGCAGCAGTTGCTGGCGCAATTCCAATTCTTCGTCCATTACGAGAATCACTTGTCGGAGATCATGTTTTGAGAGTTATGGGCATTGTTAATGGCACAACTAACTACATCCTGACAAAAATGGATGAAAACGGCACAGCATTTGCAGATGCGCTAAAGCAAGCACAAGATCTTGGTTTCGCCGAATCTGATCCAACTGCTGATGTTGAAGGCATTGATGCAGCTGCTAAGGCAGCTATTTTGGCTAGTCTTGCTTTCCACTCAAGAGTCACAGATGCAGATGTTTATCGCGAAGGAATTTCAAAAATAACTTCTGCTGATGTGAAGGTAGCTAAAGCTATTGATATGGTAATTAAATTGTTAGCGATTGCAGAGTTAACTACTGATGGAAGTATTTCGGTTCGAGTGCATCCAGCTTTAATTTCAAGGGATCACCCACTTGCATCAGTTAGAGATTCATTTAATGCTGTCTTTGTTGAGGCGCAAGCTGCTGGCCAAATGATGTTTTATGGTCGAGGTGCTGGCGGTGAGCCAACTGCAAGTGCAGTGCTTGGTGATCTAGTAGCGGTTGCTCGGCATAGAGTTTCAGGTGGATTAGGTCCAAAAGAAAGTGATTACGCAGATCTTAAAATTGCACCGATCGGTGAGACCAAAACTCGGTATTTAATTAGATTAAATGTGGCAGATAAGCCTGGTGTACTTGAATCTGTAGCCCATGTTTTTGCCTCTCATCAAGTTTCTATTCAAACTGTTCGGCAAACTGGAGCAGGAGATAAGGCTGAGTTAATTGTGATGACTCATAGCTCCACCGAATCCTCATTAAGTGCAACCGTGAAAGATCTTGGCAAGTTATCTGCCGTGACCGATGTCGCTAGCGTCTTGCGAGTTGAGGGAATTAACTAATGTCTATTGCTAATTTGTTTGGTAAAAAATCAGGTGCCCATCAATGGCAAGGTGTGATTAACGAGTATAGAAAATGGTTACCAGTAACTGAACAAACACCAGTAATTACATTATGTGAAGGTGGGACGCCATTAGTTCATGCTGAGTATTTTTCTAAATTATTAGGTAATGAAGTCTGGTTAAAAGTTGAAGGAGCTAACCCAACTGGTTCTTTTAAAGATCGTGGTATGACAATGGCGATTTCAAAAGCGGCAGAGGATGGTGCAAAAGCAGTTATCTGTGCATCTACCGGTAACACAAGTGCAAGTGCTGCTGCTTATGCTACAAAAGCAGGAATGAAACCTGTGGTATTAGTTCCACAAGGAAAAATTGCAATGGGCAAGCTAGCTCAAGCTATTGCTCATGGCGCGGTGTTATTACAAGTTAAGGGCAACTTTGATGATTGTTTAACTCTGGCTAAAGAATTATCTGAAAATTATCCAGTATCACTAGTGAATTCAGTCAATCCTTTCCGAATTGAAGGACAGAAAACTGCAGCCTTTGAAGTGGTCGATATGTTAAAAACTGCGCCAGATATTCATGTCATGCCAGTTGGTAATGCTGGAAACATAACTGCTTATTGGAAGGGCTATCAAGAGTATAAAAAAGCTGGCATGGTAAGAAATTTACCTATGATGTGGGGATTTCAAGCAGCTGGTGCTGCTCCAATTGTTAAGAATAAAATTGTTAAAAATCCTGAAACTATTGCAACTGCGATTCGAATTGGTAATCCAGCTTCTTGGGATCAAGCTGTGGCAGCACAAGTTGGCTCTAAAGGCTTAATCGATTCTGTTACTGACAAAGAGATTTTAAGTGCCTATCGATTAGTAGCAGCAAAAGAAGGAGTATTTATTGAACCTTCAAGTGCTGCAGGCCTTGCTGGTTTAATTAAAAAGAAAGAACAAAGAAAGCTACCAAAGGGACAAGTAATAGTTGTTACTGTCACTGGTAATGGATTAAAGGATGTGCAGTGGGTGTTAAATTCAGCCGGTAAACCGATTGTAATTCCAGTTGATTTAAAACGAGCAGCAAAGGTAATTGGTCTTAAATAATGGCATCAAAGAAAGTTAATAGTGGTTTAACCTTTAAAGCCACCATGGCGCAAGTTAGTGTGCCAGCTAGTAGCGCCAATATTGGCCCTGGATTTGATTCATTTGGCTTAGCGCTAGAGCTGCGGGATCGCTATGCCGCACAAGTTTTAGATGAACCAAACTTTGATGTTGATGTCAGCGGTGAAGGTGCATCCGAGGTAAAGAAAGATGCAAAGAATTTAGTTATTAAGTCTATGTTGCGTGGCTTTGAGCATATGGGAGCTAAGCCAAAAGGTATTGCGCTTAGAGCATTGAATGTAATCCCACATGGCCGTGGCCTTGGCTCTTCGGCAAGTGCAATTGTTGGCGGCTTAGCTCTTGCCAGATCTTTAGTTTTAACAGGTGAGCAATATATGAGTGATGATGATTTGATTACATTAGCAACCGAATTAGAGGGACATCCAGATAATGTTGCTGCTGCATTTTATGGTGGCGCAACTATTGCCTGGATTGAAAAATCAGTTGGTGCAGATGGGGTCAGTAGTGAGGTTGGAAAAGCAGTTAGTTTAAAGGTTGATGATCGGATAAAAGCATTATTACTTATTCCAGGCAATCAATTAGCAACCGCTAAAGCAAGAAAACTTCTACCAGAAACCATTTCTCACCAAGATGCAGTGCTTAATTCATCCCGATCTGCCTTACTTGTACATGCCTTGGCTGAGCGTCCAGATCTACTATTTACTGCCACAGAAGATTTACTTCACCAGAACTATCGAGAATCTGCAATGCCAAAAACTATTGCGTTGGTAAAAAAATTACGTGGTGCAGGTCTTGCAGCGGTAGTTTCCGGAGCAGGCCCTTCGGTTATGGTTTTGTATTCAAATAGTGAAGATGAGATTGATCAGGTAGCAGCATTGGCTCCCGGGTTTAATGCGCTAAAGCTAGAGATAGCCAAAACCGGGGCACAGTAGGGTATTTTCCCAATATCTCTTGGGTGTGGTAGATTTACCCCTGTCGGAAAGTGCGACAGCAATAAATAAAAATCCCAAAAATTAAAACCTTTTTTCTGGGTACTTCTCATAAAAATATAAATAAGAAAGAATGGCAATAAGTAAATGGCAGATAAGAAAAAGACTAGCCGCGCAGATGCGGTTGAGTTAGTAGATATGGCTTTAGGTGATTTAAAGAAGGTTGCTGGGCAACTTGGTATTGAAAATGCATCTACCCTGAAAAAAGCAGAGTTAGTGCAATCTATTGCAGACCTGCAGGCAGCAAATCGTGAGGCTGCTAAAAACGAACGAGAGGCTCGTCGTATGGAACGACAAAATAATCGAAATAATAGAAACAATAATCCAGAAGCAGATACAAATGACTCTAGTGCTGATTCGGCAGTAAATAATTCAAATAACTCATCCGGATCCTTTGGCGACTCAGATCGTGGTGAGAACCGACGTTTTGGTGGCAGAGATCATCGTAGAGATCGAGGACGAGATCGCGGTCGAGATAGAAATCGTGATCGAGGTCAGCGCGAAGAGCGTGAAATTGTAATTGGACCAGATGATGTTCTACTGCCAGTTGGTGGCTTACTAGATATTTTAGATAGTTACGCGTTTATTAGAACTGGTGGCTACCTACCATCACCAAATGATGTTTATGTCTCACTTCAACAGGTTCGAAAATACAGTTTACGTAAAGGTGATGTAATTACTGGATCAGTACGTGAACCAAAAGAGGGTGAGCGACGTGAAAAATTTAATGCTTTAGTTAGAGTTGAAACTATTAATGGTGTTGAACCAGAAAATACTAAAGAACGAGTGGATTTCTCTAAATTAGTACCGCTCTACCCACAAGAGAGATTACGACTTGAAACTGAACCAAATATTTTAACCACTCGTATTATTGATTTAATCTCACCAATTGGTAAGGGTCAACGTGGTCTAATTGTTTCACCACCTAAAGCTGGTAAAACGATGGTGTTGCAAGCAATTGCAAATGCAATCACAACTAATAATCCTGAGTGCCACCTAATGGTTGTGCTAGTTGATGAGCGCCCAGAAGAAGTAACTGATATGCAACGTTCAGTAAAGGGAGAGGTCATTGCTTCAACATTTGATCGCCCAGCTGATGATCACACTACAGTTGCCGAACTAGCAATTGAGCGAGCAAAAAGATTAGTTGAGTTAGGTCATGATGTTGTTGTACTACTTGATTCCATTACTCGATTAGGACGTGCATATAACATCGCAGCCCCAGCTTCTGGAAGAATTCTTTCCGGTGGTGTTGATTCTGCTGCGCTGTATCCACCAAAGAAATTCTTTGGTGCCGCCCGAAATATTGAAAATGGCGGCTCACTAACTATTTTGGCAACTGCCTTGATTGATACTGGATCAAAGATGGATGAAGTTATTTTCGAAGAGTTTAAAGGAACTGGAAATATGGAGCTTATTCTCAATCGTAAGTTTGCCGATAAGCGAATATTCCCAGCCGTTGATGTAGTTGCCTCTGGTACGAGAAAAGAAGAAATTCTTATGGGTACTGAAGAGTTAAGTATTGTTTGGCGACTTCGTAGAGTGCTGCATGCTCTTGAGCCACAGCAAGCTCTGGAACTATTACTTGAGAAGATGAAGGGTACGAAATCAAATGTTGAGTTCCTGCTGCAAATCCAAAAGACAACTACAGGTGGAGAGCAATCTTCATCTGGCAGCTCTGCTAACAAGGAGAGTGTTGAGGCTTAAGTAAGCGTCAATTTTGACCACATAGCACTGAGAGTTATTCTTATCCCCTCTAGTACTTCACTAGTCCTACTGGTTCACAAGTTCATTTTTTAGGAAATGAATTTGATCCAGTAAAAAACAAGGAGAAATATGAAGAATGAAATTCACCCACAATATGTGGAGACCAAGGTAACTTGTGGTTGCGGTGAGGTATTTACTACCCGCAGTACAAAAGAAAATGGTTCAATTTACGTTGAAGTTTGCTCTGTATGTCATCCGTTTTATACCGGTAAGCAAAGAATTCTTGATACTGGTGGTCGAGTAGCTAAATTCCAGGAGCGTTTTGGAAAGGCCGATAAGTCCGGCACTAAGTAGTTTTCTTAAAGAGAGCACACAATGCATCGAAAGATGTGGTGTGCTCTCTTTTTAATTTACATCCATATTTAAGAAGGGAGGGTATAAGTGGAGAGATTTGCAAAGGTAAATGAGTTATTAGCTGAGTACGAATCATTAGAGGCACAAATGGCAGACCCAGCAATTCATAATGATCAAAACAAAGCTAGAGCGCTAGGAAAGCGTTATGCACAATTAGGGCCAGTCATTGCTGGCTACCGTGCCTACAAATTAGCCGAAGATGATTTCAATGCCGGTAAAGAATTGGCTGAGGTCGATCCTGCATTTGTATCTGAACTTGAGGCGTTAGAAAAAAATAAGGATCAAGCTGGTGCGATTCTAGAAGAGTTGTTACTACCTAGGGATCCAAATGATGATCGCGATGTAATTATGGAGATTAAAGCTGGTGCTGGTGGAGATGAGTCGGCAATTTTTGCTGGTGATCTATTCAGGATGTACTCCAGGTATGCCGAAAAGCAAGGTTGGAAAGTAGAGGTAATTGATGCCACGCAAAGTGATATGGGTGGATACAAAGATCTGTCGGTAGGAATAAAATCTAAATCAAACACCCAACCTGGCCAAACGCCTTATGCAAAATTAAAATTTGAAGGTGGTGTTCACCGAGTACAGCGGGTGCCAGAGACTGAGTCCCAGGGAAGAATTCACACCTCTGCTGCTGGAGTTTTAATTTTGCCAGAGGCTGAAGAAATTGATGTAGATATTAATATGAATGATTTAAGAATCGATGTTTATCGATCATCTGGTCCGGGTGGGCAAAGCGTTAACACAACTGATTCGGCGGTAAGAATTACTCATGTTCCAACTGGAATTGTAGTTTCGTGCCAAAATGAAAAGAGCCAACTTCAAAATAAAGAATCAGCACTTAGAATTTTACGCGCTCGCATGTTGGCAGCAGCCCAAGAGGAGGCTGAAAGAGTTGCATCGGCCGAGCGAAAGAGTCAGGTAAGAACTGTAGATAGAAGTGAGCGGATCAGAACTTATAATTTTCCGGAAAATCGATTAAGTGATCATCGAGTAAATTACAAAGCGAATAATCTAGATTCAGTCATGAATGGTGATTTGGAGGCCGTAATTCAAGCACTACTTGATGCTGATCGAACTGCAAAGTTAACCGCAGGTAATTCTTGAAAGAGCTACTAAGGCAAGCATTCACACAGTTTGAAAAAAACAAGATTTCAACTGTTGATGCAGAGCTACTTTTAGCCCACCTGCTTGGCGTATCTCGCAAGGAGATTCACTCGCAAGCTTTGGAGATACCAAGTGATCAAATTGAATCAATTACAGCCGAGTACAAAGAACTGATTGGTCAGCGACTTTTAGGTAGGCCAGTTCAATACATAACGGGAAGTGCACCATTTAGATATCTAGATCTAGAGGTGGGCGAAGGGGTATTAATTCCACGTCCGGAAACCGAATTACTAGTTGATCGAGCAATTGGCTTTCTAACCTCAATGGAAAATAGTAATGAAGCAAAAAGTGTTATTGATCTTGGTGCTGGAAGTGGCGCAATTTCAATTGCAATTACCTCTGAAGCAGCCCTAAAGGGATTGAGCGTTTCAGTTATTGCTGTAGAAAAGTCAGAGCCTGCAGTTATATGGCTAAATAAAAACATTGCAAAATATGACCTACCAATTAGGGTTGTTGTAGAGGATGTAGCGACTGCATTGCCTGGAGTCAAAGCTGATTTAGTTGTAGCAAATCCACCATATATCCCAGATGATGAAAAGTTACCGCAAGAGGTAGATGGCTATGAGCCTGTAATTGCCTTGCGGGGTGGCAAAGTAGATGGGATGCAGATGCCTAAATTATTTATTGATTCAGCTGCCAGATTATTAAAACCAGGTGGGATTTTTATTATGGAGCACCATGAAAAGCAATCTGATTTAATCAAGCAAGCACTCAAAGAAGAATTTACTCTGCCTCAAACTCATGCTGATCTAACGGGTAGAGATAGATTCACAAGCGCAAGAAGGCGATAACTTCATATGGCAGAGAGAATTAGAGATTTCATTGACAGCGAATCCAGGTTTATCGAAGCAGTTGACTCAGCCGTTAGATATATAAATGCTGGTACGGTTATAATCGTTGCAACAGAGTCTGGCTATGCCTACGTTGCTAATGCCTTTGATACTAAAGCAGTTAAGAGTATTCATGTAATGCGTGGCGATAGCGAAGGTATCGCAGCTCAAGTATTCATCAAAGGAATCGAAGTTTTAGCAGGAATTGCTCACCCAATAAATTTTCAACAAAGGCAAGTTTTGGAAAAATTTTGGCCCGGACAGTTATCAGTCACAATCAAATCCCAACCTGGCCTCAATTGGGATCTAGGAGATGAAAGGCGACTAGGTAAGATTAATGTGCGTGTACCAAATAAAAAATTCATAAGTAAAGTTTTAGAAAAAACGGGCCCACTTGCTACAGCTTCAATAGCCTTTACTGGCAGGACCGCAATTGTTGATTTGAGCCAAATTATTATTCGAGAGGCTGAAGTTGGTGCAGTATTTGATGAAGGCATATTAGAAAATGCTGGACACACGACGATCGTAGAGTTTTCTGAGAATGAAATCACACTCCAACGTGAGGGCGCAGTATCTATACTGAAATTAAAACCGCTGATACCTTCAATTTTGCCCACAAACCTTTAGGCTTATCTCATGTCGCTTAATGAAAAATACTATGGGCCAGACTTTAATTCACTGGAGCGCCAAGATCCTGAAGTTGCCTCAGTTGTACTCTCTGAACTTGAACGCCAAAGAAAAAATCTACAACTTATTGCAAGTGAAAACTTTACATCTTCTGCAGTACTAGCTGCCATGGGCTCCACTCTTTCAAATAAGTATGCCGAGGGCTACCCAGGAAAAAGATATTACGGTGGTTGTGAAGAGGTAGATAAGGTGGAAGTGATTGGCATCGAGCGAGCAAAAGCGTTGTTTGGTGCAGATCATGCAAACTTACAACCTCACTCTGGTGCAAGTGCAAATATTGCGGTCTATCAAGCATTTACAAAACCTGGAGACACTGTTCTTGCTATGTCACTTCCGCATGGTGGACATTTAACTCACGGTTCTAAAGTCAACTTTTCTGGTAAGTGGTTTAATGTAGTTTCATATGGTGTCCGCCAAGATAATGAATTAATTGATTATGATCAACTGCGAGATTTAGCCATAGAACATAAACCAAAAATGATTTGTTCAGGTGCAACTGCCTATCCGAGCTTGATTGATTTTGAAAAGGTAAGACAAATTTGCGATGAGGTAGGTGCAATTATGTGGGTGGATGCTGCTCACTTTATTGGACTAGTAGCTGGTAAAGCTATCCCTTCACCAGTTCCATATGCCGATGTTGTTTCTTTTACAACTCATAAAGTGCTACGAGGGCCACGCGGTGGAATGATTCTTTCTAAAGAACAACATGCAGCAGCTATTGATAAAGCTGTCTTTCCTGGCATTCAAGGTGGGCCAAATATGAGTGCTGTAGCTGGTAAAGCCGTTGTACTAAAAGAATGCGCTACACCTGCCTATCAAAATTATGCCAAGAAAGTTATTGAAAACTGTAAGGCTTTGGCATCTGATTTACAAAGTGAAGGAATGCGAGCAGTATCTGGTGGCACGCAAACTCACCTTGCTTTAATTGATATTCGATCAACAGGAGTAAATGGAAAAGTAGCTGATGAAAGATGCGGATTATCAGGAATATCATTAAATAAAAATTCAATTCCATTTGATCCAGAAACCCCTGCCGTAACCAGTGGAATTAGGGTTGGCACAGCAGCAACTACAACCCAAGGAATGGGCAAGCCCGAGATGAAAATTATTGCAGGATTAATTGCCAGGGCTATAAAGGATGGTTCAGATGAAAGTAAAGCCAAAGCAATAAAGTCTGAAATACATCAGTTGACTAAAAATTACCCAGTTTATGCAGATCCAGTCAATTAAAGATATTTAGATGCGTGAGTACTTAGTAACAGTTTTACTGGCTGCAATTATTACCTACCTGATTACTCCATTTGTAAGAGATTTAGCAATCAAATCAGGAGCGATTGCTCAAATTAGATCAAGAGATGTACATGTTGAACCAACTCCAAGGTGGGGTGGATTAGCAATGTGGCTTGCTATGGCTTTAACTTTAGTAATTGTTAATTACCTACCTCTAGTAGAGAAATCCTTTGGCAGAGAAGCAACGGGAATTTTTTTAAGCGGAACCTTTATTTTATTTATTGGCATGCTAGATGATCGATTTGATCTAGACCCAATCACAAAATTCGCTGGCCAAGCCCTCTCAGCCGGCATTTTATTAATCTATGGAGTCCAAATCTTGTGGCTACCAATAAATGGAATTACTACTTTGCCAACAAATATTGGACAGTTGTTAACAGTCTTGTTTGTAATGGTGGTTATAAATGCAATTAACTTTGTCGATGGACTAGATGGTCTGGCAACAGGCATAGTAATGATTTGTGCCGCTTCATTCTTTGCTTTTTCATATTTACTAGCGGTGGTAAATGGTTTAAATCGAGCTGGTGCACCATCATTAATTACTGCGGTAGTTATCGGCCTTTGCCTTGGATTTTTACCGCACAATTTTCACCCAGCTCAAATTTTCATGGGTGACTCAGGTGCTATGTTTTTAGGCTTGCTAATTAGTGCATCGGCAATAACTCTTACTGGCCAGGTCGATGCCTCTGCAATCACGGAAGAAAATGGCGGGAATGTACTACTGCCACTTTTACTACCGTTCTCAATCTTGGCTATTCCATTACTAGATTTTGTGATGGCAATTGTTCGTAGGGTTAAAGCAGGCAGATCACCATTTGACGCCGATCGTGAACATTTACACCATCGTATTATGCGGTTAGGGTTAACTCAGCAACGAACTACCATTATTTTATATCTTTGGACTGCAATGTTTGCACTACCAACAGTTATAGCAGCATTTACACCAATTTGGGTAGCCTTATTAGCAGGAACTGTAATCTTTGGAGTATCGATTTTATTAGTTAAATTTCGACAAGAAATTAAAATTTAATGAGTAATAATCAATCAAGCGATACTGTGTTGTGGCAGGGAGCAATAATTCCAGCATCCATTACAGCCTTGCTTTCACTAATTGTTATGGCAACACTTAATGGCAAATCAGGTGCGGTCGGAGCATTTTTAGCGTCAGTTACTGTGATTATTTTTTTCAGCATTCATTTACTAGTTGCTCGAATATCACGTAATTTAGACCCAATGATCACCATGGCTCTAGCCATGTTTTCTTATTTTGCCAAGGTAGTTTTTATGGGAATTTTTCTTCTATTAGTTACAAGATTTACTGATCGAAGCACTGTTGATAGAGCAAGTTTTGCAATCTGCGCAATCTTGATTACCATGGCATGGTTATTCGGTGAGGTTCGTAGCTTTCTAAAGTTGCGTGTTCAATTACCCCTACCGAAAAAAGAGGGAGACATTTTGTGAATAACTCAAAGAATGATGATTTGAATAACTCAAAGAATGAAGAGAATGCACTGTGGTCGATTGTCGGATATTTGCTCTCTGGACTTTTAATATGGGGTGGTATTGGCTGGGGAGTTGACCAATGGTTGGATACTTCATACTTCCTACTTATCGGCTTGTTACTAGGTGCTGGGGCCTCGATTTATCTTGTATGGCTTCGATTTGGGCGCGATTAATATCACCCAACCTGGATTCTCAGCATTTGGTGCTCGATTTCTGCCCTAGCAAATTTCACATTTATCTTAGATACCTAATAGGGTTTCGCCCGTAGCCGTTTCTCCCCTTTCGGCGCAGGTAAGTCCATAAACAAGTATTCAGGAGAACGAGTGGGCGCATATCTAGCAAGTGAGGATGGTTTCAAACCACCTAGCACTGCAGATTTTAATTTACCTCCAGTATTTGGCGATAATCCATTTACTACTAAACCGGTATTTTTAGCATTTCTCTCCGTAATTTTAATTTCGGTATTTTTTATTCTTTCTTCCAGAAAAGCTGCAGTAGTGCCATCAAAGTTTCAATTCGCAGGTGAATCAATTTATGGTTTTGTTAGAAATGATCTAGCAAGAGATGTAATTGGGCATGAATTCATGCGATTTGTTCCATATCTATTTACTCTGTTTACTTTTATTTTAACCAACAACCTATTTGGAATTATTCCTTTCTTGCAATTTCCAACTATGTCTAGAGTTAGCTTTCCATATGTCTTAGCATTATTTACATTTGTAATTTTTCACTATGTTGCCATCAAGCACAAAGGTTTAATTGCCTACCTAAAAGAGATTATGTTTATGCCAGGAGTGCCTAAGCCGGTATACATTCTTTTAACCCCTATTGAGGTGGCAACCTACTTCTTAGTTAGGCCGCTAACGCTCTCACTTCGTTTATTTGCAAATATGTTTGCTGGCCACCTACTTCTACTCGTCTTTATTTTAGGAGGAGAGCACCTACTTTCTGGTGCAATTGGCCTAAAACTAGTTTCACCATTTGCCTTTGCCTTCGGTATTGCCCTAACCTTTTTTGAGTTTATGGTTCAGTGCCTACAGGCATATATCTTTACTCTACTAACCGCTCTCTATATAGCGGGTGCGTTAGCAGATGAGCACTAACAGAATAAATAAAGAAAAAATAAAGAAACCAACCAACAAAGAAAGAAGGAAAAGAAAATGACAGGCACACTCAACCTGGTCGGTTATGGCCTATCTGCAATCGGACCTGCAATCGCAACTGGCATGATTTTCGCTGCTTACATAAGTGGTGTAGCACGCCAACCAGAGGCCAGATCTGTTTTGCAGCCGATCGCATTCCTAGGCTTTGCATTAGCTGAAGCTTTGGCGCTATTCGGTCTAGTTCTAGCTTTCGTTCTTTAATAAGCAAAGGCTTACTAAAACATGTCGTTAAATACTCTTAATAATTGGGCAGCAGGTGAGGAACTTAATCCATTAGTACCGCATACTGCGGAACTAATCGTTGGTTTTGTTGCGTTCACTTTACTGTTCTTAGTTCTTAGGTCAAAGGTTGTGCCAATGTTTGAAAAAGCATTTGCAGAGCGCACTGAGGCAATTCAAGGTGGAATGGAAAAAGCAGAGCGCGCACAACTTGAAGCAGAGCGAGCTCTAACCCAGTACACAACTCAATTGAATGAAGCTCGAGGTGAAGCACAAAAGATCCGTGAGGATGCCAGAGTTCAAGGGGCAGCAATTATTGAAGATCTTCGAAGTAAGGCAGCTGAAGAAGCAGCCAGAATTACCGCCTCTGCTACCGCTGCAATTGAAGCTGAACGTCAGCAAGCGCTTGCATCACTTCGGAATGAAGTTGGCGCACTTGCTACTGAGTTGGCCGGAAAGATTGTCGGAGAAGCTTTAGATGACCAGGTCCGTCAATCTCGAATTGTTGACCGATTTATTGCAGATCTGGAGAAGAGTAAGTAATTATGAAAATTTTGGGTGGAAGCAGTAGAGCATCTGTATTAACTCTGCGCAAATCTTTAGCTGATTTAGTAAGTAAACAATCGGCAACTGATGCTGCCCAATTCTCCGCTGACCTTTTTACCGCCCTTACTGTCCTTAGCTCATCAGTTGGGCTGCGCCGGGCTTTAACTGATAATTCAAGAGATGCTGCATCTAAAGCAGAGTTAATCTCAAACTTATTTGGTAAAAATGTAACTGAAGCAGCAAAAACTTTGTTCTCTCAAGCAGCATCCCTTAGATGGTCTAACCCAGCTGAGATTGCTGATGCTATTGAGAATTTAGCGGTGGAGTCGGCTAGTGCAGCCGCTGATAAGAGTGGTGAGTTAGAACAGCTGGAGAATCAATTATTTGATTTTGCACGAGTTTTAATTGCTAATCCAGAGTTTCGACAAGCCTTGAACACAGCATCTGATACTGATGCTAACAAGATCTCCTTACTTGAATCGGTAGTAAATGGTAAATATTCATTACCCACCATTAATCTGTTAAAGCGGGTAGTTGTGCTTCGCCGTGGCCGCTCTATTGATGCAACACTTGCAACTTACTCACATTATGTTTCAAATAGTAGAAATCGGTTAGTTGCGCATGTAAAAACTGCAATTGCATTAACCGATAGCCAAACCTCCTCACTTATTGCTGCCTTAACTAAGCAAATGGGTAGAGAAGTGCATGTAAATATCGAAATAGATCCAAAAGTTTTAGGTGGAATCTCAATCAGATACGCCGATGATGTTATTGATGGCACAGTTGTCAATCGTTTAGCAGAAGCGAGCAGAGCGCTCGTAAGTTAGTTTTAACAGGTGTTAAAAAGCACCTGTTATTTAAAGAGAGAAGAGAGAGAAGATGGCCGAAGTAAAGATCAGCCCGAATGAGATTCGGGATGCACTGGCAAAACATGTCGCTGCATACAAGCCAGGAGCAGCTGCCAAGGATGAAATTGGTAGCGTTACCGAGGCAGGTGATGGCATTGCACGTGTTGAAGGTTTGCCATCAACTATGACTAATGAGTTATTAAAATTTGAAAACGGCACACTAGGACTTGCTTTGAACTTAGATGTTCGCGAGATCGGTGTGGTTATTTTAGGTGAGTTCACCGGAATTGAAGAAGGAACAACTGTTCGCCGGACTGGAGAAATTCTCTCTGTTCCAGTTGGCGATGGCTTCCTTGGTCGAGTTGTTGATGCACTTGGTCGACCAATTGATGGTAAAGGTGAAATTAAAGCTGAAACTACTAGAGCACTTGAAATTCAAGCACCATCTGTAGTTCAACGCCAACCAGTTAAGGAACCGATGCAAACTGGTATTAAAGCAATTGACTCAATGACTGCAATCGGCCGCGGTCAGCGTCAGTTGATTATTGGTGATCGCCAAACTGGTAAGACTGCAATTGCAGTTGACACAATTATTAACCAGTTAGAGAACTGGAAGAGTGGAGATCCAAAGAAGCAGGTTAAATGTATTTATGTGGCAATTGGTCAAAAGGGATCAACTATTGCATCTGTTAAGGGAGCGCTAGAAGAGGCAGGTGCAATGGCTTACACCACAATTGTGGCCGCCCCGGCCTCAGATCCTGCTGGCTTTAAATACTTAGCACCATACACCGGCTCTTCAATTGGTCAGCACTGGATGTATAAGGGCCAACATGTATTAATTATTTTTGATGATCTATCAAAACAAGCTGAGGCTTATCGTTCCGTATCGCTATTGCTAAGGCGCCCACCAGGTCGCGAAGCGTATCCTGGCGATGTTTTCTATTTACATTCACGTCTATTAGAGAGATGTGCAAAATTATCTGATGAATTAGGTGGCGGTTCAATGACTGGACTACCAATTATTGAAACAAAAGGTAATGACGTATCAGCATTTATTCCAACAAACGTTATCTCGATTACCGATGGTCAGTGCTTTTTGGAGACTGATTTGTTTAACGCAGGCGTTCGTCCAGCGATTAACGTAGGTATCTCAGTTTCTCGTGTTGGTGGCTCTGCACAAACTAAAGCGATTAAGAAGATTGCCGGACGCTTACGTCTTGATCTTGCGCAATATCGTGAGCTAGAAGCTTTCGCAGCTTTTGGTTCAGATCTTGATGCAGCATCAAAGGCGCAATTAGAGCGAGGTGCTCGTATGGTTGAATTACTAAAGCAAGGTCAGTACTCACCATTCTCAGTTGAGCGCCAAGTGGCCTCAATCTGGGCTGGAACTACTGGCAAGATGGATTCAATTCCAGTTGCTGATATTCGTAGATTTGAATCTGAGTTCTTAGATTTCATTGCCCGAGAGCGCAAACAAATATTTGATGTAATCGCATCAACTAAAGAGTTATCTGATGACACAGTTGCTTCCTTAGAGGAGGCAATTACAGTATTCAAAACTCAATTTAAATCATCGGTGGCACCAGCTGTTAATGAGAAAAAAGCTGATGCGCTCGATGATGTAGATAATGAGCAAATTACCCGACAAGTTCCAGCGATAAAGCGATAAGCAGAGACGAGACAAAACAATGGGTGCCCAACTTCGTATTTACCGCCGCCGTATGCGGTCGGTAAAGGCGACTAAGAAGATAACCAAGGCGATGGAGCTAATCTCAGCTTCGCGCATTGTTAAGGCGCAACAAAAGGTTGCTGCCTCATCTCCTTATGCCAACGAGTTAACCCGGGCAGTATCTGCGGTTGCATCTTTATCCAGCGCAAATCATCCATTAACTACCGCTTCTGCTAATCCAAAACGGGCTGCGGTATTAATTATTACTGCAGATCGAGGTATGGCTGGTGCATACTCAAATGCGGCAATCAAAGAGGGCGATCAATTAATCGCATTACTGCAATCAAGAGGACTTGAAGTAAATCCATATTTGGTAGGTCGGAAAGGAATTAACTTCTATAAGTTTAGAAATCGAAAGATCACTGCCTCTTGGAGTGGATTCTCAGATAACCCAACTTATGCCCATGCCAAAGAGGTATCTGATGCATTAATTAGCGCCTTTATTGCCGATGCCCAAATAGATCCAAATGGCGTAGATGAATTACATATTATTTATACAGAGTTTAAATCTATGATTACTCAAACTCCAGATGCAAAACGAATGTTGCCACTTGAGGTTGTGGAATCAACTGGTCCGGCAGTTATTTTGCCGATGTATGAATTCGAACCTAATGCAGGTGAGGTACTTAATGCACTACTACCTCGCTATATTCAGGCTCGAGTATTTAACGCGATGTTGCAATCTGCAGCCAGTGAGCATGCAGCTCGACGTCGCGCTATGAAATCAGCAACTGACAATGCTGATGAATTAATTAAGTCGTTAACCCGACTTGCAAATGCGGCTCGTCAAGCCGAAATTACCCAAGAGATCAGTGAAATCGTAGGCGGCGCAGATGCGCTCGCCTCAGCTAGCGCAGGGAGCGAATAATGTCAGTCAAAACAGCAACTGGAAGAGTTGCCCGTGTAATTGGACCGGTAGTGGATATTGAATTTCCAGCCGATGCGATGCCAGCAATCTTTAACGCGTTAAATATTGATGTCACCTTGTCAGGTGAGACCAAGAAGTTAACCCTTGAAGTTGCTCAACATATAGGCGATAACTTAGTCCGCGCCATCTCAATGCAACCAACTGACGGCATGGTTCGTGGTGCAACCGTTACCGATACTGGAAGTGCGATCTCAGTTCCAGTTGGCGATGTAACAAAAGGACATGTATTTAATACCTTGGGTGAATCATTAGATGTACCAACCTCTTCATTAGATATTAAAGAGCGATGGCCAATTCATAGAACTGCTCCAGCATTTGATCAACTTGAATCAAAGACAGAGATGTTTGAAACTGGAATTAAAGTTATTGACCTACTAACCCCTTATGTTAAGGGTGGCAAGATTGGATTATTTGGTGGTGCAGGTGTTGGTAAGACTGTATTGATCCAAGAGATGATTTATCGAGTAGCTGAAAACTTTGGTGGTGTATCAGTATTCGCTGGCGTTGGTGAGCGTACTCGTGAAGGTAATGACCTTTTCCTTGAAATGACAGAGACAGGTGTTATTAATAAAACTGCATTGGTCTTTGGTCAGATGGATGAGCCACCTGGAACTCGT
>DAOROF010000002.1:0-37423 GCA_035441405.1 Candidatus Nanopelagicus sp.
GGAAAATACCTGGCTCTTTTTTCCGTCGTGAAGGACGTCCATCTGAGGATGCAATCCTTACTTGTCGTTTAATTGACCGCCCACTACGTCCATCTTTTATAAAAGGTTTACGTAATGAGGTACAAATTGTTGTGACCGTGATGGCTTTAAATCCAGATCATATGTATGACGTGATTGCAATCAATGCTGCATCTATGTCGACACAGCTTGCTGGCTTACCATTCTCTGGACCAATTGGTGGCGTTCGCGTTGCATTAATTGAGGGCCAATGGGTTGCTTTCCCAAATCACTCTGATTTAGAAAAAGCAGTCTTTGATATGGTTGTAGCTGGTCGCATCTCAGATAATGATGTTGCAATTATGATGGTTGAGGCAGAAGCAACAGCAAAGACAATTGAATTAATTAAGGGTGGCGCAACTGTGCCAACTGAGGAAATTGTCGGTCAAGGCCTTGAGGCTGCTAAGCCATTTATTAAGATTCTTTGTGAAGCACAAATTAAATTGGCAAAGCAAGCCGCAAAGCCAACTGGTGAATTTCCAGTGTTTCTTGATTACCAAGAGGATATCTATGCAGTTGTTGAAAAAGCTGCAAAAGATGACCTAGCTAAGGCTTTAACAATTGCTGGTAAGCAAGAGCGCGAGACAAAGCTAAGTGAGATCAATAGCGCTGTTACAGAAAAACTAACTGTTGATTTTCCAGAAAGAGTTAAAGAAATATCAGCAGCACTTCGCTCAGTAACTAAGAAATTAGTACGACAAAGAGTATTACGAGAGAAGATTCGTATAGATGGTCGCGGCTTGCGAGATATTCGTGCATTAACAGCTGAAGTTGAGGTAATTCCTCGAGTTCATGGATCTGCAATATTTGAAAGAGGTGAAACTCAAATTTTGGGAATCACAACTTTGAATATGTTAAAGATGGAGCAACAGTTAGATACGCTCTCACCTGAAGATCACAAGCGGTATATGCATAATTACAACTTCCCACCGTATTCAGTTGGTGAAACAGGAAGAGTTGGCTCACCAAAGCGTCGTGAAATTGGACATGGAGCTCTTGCAGAGCGCGCGCTAGTTCCAGTTTTACCAACACGCGAAGAGTTTCCATATGCAATCCGCCAAGTTTCTGAAGCATTAGGTTCAAATGGATCAACTTCAATGGGTTCAGTTTGTGCTTCAACAATGTCACTGCTTAATGCCGGTGTTCCACTTAAAGCTCCAGTTGCAGGAATTGCAATGGGTCTAATCTCAGATGAGGTAGATGGAAAAACTGAGTATGTAGCACTAACAGATATTTTGGGTGCAGAAGATGCATTTGGAGATATGGATTTCAAAGTTGCAGGAACTAAAGAGTTTGTGACTGCACTTCAACTCGATACTAAGTTAGACGGAATTCCAGCATCAGTACTTGCTGCGGCTCTTTTACAAGCTAAAGAAGCACGCCTAGCAATTTTAGATGTAATGAATCAAGCAATTTCAGTTCCAGATGAGATGTCATTACTTGCTCCAAGAATTATTTCAATAAAGGTACCAGTCGACATGATTGGTGCAGTTATTGGTCCTAAGGGCAAAATGATTAATCAGATTCAGGATGAAACTGGCGCTGATATCACAATTGAAGATGATGGAACTATTTATATCGGTGCTACCGAAGGTTCTGCCGCTGAGGCTGCAAAGGCACAAATCAATGCAATTGCTAATCCAGTTCAATTATCTGTTGGCGATAAGTTCAATGGTTCGGTTGTTAAGTTAGCCACTTTTGGTGCTTTCGTGAATCTTGCTCCAGGTAAAGATGGCTTGCTACACATCTCGCAAATTCGCAAGATGCATGGTGGAAAGCGAATTGAAAACCTTGAAGAAGTAATGAAGGTTGGCGAGAAGATTGAAGTTGTAATTAATGAGATAGATCCAAAGGGTAAATACTCATTAGTTCCAGCAAATCTTCCAGAAGAAGCTAAGTCAGAGTAATTTGGCTAGAACAGTCTTGCCAAGTGGCTTACGAATAGTCACTGAGGAAGAAAAATCTGTTCGCTCAGCAGCTTTTGGTATTTGGGTCAATGTTGGCTCCCGTGATGAATCAAATTCAACCGCGGGAGCTTCACACTTTCTAGAGCATTTATTGTTTAAAGGAACCAAGAAGAGAACTTCACTAGAGATCTCATCATCAATTGAAGCAGTTGGCGGAGAGACTAATGCATTTACTTCTAAGGAATACACCTGCTTTTATGCTCGTGTAATTGATAAGCATCTACCACTAGCAGTTGATGTAATAAGTGACCTAATAACCTCATCCGTAGTCAAAAAAGAGGATGTTGATGCAGAGCGCAAGGTAGTGCTAGAAGAAATTGCTATGCGTGATGATGATCCAAGCGACTTAATACATGATTTATTTCTAGAAAAATACTACGGAGATACACCACTTGGCCGACCAATCCTAGGAACTGTACAGTCTATAAAAGGTATGAGTAGGGATACTGTTTTTAACTATTATCAAAATAGATATAAACCAGAAGATTTAGTTGTAGCTGTTGCTGGAAATATTAAACATAGAAAAGTAGTAGATATGGTTGAAAATGCTTTAAGTAAGGATGGATTTTTAGATCAACCAAAAACCGATTATAAATTGAGAAAAGCAGCCAATGTTAAGGTTTCAGGAAAAGGTAAAGTTACCTTGCTTAACAAAAAGACCGAACAAGCACACATCATTTACGGTGTTCCAGGTGTGGCAAGGGATGATAAGTCAAGATTTGCATTAAGTATTTTATCCTCAGCAATAGGAGGAGGAATGTCATCAAGATTATTCCAAGAAATTCGAGAAAAACGTGGGTTGGCATATTCAACCTATGCATACAGTCAACAATTTGCCGGAAGCGGCGTTCTATCTTTCTATGTTGGTTGTAAGCCAAGTAAGGCTGAAGAATCAGTAAAAGTAATTCAATCAATACTTTTTGATATTGCCGAGAATGGTTTAACTCTGGAAGAGATTGATAGGGCAAAGGGATCAGTCTCAGGCGCCTTGGTGCTAAGTCAGGAAGATACTGGCTCCCGTATGACTAGAATTGGTAAAAGTGAACTGGTGTATGGCCAAGTTTTAAGTTTTGATGAGATTTTGAGTGAGATTGCAAACGTAACACCTGAACAAATCAGGGAAATTGCCCGCAAAACCCTACCTACATCTCCTACGCTTGCGGTAGTGGGACCATTCACGTCAAGAAGTAAATTTGAAAGGTTAATAAAATGAAGGTTGCAGTGCTTGGTGCCAAAGGCAGAATGGGCACAGAGGCGGTCGCAGCCATTAATGCTGCCAGCGATTTAACTTTAAGTACTGCCTTAGATCTTGGCGACTCTTTAGAGCAATTAACTAAAACTGGTACTGAAGTTGTCGTTGACTTTACAACTCCTGATTCTGTCATGAAAAATTTAGAGTTTGCAATTACAAATAATATCCATGTAGTTGTGGGCACTACAGGTTTTGATGAGGTGAGATTAAATAAACTAAGAGATCTGCTTAACAAGCATCCAAAAGTTGGCGCACTAATTGCTCCTAATTTCGGTTTAGGAGCTGTCTTAATGATGCAATTTTCCAAAACTGCTGCTAAGTATTTTGAAAGCGTAGAAATTGTTGAAATGCACCATGCACATAAGGTTGATGCACCATCAGGAACTGCGATCAGAACTGCCGAATTAATCTCAACTGCGCGTAAAGAAAATAATAAAGAGCCTATGCCAGATGCAACAAAAAGCTCACTCGCTGGTGCCAGGGGTGCGATAGTGGGCGATGTACCTGTCCATTCAATTAGAGCTCACGGATATGTTGCACATCAAGAGGTAGTTTTTTCAGATTTAGGTGAGACTTTAACTATTAGACATGATTCAATTAATAGATCTGGCTTTATGCCAGGGGTGTTAATTGGCGTAAGAAATGTCGCAAAGTATCCCGGCTTAACAGTTGGGTTAGAAAACTATATGGAGGTAATCAAATGAGCGAGATAACAATGTATGGTGCTGAATGGTGTAAGGATTGTCGTAGATCTAAGAAATTCTTAGATTCAAATAATGTTAAATATAATTATATCGATGTCGAAGCGGATGCAAGTGCTTCTGACAAAGTCATCGAAATTAATGGCGGAATGCGTTCTATTCCAGTTATTTTATTTTCGGACGGAACTCATCTAACAGAACCATCTGATGCTGCGTTAAAAGAAAAACTAGAGGCTTTAAAAGTTCTTTAGAATAAATTGTAAACCGCTGCAGATGAAACAGCTGCAGCGAGTACAACTACCGGAAAAGAAGCTTTTAGTTTTAGGGCAATTAGAGCAACACCAACCCCTACTAATCGCTGATCTATTACTAACTCCTGCTTGTTGGCAAAGGTTTGGACTCCAATTAATGCACTTAGTAAAACTATAGGAACTAAGGTATTTATATTTTTGATTCTTGGTTTATCAAGCCACTTCTCTGGGACACTATGTCCAATATATTTATTTAAAAATGCAGTAATGCTTGATCCAATTACAGCCATCCATATTGAACTCATTTTTTCCACCCAAAAAAAATGGCTAGCAGGACAGTTGTAATAATTGGAATTCCTGCCGGAGTTATTGGTGTTAACAAAAGCGCCAGAATAATTGCGCAAGCAGATATCAAAAATAGCCGCTTGTCTTTAAGCCGCGGCCAAACAAGTCCACAGAAAGCCGCAGGCACGGCTGCATCCAAACCCCATACGGATGGATCACCAATAGCACTGGCGCCGAGCGCACCGAGAAATGTAAATAGATTCCAAAAGATATAAACACCAAATCCTGTTAAATAGAATGCTCGTTTTCGATCGGAATCATTTGACTGAAGTGTTGATACAGCAGTTGACTCATCAATTGTTATTTGAGAGGCAATAATTCTTTTCAAACCTGTAACTTTTAAAATTGGGGCTAGCTGTAAACCATATAAAGCGTTTCTAAAACCTAATAATGTTGCTGTCGCAATTGCACTCGCAGCAGAACCACCTGCGCCCATTATTCCAACAACTGCGAATTGAGAAGCGCCAGAGAATAGAAGTAGGGACAATAGGCAGGTTTGCAGAATCGAAAATCCAGCGGTAATGCCAGCGGCACCAAAGGCTGCACCGTATAGACCTACGGTAAAAGCAACGCTTAGGGATGTTCGCTCCACAGCATCATTTTTGGGTTTAATTGACACGCCGACACTTTAATCCAGCCAATCATCAATCACCAAAGATAGGGTCGCGCACATGAGTGATGAGATAGTTTTTCGGGATGATATGTCGGTTGAACTAGTGAAATCTAGTGCAAGTGACGCCGATGTTATTTGGGCGGCTAGGGTGTCAACCGCAGGAGATAAGTCCCTTGAAGAAGTAGGCGCTGACGCTACAAAATCTGAAGGTTTAATAAATTATTTAGCACGTGAGCGTCATGGCTCACCATTCGAGCATACTTCAATGACATTCTTTATATCAGCTCCGATATTTGTATTTAGAGAGTTTATGCGACACAGAATTGCTTCCTACAATGAAGAGAGCGGTAGATACCGAGAATTAAAACCTGTTTTCTATATTCCAAGCAAAGAGCGAAAGCTAGTACAGATAGGAAAAGCAGGGGCGTATACATTTGTTGATGGCACAGAGGAACAATTCAAAGTAACAGTTGACGCTATTAAGGAAACTTGCAAACTTGCATATACAAATTACCAAAAAATGTTGAGTGCAGGCGTAGCACGTGAAGTAGCTCGAGCAGTATTACCGGTGACGCTTTACTCATCAATGTATGTAACTATGAATGCACGCGCCTTAATGAATTTTTTATCGCTAAGAACCGCTAGGGAAGGTTCACATTTTCCATCCTATCCTCAACGTGAGATTGAGATGGTTGCCGAGAAAATGGAAGCAGAGTTCGCTAAATTAATGCCTATAACATACGGAGCATTTCAAAAATCTGGTCGCATAGCACCATAGATAAGCGGTAGCCTTAGACCATGCAGATCACGCCACCATTTGGCCGGCTAATTACCGCGATGGTCACACCATTTACAAAAAGTGGTGAAATTGATTGGACTGGATTAGAAAAAATTGCAGCTCACCTAGTTTCTTTAGGTCATGATGGAATTGCAGTAAATGGCACAACAGGTGAGGCTCCAACCACATCAGATGAAGAAAAAGACCAAATTATTAAAACAGTACGCAAGGTTGTTGGCGATAAAATTAAAATTATTGCAGGAGCAGGTAATAATGAAACTTCGCACTCTGTTGAGCAGGCACAACGTGCAGCCAAAGCAGGGGCAGATGGTTTATTAGTTGTAACTCCGTACTACAACAAACCACCACAAGCAGGAATTCAAGCACATTTTAAAGCAATGGCTAATGCCACAGATTTACCAATAATGATGTATGACATTCCAGGAAGAACCGGAATAGAAATAGAATCAGATACGATTGTTAGATTAGCTGAGCATAAAAATATTGCTGCACTAAAAGATGCTAAAGGAAATCCAGCTGCAACCTCATGGGTAATTAAAAGATGTGCTATTCCGGTTTACTCTGGTGATGATATTTTGAATCTACCGCTACTTTCAGTTGGAGCAGTTGGCTTTGTATCCGTTTGTGGTCACACAGTTGGTGCTGAGTTAAGAGCTATGTTAGATGCGTGGTTTTCTGGTAATTCAAACCGCGCTCTTGAAATTCACCAACAGTTACTACCAGTTTTTACTGGAACATTTAGAACTCAAGGAGCTATTTTGACTAAAGCAGCCTTGAATCTAATGGGGCTACCTGGAGGATTTACAAGATTGCCGCTTGTGGATGCAACTGAAGCGCAGATTGCGCAACTTAAAGTTGATCTTCAGGCCGGTGGCGTTAAATTAAAGTAACTAAATGAATCATCCACATCCAGGATTACCTTACCCGTCAAAGTTAGCTAAAAAAACCCTTCGCATAGTTGCTTTGGGCGGACTTGGTGAGATCGGTCGAAATATGACCGTATTTGAATATGAAGGAAGATTACTAATTGTCGATTGCGGAGTTTTATTTCCAGGTGATGATCAACCAGGAATTGATTTAATTCTGCCAGATTTCTCTTATATTAAAGATCGCATGGATGATGTTGAAGCAATATTTCTAACTCACGGACATGAAGATCATATTGGCGCAGTTCCTTATCTTTTGAGAGAGCGAAGCGATATTCGAATTATTGGATCACAATTAACTCTTGCCTTTGTGGCTCCAAAATTAAAAGAGCGACGTATCACATCTCCAATGACTCAAGTAAAAGCTGGCCAGGTAGAAAAAGTTGGCCCCTTTACCCTTGAGTTCATCACAGTTAATCACTCAATACCGGATTCACTAGCTGTTGCAATAAAAACACCAGCTGGCGTAATTTTGCATACTGGTGATTTCAAGATGGATAAAATGCCGTTGGATGGAAAAGTTACTGATCTTGAGACTTTTTCTCGGCTGGGTAAAGATGGCGTTGACTTATTTCTAGTTGATTCAACAAATGCCGATGTTCCCGGATTAACTGTGGCCGAAAAGGATATTTATCCTGCTTTAATTGAAGCTATCCAGAAAACCCCAAGAAGAGTTGTGGTGACATCATTTGCATCGCACGTTCATCGAATCCAACAAGTTTTAAACGCCGCATCTGAATCAAACCGTAAAGTTGCATATGTTGGCAGATCAATGGTTAGAAATATGAAATTAGCTGAAGATTTAGGGTACTTAAAAGTACCAACTGGGTTAATTGTTGACTATAAAGATATAGATTCTTTTGGTGACAAAATAGTTTTAGTTTGCACTGGATCGCAAGGAGAGCCATTGGCTGCATTATCTAGAATTGCAAATGGTGATCATGAGATTAGAGTAGGTAAGGGAGATACAGTAGTCCTCGCATCCTCTTTGATTCCTGGTAATGAAAAATCTGTTTACCGAGTAATAAATGAGCTAACTAGATTTGGTGCTCACGTCGTGCATAAAGGTAATGCCATGGTTCATGTGTCAGGCCATGCCTCAGCTGGAGAGTTACTACATTGCTATGAAATTGTTAAACCAAAAAATGTGTTACCAGTACATGGAGAATGGCGCCATATGCGAGCAAATGCAGATTTAGCAATGCAGTCAGGATTATCTGAACATAATGTTGTCATTGCCGAAAATGGAATCACAATTGATGTGGCAAATGGGCATGCTGATATCTCTGGATCTATTCCATGCGGTTATGTGTATGTTGATGGCCAAAGCGTTGGTGAAATTACAGAGAGCTCACTTAAGGATAGAAAAATATTAGGAGATGAAGGTTTTATCTCGGTAGTAGTAGTTATAGATTCACAGAGCGGAAAAATTGTTGCCGGTCCTGACATTCATGCTAGAGGGTTTACTGAAGATAAGAGTTTATTTGATGATGTTAAGGGTGACATCGAGAAAGCTTTAGCTAAAGCAGTTGCTGGTGGATTTAATGGTACCCATCAGCTATCTCAAGTTGTTCGTAAGACAATAGGAAGTTGGGTCGGGGAGGAGCATCGTCGCAAACCGATGATAATCCCGCTAGTAATAGAGGTTTAGTAAAAAGTTTGTTTAGTTTTTAGACCAAAGTGCGCGCCAATTAGGGCAAGTAATTAACTTATTCTTTAGGCTTATCTTCTTATGGCAAAGAAAAAAAGCAAGGCAAAAAAAATTCGAATTTTTGCACCGATAATTAGAGGCCTTAGCTCTATTTGGCGATTTGTTTCAAAAATCTTAGGCAGTGCAGTTCGCTTTATTTTTCGCTCCTCCAAGGAGTTAGACCCTACTCATCAACGAGATGGCATTGCCTTTTTTATCTTCATTTTGGCCCTAATTTTTTCAGCAGGAATTTGGTTTAAATTAGATAATTTTCTGGGCAAATCTACATATGCATTTTTATTTGGCGCAGTTGGGCAACTTGCTTATTTAGTTCCTCTTATATTTATTTACTTTGCGTATCGAATTTTTAAATCTCCCGATGAGTCAGGTGACACCGGTAGAATAACAATTGGAACGCTGCTACTTCTTATCAGCACTACGGCTTTGATTCATATCATAAATGGTTCTGTTGGAACTGGCGCAACTGCAATTCAGCAAGGTGGTGGTTGGATCGGGTATGGTGTTTCAACATCATTAATTGCCGTAGTAACTGAAGTTTTAGCAATTCCTATCTTGTTGATTGTTTTACTATTTGGTTTGTTGATTGTTACTAAGACATCACTTTCTAAGTTATTTACTCAGATTAAGCGCTTATTTAGATTTAGTGGCAGTGGAATTGGAAAATTAAGACAGCGACGAGCACAGAAACTTGTAGCTGAGGATTTTGAGGTGAGTGAAAGCCCACCATTTGAGACCCCTCTAGTTAAAGATTTGGTGCAAGAGTTTGAACCACAGCAAGAAGAGTTTGAGATCGAATTGGAAGATTTTGATCAGATAACACAACCAATTCCAATTATTCAGCCAGTAAAGCATGAAAATAGTAGGCCACAACAATTATTACTTTCTTCCGATGTTAAGTATGAATTACCGCCATTAGATTTGTTAAGGGGTGGGCCAGCAGCTAAAGGCAAATCAAAAGCCAATGAAGCAGTGGTGGCTGCCCTAAAGCAAGTGTTTGAGCAATTTAATGTTGATGCGCAAGTAACTGGTTTTATGCGTGGACCAACGGTTACTCGATATGAGGTTGAACTAGGTAATGGTGTAAAAGTTGAAGCAATCTCGGCACTATCTAAAAATATTGCTTACGCTGTAGCAAGCGGTGAGATAAGAATTCTTTCACCAATTCCTGGTAAATCGGCGGTAGGTATAGAGATACCAAACTCAGATCGAGAAATTGTTGCACTTGGCGATGTTTTGAGATCTCCAGTTTCTTCAAATGATACCCATCCGATGTTAATTGCCTTAGGTAAAGATGTTGAAGGCTCATTCTTATGTGCTAATTTAGCAAAGATGCCACACCTATTAGTTGCAGGTGCAACTGGTGCTGGTAAATCATCCATGATTAATTCATTAGTGGTCTCAGTCCTTATGCGAGCTACACCTGATGAAGTCCGAATGGTTCTAATTGATCCAAAGCGAGTTGAGTTAACAAATTATGAAGGTGTTCCACATTTAATTGCGCCTATTATTACTAACCCTAAAAAAGCAGCAGATGTATTGTCTTGGGTAGTTCGTGAAATGGAGATGAGATACGACGATTTATCAGTTTTTGGATTCAGGCATATTGATGATTTTAATAAGGCGGTAAAAGCCGGGAAGGTTAATCCACCGGCAGGTAGTGACAGAGTGTTAGAACCTTATCCATATTTACTAGTTATAGTCGATGAGTTAGCCGACTTAATGATGGTTGCAGCCCGAGAGGTTGAAGAATCTATTGTTCGCATAACTCAATTAGCCCGAGCAGCAGGAATTCACTTAGTACTAGCGACTCAACGACCTAGCGTAGATATTGTTACAGGTTTAATTAAAGCCAATGTTCCTTCTCGACTTTCTTTTGCAACCAGCAGCTTGGCCGACTCTAGAGTTATTTTAGATACACCAGGAGCTGAGAAATTAGTAGGGCAAGGCGATGGATTGTTTTTACCAATGGGAGCTAGTAAGCCAGTTCGTATACAAGGGGCATATATTTCTGAACGAGAAATTGAAGCGGTAGTCAATCACGTTAAATCTCAACTACAACCTGTTTATAGAATTGATTTAAATGCCCCGATTAAGTCCAATGTAATAACAGATGATGTTGGAGATGATTTAGATTTATTATTGCAAGCAATTCAATTAGTTGTCTCTACCCAGTTTGGCTCTACTTCAATGTTGCAACGTAAACTAAGAATTGGTTTTGCAAAGGCAGGTCGGCTTATGGATTTGATGGAGAGTAGGGGAATTGTTGGGCCGACTGAAGGATCTAAAGCAAGAGCTGTTTTGATTAACGCAGAGCAAATGCCAGATGTACTGGAGTCGATCCAAGGTAACTAGCACCCAAATATTGGGGTGAAAGGGTGGGTGAAATTCCTAACCGCCAAATATTGAGCGCAAGACAACAATTTAGCCGACAGGAATTATTTACTAAATATATTTAATAGGTCTACCATTAGATATCCCCCAGTTGGTAAGGCATTGATATGGTAGAAAAATCTGCGTTAACCATAGCTCGTGAAGCCTCTGGCATGTCTATTGAGAAAATATCAGATAAAACAAATATCAGAATTGCAGTTATTGAAGACTTAGAGAAAAATTCAGTAGAAATATGTGGCGGTATTGCATACGCTCGAGGGCATATCAGATCGATTGCTAAAGTTATAAAAGCAGATGCCGACTTATTAGTTGCTGCAATAGAGTCTGCTCAAAGTGGTAATAAGAAATTGATTATTGAACAATTGGCTGAAAATAATGTAGCTGATAGACCTAAGGAAAAGAAAAGAATTAGATTTAAGACTTTAGCTTCCATATCTGCTACAACTTTAACTATTGGATTCGTAGCACAAATTGCGATTAATAATGCGCTAAATGTCAATGAGTCAATTGTTGTAGCCGGTGAAAGTAATAAAAAAACTTCAACTGATGAGTCCTTAACTACAATTACTAGTGGTGTAAATCTTGTACTAACAGCAGTTAATGGGAGGAGTTGGGTCGGCTTAACAAATGCACGCGGTGAGCAAATTTTCAATGGTCAAATTCTGGCGGGTCAAACTCAAACATTTTCTGACCCAGAGTTAATAAAGGCAGTAATTGGCAATGCGGGTGTAGTTAAAGTTGAACTAAATGGCTCAGATCTTGGTCTAGCCGGTGTATCTGGTGAGGTTGCTAGAATAGATTTTGACCTGAATGGTTCAACTCAGTCATAAATAGAAGTTAAGTAATGTTTGAGCGCTATCCTTAGCGCACCGTGATTTCAAAACTTACTGAAGAGAAAATACCCCGTACCGTTGCTCTGGTCACTCTCGGATGCGCGCGCAACGAGACAGATTCGGAAGAGTTAGCCGGTCGATTAGCTGCTGATGGTTGGGTATTAGTTAATGATCCAACAAAGGCTGAGATTGCAGTAATTAATACTTGTGGATTTATTGAAAGTGCCAAGAAAGATTCAATTGATGCTTTGATCCAAGCCCATTCCTTAAAGGGAAACGGTGTAACGAAAGCTGTGGTTGCAGTCGGATGTATGGCTGAAAGATATGGCAATGAACTGGCAACCGCCCTGCCTGAAGCAGATGCCATTTTAGGTTTTGATGATTATCAGGAAATTTCAGCTCGGCTTTCAACAATTATTGATGGCGGAAAAATATCTCCGCATACACCAAAAGACCGAAGGACTTTGCTCCCAATTTCTCCCACCTCTCGTCAACAAGAGAAGAACCGTAAAGTCATAAGTGATCAAGTGCCACTTGGAGCGGTACTTAGAAAACGTTTGGATAATGCCCCAATTGCCCCTCTTAAGATTGCCAGTGGTTGTGATCGAAGATGTTCTTTTTGCGCTATTCCTTATTTCAGAGGCTCATTTGTCTCTAGAACTCCGACAGAAATAATTGAAGAGGCAAAATGGCTAGCAGATAATGGAGTTTCTGAAATTTACTTGGTCAGTGAGAACACCACTTCATATGGCAAAGACTTTGGGGACTTAAAGCTGATGGAAAAACTTCTGCCCGAGTTATCTAAAATCAATGATATTAAGCGGATCAGGCTTTCATACCTCCAGCCAGCAGAGGTGCGCCCAACATTGCTGCAAGCCATGGTTTCAGTCGAAAAGGTTGTGCCTTATTTTGATTTATCTTTTCAGCATGCAAATGGTGACCTACTTCGAAAAATGCGAAGATTTGGCGATGGTGAAAAATTCTTGCATCTAATCTCTCAAATCCGTGCCTTAAATCCTGAGGCAGGCATCAGATCAAACTTTATTGTGGGTTTTCCTGGTGAAAGTGATGCTCAGTTTATGGACCTGATTGAATTCTTAACTCAAGCACAATTGGATGCAATTGGAATATTTGGTTATTCAGATGAAGATAAAACCGAAGGTGCAACACTTACCGATAAAGTTGAACCAGAAATTATTTCTGAGCGCACATCGGAGCTATCAACTTTAGTAGATGAATTAATCACGCAACGGGCTGAGGCAAGAATTGGCCAGAAAGTCTCAGTACTAGTTGAGGATGCAGATGAGCAAGAGGGTAGAGCTGAACATCAAGGACCAGATGTTGATGGTTCAACCTTTATTAAATCTAGAAATAAATATCGAGTTGGTGAATATGTAGATGCTGTTGTCAGCGAGGTCTCTGGCGTAGATTTGATTGCTCAAGTGATATGAAGTATTTAAGTCGACCAAATTTACCCAACTCACTTACGATTTTTCGAATTTTGGCATTACCATTTTGCGCTTATGCACTTTTTCAAAATGGCGGTGAAGATAATACTTGGCGAATTATTGCTTTCCTATTATTTTTTATCGTTGGTTTAAGTGACATTTTAGATGGAAAACTAGCAAGAGATAGAGATCAGATAACTGAGTTTGGAAAGTTATTAGACCCAATCGCAGATAAAGCAATGTTGGCCACCGCCACAATTAGTGCTTCAATATTAGGACTTTTTTCCTGGTGGATAACAGCCATATTCTTAACTCGCGAAATCTTAGTAACCGTCCTGAGATTTGCAGTAATAAAGCGAGGAGTAATTCCAGCTAGTAGGGGCGGAAAATTAAAGACCTTCTTCCAAAGTTTCGGTGTTGGTTTTTATATTCTGCCACTACCTTCCTTTCTACACCTACCAAGAGATATTTTTATGGCAGTTGCAATCTATTTAACTATAGCTACGGGTATAGATTATTTTAGGAAGGCATTCAAAAAATGAGTCAATTTGTGATTACAAGATCGGTTATCAAACAACTTACTAAATTAAACAAAACTTTGTCAGTAGCAGAGTCAATTACAGCAGGTGGAATAGCTGAACAACTCACTAGAGTGCCTGGATCATCTAAAGTATTTTTAGGTGGAGTAATTGCATATAGTGACGAGATTAAAATATCCCAACTTTCAATCTTCAAATCTGATTTAAGGAAACATACGGCAGTCTCAGAGCAGGTTGCAATTGAGATGGCAAAGAATGTACGCAAAAAATTTAAGAGTGATTATGCAATTTCAACAACGGGAGTAGCAGGACCTAAAAAGGCGTATGGTCAAAAAGTCGGAACTGTCTGGGTGGGTATATCAAGCCAAAAAGAGAGTTTTGCTATCGCCCTGGCGCTGACGGGAGATCGAGAAGTCATTCGCCACGCCACAATTACCAGCGCTTTAGCTGCCTTAGAGCGTATTCTTAAGCCGTGATACTTCTAAGAACCCATATCGGTAGCGCCCTGCGTGCTGCTCGAATTGAGCAAGGCCGCACCTTGCGCGATGTTGCAACGAGTGCACGAGTCTCTCTTGGATATTTATCTGAGGTTGAGCGTGGGCACAAAGAGGCATCAAGTGAGTTATTAAATGCAATTTGTTCTGCTCTAGATCTATCTCTTTCCACCATCTTAGTTGATGTTGCGACTGTGGTTAAAAACCACGAATCCCCAGTTTTAACAATTTCGACTTTGCAAGTGGTAGAGACCGCCGCTTAAGTTGTCAGCTCAGCCGGCACTGGCGTTATATGCCCGCCAACATGCCACAAGCAATAAATCTCGAGCCGCAATATTTGCTGGCGCCAAAGCTGTTATAACTGAGGTTGGAAATTATCAATCTAATATTGCCGAAATAGCGATTCGCGCCCAAGTTTCAAAAGCCACTATTTACAATCAATTTGCAGATAAGGCAGAGATGATGGAGTGCCTTGTTGAATCTGAGGTAGGTAGATTAATCGAGCTCGGCCTAGCTGCTTCCTCAAGACAAGAGGCGCTATATAAGTTGTCGATTGAGATTTCGCAAGACTTAGCACTTAGAAAGTTGGTAGAAAGTGATCCAACAGATATTGCAAAATTAGTTACTATTTCAAACCATTCAACCTGGGTGCTAGTACATCAAGGAATAGTCAAGATTTTTGGTGCAGACTCTGCTGCCTGTGGCGTAATTTTACGGTGGCTAATTGGCCAAATAGGATCTCCTATAACCGAAGATGAATCCTTAGCCCAGTCAAAGCGCTTAGCCAAAACACTTTTTGAATAAAACCGGTTAGAGCATTTTCCGTTTCTATCTTTAAAATGAGCAGCAGGTGAGTATGCGAATCTCTGAGCTTCGAAATCGACTTAGTCAGTACTTTCCAGATCCTGATACCTACGCCCGCGACATTATTCATAGCGAGCTAGGTGGGATATCGGTGAATGCAGCAATTGAGATAGGGATGGAGCCAGATGAGATCTGGCGAGCGGTGGTTCGCCATAACCCTTCGATGCCAGATAAATACAGATAACGGCGTGTCCTAGCCCTTTTTAACCCCTTCGAACAGTTGTTCGATACACTTATCCTGCCCAACCAGAGCGGTTCCACAGTTCCGCTGGCACCCCAAGCCAGCCGTCAGTGAGTTTCCGTACCTTCTGGACCGAACAATATGACCTCGCTTTTTGGAATTACTTTTCAAGAGCTGGTCAAGGAGAAGAAAGGAAACAAATCACTATGGCCTCTGCAAATAGAGAACCACAAGATGATAAGAAAGAAGATAAACGTTCTAGTGATCGTTCAAAATCCCTAGATACCGCCCTTGCCCAAATCGAGCGTCAGTTCGGTAAAGGATCGGTAATGAAAATGGGTGATCGCAAAGCTGTTGCTATGGAGGTAATTCCGACTGGCTCAGTTGCGCTAGATATCGCACTCGGTGTTGGCGGTCTACCGCGTGGCCGAGTTGTTGAAATTTATGGCCCAGAATCATCAGGTAAAACCACAGTTGCATTACATGCAATTGCGAATGCTCAAAAAGCTGGTGGCATTGCAGCCTTTATTGATGCTGAGCATGCACTAGATCCAGAGTATGCAAAGAAACTTGGTGTTGATATTGATGCACTTCTAGTTTCTCAGCCTGATACTGGTGAGCAAGCACTTGAAATTATGGATATGTTAGTTAGATCAGGTGCGATCGACATAGTTGTTGTGGACTCAGTTGCAGCATTAGTGCCAAGAGCTGAAATTGAAGGCGAGATGGGTGACTCTCATATGGGTCTACAAGCTCGTTTGATGTCACAAGCACTTCGTAAAATGACAGGTGCACTTCATCAATCAAATACCACTGCAATCTTTATTAACCAGCTACGCGATAAGATCGGTGTTTTCTTTGGCTCACCAGAGACCACAACAGGTGGTAAGGCACTTAAGTTTTATGCGTCAGTGCGTATGGATGTTCGTCGTATTGAAACCCTAAAAGATGGACAAGATGCGGTTGGTAATAGAACTAGAGTTAAAATTGTTAAGAACAAGGTTGCGCCCCCATTTAAGCAAGCTGAGTTTGACATTATTTATGGTGTTGGAATCAGCCGGGAGGGTTCATTAATTGATCTTGGTGTTGAGGCTGGAATCGTTAAAAAATCCGGCGCTTGGTTTACCTATGAGGGTGATCAACTAGGACAGGGTAAAGAGAATGCTCGGGCATTTTTAATTGATAATCCTGATCTAGCAAATGAGATAGAGAAAAAGATCCGCGCATCATATGTGCCAGCTGAAATCGATCCTGCACTAGCTGCAGCTGTTGATGAAGCAACTGCTGATGTTGAGTTTTAATCTCTAACCACTTATATACACCTTGAAAAAATCTCAAGAAGTAGTAGCTGATCCCTACTCTGAAGCGATGTCAATTGCATTGTATGCACTTGCACCAAGAGCTAAGAGTAGGGATGAGTTATGCAAGCAATTAGTAAAGCGTGGGGTGGATGGCGATATCGCTAATTCCGTATTAGATTCATTAGAGTTACAAGGTCTACTCAATGATCTTGAATTTGCAAAATTATGGTCTGAGTCTAGACAGCGAAGTAAGAAGCTAAGTAAGCGAGTGATTGCTGGTGAGCTTCGCACTAAGGGAGTTTCTCAGGACATTATCAATGAAGTGATTGAGGAGATTGATGATGAGAGTGAGTACGCCCAAGCATTTTTGTTGGCGCAGCGCAAATACAACTCAATTTCACATTTAGATCCTGAGGTCGTCTATCGCAGGATTTCTGGGCTGCTTGCTAGAAAAGGTTATGGACATGGAATTTGTGGCAAAATTATGCGGGAGTTAACTAATAAAAATTAGCAAGTAGAATTAACCAATGCCTACCTTTGTAGTTGAAACCTATGGTTGCCAGATGAATGTGCATGACTCTGAGCGAATTGCTGGCTTGCTACTAGAGGCCGGCTACACCCAAGCGTTAGCAGATAGTCAACCAGATTTAGTTGTGTTTAATACTTGCGCGGTTCGAGAAAATGCAGATAATAAATTGTATGGAAATCTTTCATTCTTAGCGCCACGAAAGAAAAGTGATCCTAACTTTCAAATTGCAGTTGGTGGTTGCATGGCTCAAAAGGATAAAGATTTAATTATTAAAAAGGCCCCATATGTAGATGTGGTGTTTGGTACTCATAATATTGGCTCACTGCCAGTTTTACTTGAACGAGCCAGAGTTGAAGAGGCTTCACAAGTTGAAATTAAAGAATCATTAGAGCATTTCCCATCGACGCTACCGGTTAAACGAGATTCAGCATTTTCTGCATGGGTTTCAGTTTCTGTAGGTTGTAATAACACTTGCACATTTTGTATCGTGCCAACATTAAGAGGTATTGAAAAAGATCGCCCAGCTCATGAAATTATGCAGGAGATAAGGGCGCTAGTTGATCAAGGTGTAATTGAGATTACCTTACTTGGACAAAATGTAAATGCTTACGGAGTGGATTTTGGGGACCGATTGGCATTCTCAAAATTATTAAAAGAATGTGGCAAAGTTGATGGTTTAGAACGAGTTAGATTTATGTCACCGCATCCACGGGACTTTACCGATGATGTTATTGAGGCAATGGCAGAGACTAAAAATGTTATGCCACATCTTCATATGCCACTGCAATCTGGCAGTGACAAGATTTTACAATCTATGCGCAGGTCATACCGTCGAGATCGATACCTTGGCATCCTAGAAAAAGTCAGAGATGCAATTCCACATGCTGCGATAACTACCGATATTATCGTTGGGTTTCCTGGTGAAAGTGATGCAGATTTTGAACAAACTATTGATTTGGTAAAACAAGCAAATTTCTCAGCAGCATATACCTTTCAATACTCCAAGCGTCCTGGCACACCGGCAGCAACTATGCCGGATCAAGTAGCTACTGAGGTGATGTCTGAAAGATATAACCGGCTTCATAAGATTCAGCAAGAGATTTCAAAAAATGAAAATGTAAAGATGATTGGCAAGAGAGTGCAATTGTTAGTTTCAAGCCATGAAGGCAGACATGATTTGGATTTAAATAGGGTAAATGGCCGAAGCGCAGATTTTAGATTAACTCACTTTGATAATTCAGCAAAGAGTGCTCGACCTGGTGATCTAGTCGAGGTGGTGGTCACAGAAGCTTTTGCAAACCATATTGTTGCTGGCCAACCAGTTAGTGTGAAAAAAACCCGGGGCGCAGAGGCTCATGCCGCTTGGATGGAAGATAAAGGAGATCAGAAGATATTATTAGGAATCCCTTCCCTTGCCTCACTTAAAACTTTATAAATGAGTTTAATTGTTATCTGTGGCGCGACCGCTACTGGAAAAAGCGATTTAGCTGTCATGCTGGCGCAGAAAATTGGGGCTGAAATTGTTAATGCTGATTCAATGCAACTCTATACCGGGATGGATATTGGTACAGCAAAGTTAACAACGGCAGAACGAGGCGGAATAAACCATCATCTAATCGATGTTTTAGATATAAAGGATGAAGCAAATGTGGCTTGGTATCAAAGCATGGCAAGAGGGGTAATCGACCAACTGATTGGACAGGGAAAGTCAGTAGTAGTTGTAGGTGGAACTGGACTATATATAAAAGCGATATTAGATGATTTAAATTTTCCTGATACAAATCCTGAGGTTCGACAGAAAATAACTGACGAAGCTGAAAGAGTTGGCAATGAAATAATGCATGAAAAGCTAGCGAAATTAGATCCGGCTGCTGCCTTAGCTATTCCAAAAGAGAATTTGCGCAGAATTATTAGAGCACTAGAAGTAATAGAGCTAACCGGTAAGCCATTTACCGCCAATTTACCAAGGCAGGAGAGCAGTAAGTATCCAATGGCCAAGCAGTTTGGATTGGTATTAGATCGGAACAATTTGGACCAAAAAATAGATGAACGTGTTGAGAACATGTGGGAAAAAGGGTTTGCGCGCGAGGTTTCTCTACTAATGACCAAAGGGTTAGAACAGTCGACTACTGCTAAAAAGGCGCTTGGGTATAGCCAAATAATGAATTACTTAAATGGGGAATGTAGCGAAGAGTTTGCTAAGGAAGAAACTAAACGAACTACTAAAGCTTATGCCAGGCGGCAAGAGACTTGGTTTAATCGGGATGAGCGAATTACCTGGCTACCTCCAGCCACAAATACAGTTCGGCTAGAAAAACTGTTGGCTAGTATTAATTAATGATAAACGCCACCTATGGGCATGGGACCCACAATGATTTTGTATTGGTCTTTGATCCAGAGGATAAATTAAGCTTTTCAGCTGAGCAGATTAAACGAATTTGTGACCGCAAAAGTGGCGTTGGTAGTGATGGATTTATAAAAATAGTTAAACAGGATAAAGCCTGGTTTATGGATTATTCAAATGCAGATGGATCACAAGCTGAAATGTGTGGCAATGGCATAAGGGTTATGGCTAGATACTTAACAGATCGCGGCCACCAACCCTCTGGTATTTACTCAATCAACACTAGAGGCGGAAGAAAATTTCTATCAGTCCCTGATTCAGGTGAGATCTCAGTAAATATGGGAAAAGTTTCCCAGGTAGATGGTCAGATCAATGTAACTGCAAATTCGCAAGAGTATCTTGGCTTAAATATTGATGTTGGCAATCCTCACGCGGTAGTTTTTGTCGAGGATTTAGCAGCTATTGGAGATTTGAAGTCAGCACCCATGGTTAAACCTGAAACAACTTATCCTGATGGTGTAAATATAGAGTTTGTTAAATTTCTTGAAGATGGTCAGATCGGAATGAGAGTATTTGAAAGAGGAGTTGGTGAAACTCAATCCTGTGGGACAGGAACTTGCGCAGTTGCACTTGCTGCCACAATTAAAAGCAATAAAAACTTACCTATTAAATGGATAATTAATCCGCCCGGAGGAAGATTAATTGTTGAAATAGATGCTCACAGTAATGCAACACTTACTGGCCCTGCTATTTTAGTTAAAGATTTAGAGTTAGATCAATATTTGTGACAGATTCCAAATTTGATAAAGAAACTGGATTAGAGCTTGATATAGATTCGCTGATTCGTGAAAATGCACAAGCAGTTGCTGAGTATGAATTAAATGAAAATCCAGAGAGCTCTAATCAAGATTTACAAGATAGACAGGCACTTCGTCGTGTAAGCGGTCTATCAACTGAATTACAGGATGTAACAGACTCAGAGTATCGACAACTTCGACTTGAAAAAGTTGTCCTAGTTGGCGTCTGGACCGAAGGAACATCTACCGATGCGGACAACTCAATTAAGGAGTTAGCGGCCTTGGCAGAAACAGCAGGATCTACAGTTATGGATGCGCTAATTCAGCGCAGAGATAAGCCTGATGCTGCAACATTTATTGGTTCAGGAAAGGTTAAAGAGGTTCGAGAAGCTGTCGTTGCTACCGGAGCCGATACCGTGGTTTGTGATGGCGAGTTATCACCAGCGCAACTTAGAACTCTTGAACAGAAAGTTAAGGTAAAAGTAATTGATAGAACTGCTTTAATTTTAGATATTTTTGCGCAACATGCAAAAAGTCGTGAGGGTAAGGCACAGGTGGAACTTGCACAAATGTCCTACATGCTGCCCCGACTTAGAGGATGGGGTGAATCACTATCTAGACAAGCAGGTGGTATTGGTGGGCGCGGACCTGGTGAAACAAAAATTGAGACTGATCGTAGAAGAATTAATGACAAGATGGCAAAGCTTCGCCGTGAAATCAAAGAAATGAAAATATCTAGAGATACAAAAAGAAGTGAGCGACGAAAGAAAAATATCCCATCAGTGGCTATTGCAGGCTATACAAATGCTGGAAAATCATCATTACTTAACAGATTAACTGGCGCCGATGTTTTAGTTGAGAACGCATTATTTGCAACATTGGATCCGACGGTAAGGAAAACCGAGAGTGCAGATGGCCGGATTTATACGCTAGTTGATACGGTCGGATTTGTTAGACATCTACCTCATCAATTAGTTGAGGCATTCAAGTCAACTTTAGAAGAGGTTTCAGAAGCCGATTTAATTGTCCATGTTGTTGATGGTTCTCATCCAGACCCATTTGAACAATTGCGAGCTGTTCGAGAGGTAATAAATGAAATCGGGGGTGGTGAGATTATGGAAATAATTGCGGTTAATAAAGCTGATGTCGCTTCGCCAGAGGTCCTGATGGAGATTTTGCGAAAAGAATCAAATGCATATGCAATCTCTGCTCGTACAGGTTATGGCATAGAAAATCTCATAAGGGCTGTTGAAGCAGCACTACCAAAGCCTAAAGTTGAAATTAAGGCCATAATTCCATTTAATAGAGGCGATCTTGTTAGTGCAGTCCATGAGCAAGGAGAGATAATTTCAGAGGAGTATTTACCAGAGGGCACAAAATTACATGCAATGGTTGGAGGAGCCTTAGCAAGAAAAATAGAATTACTTTAAGCCTTTATGTATTTATAATTTTACTTTATGCAGTAAATACTGCCAGTTTTCCACAAAATAATAACCTTCAATAAATTATTATCAATTCTTATATTAAATAGGCGAATGAATGAATTAAACATAACTCCTGATCAAAAACGCGCTTTATCCATTATTTTTGCAGTCATGATTGGATTAGGTAGCTTCTACTACTTTAATTCAAGGCCCACAGAGCAAGTAAGTCAGGCACTGATAGAAATCCCAACCCCAGCTGAAACCATCACTACACAACTGATAATAAATGTTGCTGGCAAAGTTACAAACCCAGGTGTCTACCAGCTCCCACAAGGCTCCAGAGTTATAGATGCGATTAAAGCCGCTGGAAATCAACTCAGAGGAGTCGATATCAGTGATATAAATCTGGCTCGTGTCTTGGTTGATGGCGAGCAAATATTGGTTGGCCCAACCAAGAACTACTCATCAAAATCTAAACCTAGAAAAGTAACAATTGATAATCCCCTTGATATTAATAGAGCCACTATCGCTCAGCTTGATACATTGCCTGGGATTGGTCCAGTTACCGCCCAAAGAATCATTGATTATCGAGTAAAAGTGGGTCGAATTAATTCTGTTGATGAATTAAAAAAGATATCAGGACTAGGCGGATCAAAATTCGAAGAGATAATGGGATTATTGCGAGTCTTCTAGAGGTACCGCTATTTGTAATCAGCATAACTCTATGGCTAGCCGTTGCATTCACCGGGTTTTTCCCTAACTTAAGGGTACTTTTAGTACTGACAGCAATTGTTTTAATTGTATTAAGTCAGAACAAAAGTATAAGAATTATTCTAGTTACAGTAGTAATTGGGATATGTGCGATGTGGATAAAACAAGCTACATTAGAAAATAGCTATCTAGTTAGCAATTTTAATACCACGGTGAGCATTGAAGGGGTAATCAGAACTGACCCAGTATTAAAAAGTGGAAAAATAAGTGGTTCAAATCGACTCAATGATGAATTTAGTCTGCTTTTGAAGACAACAAAGATTAATGAAATGAAGTTAAATCTGCCGATTAGAGTGAAGCTTCCATCAACTGTCAACTTAATGATTGATCAAAAAATCAAGTTTACGGCTCGAATAATTGAAACCAGAGAGAGAAAGGTGGCAGCTCTTGCTATTGCAAATAATCCAGTCTCTATATTAAGCCCATCCAGAAATCTATTTGATTCTACAGAGAAAATTCGGAGTGATTTTAGAGATTTATCAAATGGGTCAAAGTCCTCACAATTAGTACCAGGCCTGGTTCTAGGTGATACCTCACTACAAAGTGAGGAGTTTCAGGAACAAATGCGAAAAGTAGGGCTTTCGCACTTAACAGCAGTTAGCGGTGCTAATTTTGTTTTAGTCGCTAGTTTTTTGCTTTGGTTTTTGCAATTTTTTGTCAAAAGATTAAGAAATAGAATAATACTGGTTTTAATCATTTTATTTTTGTTTATCTTTTTAGTAAGGCCCACACCCTCAGTATTACGAGCAGCAGTAATGACATTGGTAATTCTGTTAGCTCGTATACGCGGTGAGAGGTCACTAGGTGTGCCATCTCTAGGGGCAGCAATTACCATGCTTATTTTACTTGATCCATTTCAGGCAATCGATCCTGGCTTTGCCTTGTCAGTACTGGCCACAGCTGGAATCTTGTTCTTATCACCACGATTTGAGCAAAGGTTTGAGTTGAGTTTAAAGCCAAAATTTCTATTACAAGCGGTTTCAATACCAATAAGTGCAACTTTATTTTGCCTGCCAGTAATTATTCTGCTTTCAAATGAGATTTCTTCGGCAACGGTTCCATCTAATATTTTAGTTGCTCCAGTAATTGCACCAATTACAGTTTTAGGTTTCTTAAGTGCAATAATTACACCGCTAATTACAGATATTGGGCAAGTGCTTTTTAATATTGCCTCATTTTTAGCCAATTATATTGTCTTTACTAGCGACTTAATGGCGGACTTTCCATCTTTATACTTTTCTAACACAAAAGTTGCCCTACTTGGTATTTTCCTTTTGCTTGTAATGATTTTTACAGGCAGAAGAAAACTTGCAAGTCTGTTGCTAATCATCATGATTACACAAGTTGTAGTGACAACCTCTTCTTGGCCTGGTAAGGGGTGGCAAATAGTTAATTGTGATGTTGGACAAGGTGATGGCTTAGTAATTAACTTAGGAAAAAAGTCTGCCATTGTTATTGACACTGGGCCTGATTCAAAGGCAATTGATCAATGCCTGAAGTCATTAAAAATAAGAGAGATACCATTATTGATTTTGACTCACTTCCACGCCGATCATGTGGGTGCTATTTCAGCTGTTCTAGAAAATAGAGTGATTGGTGAAGTATGGATTTCCAATTTGTATGAACCAGAGGCAGCTTATGAAGTAGTTATGAAGCAGCTTTCTGGAAAGACAGTAAAGAGCGTTTTTGCAGGAGATCGCTATTTCTTTGATAGTAATAACACAAACATTCAAGTTTTATGGCCACAAAGGCAAGTCAATGAGTTCAATAAGCTTCCAGGGGATGGATCAAGAGTCAATAATTCCAGCATCTCAGTGCTAATAAAGAATAATAATATTTCACTCTTTTCCGGAGGCGATATCGAACCTGAGGTACAGGAAGCTATCTATAAATCAGGATTACTCACTCAGGTGGATGTCTTAAAAGTTTCTCATCATGGCTCTGCCTATCAATATCTACCTATGCTGGAGATACTGAATCCAAAAGTCGCGATTATCAGTGTTGGTGAGGGGAATTCTTATGGCCATCCTGATGGAAAATTCATCAATGAATTAGCCAATAGAGGCGCAAAAGTTTGGCGCACTGATCAATCTGGTGGCATATCTGTTATATCAACCAATAAGATCAGGGTTGTCGGCAAAGAATGGTGGAAAATCAGGTGGGGTTAGTATTAATTCAAGGACCAGAAGCACTATTAGCTGACCGTGTGATTACTAATGTTAGTTCAAGATTTCCTAATGCACAGATTTCTAATTTGCACGCAGATGAGTTAGAGGTTGGAGTGATAACTGATTCACTAGCTCCTTCTTTATTTGGTGACCAGCGTATTGTTGTTATTAGAGATACTCAGGATTTAACCGCCGAATGTGCTGATGAAGTACTGGCTTATTTAGAAGATGAAGACAGTAATTTACTTTTAGTACTTTGGCATAAAGGTGGGGTAAAAGGTAAAGGATTAATAGATAAGGTTAAAAAGCTTCAGCCTGAAGTATTTTCTGCCGAAGCAATTAAAAAAGATAGTGAAAAAGCGGAGTTTATCCGGAGTGAATTTAAAGTGTTAGGGCGAAAAATTACTACTGAGGCAGTTCAGGCATTGATAGATTCTTTAGGAAGTGACTTACGTGAACTAGGCGCAGCATGTTCTCAACTTGCATCTGATGTTGCTCTTCAAAAAACTATTGATCAGGATGATGTAGCAAAATACCAGCAGGGAAGAGTGGAAAGTACTGGGTTTGATGTAGCAGATGCGGTGGTTGATGGCAGAACTGCAGAAGCGCTAATAAGTTTACGTAATGCACTTGCAACAGGAACAGATCCAGTATTAATCGTTAGTGCTTTAGCTTCATCATTTAGGACTCTTGCAAAGGTATCAGGAAGTTCTAAGGGGCTTAATCCCTACGAATTAGCTTCCTCTCTTGCTTTACCACCTTGGCAAATTGAAAAGGCTAGGCGTCAATTATCTGGTTGGAGTGAAAGTGGATTATCAAAAGCAGTGATTGCGCTAGCTGCCCTTGATGCTGATATTAAGGGGGCGGCTGCAGATCCTAAATATGCCCTTGAAAGGGCTCTAATGACCGTATCTTCAGCAAGAGGAACTCGATAATAAGGCTCAGTTTGAGCGTAATGACTAGCGCTGATACCCTTGCGATCTTGAAATAAGTTTCAAACTAAACGAGAAAAGGTAATCCCAAGTGGCAAATATTAAGTCTCAGATTAAGCGAATCCGTACCAACAACAAGGCACAGGATCGAAACCGGGCTTACCGTTCTGCTCTTCGTACTGCTATTCGTAAATTCCGTGAAGCAGTAGTTGCTGGTGATGCTGCAAAGATTAAATCTGAATTCAGAGATGCTTCTCGTTCATTAGATATGGCTGTTTCAAAAGGTGTAATTCATGCTAACAATGCAGCAAACAAAAAATCAGCGCTGGCTAAATTGGCCAACAAAGCTGGTATTCGTTAATTTCTTAGACTTTTTTAAGGCATAGATGCCTGCTATTTCAATTGCTAAATCTCCGCAGCCTGCTGCAACCAAACCTGAACAGATAAGAAATTTTTGCATAATTGCACATATTGATCATGGTAAATCCACACTTGCTGATCGAATGCTTGGAATTACTGGCGTTGTAGAAGATAGAAATATGCGCGCACAGTATTTAGATCGAATGGATATTGAGCGAGAGCGTGGAATCACAATTAAAAGCCAGGCAGTGCGATTGCCATGGAGATCTGGGATAGATAATCAAGATTACATTTTGAATATGATTGATACGCCAGGCCATGTTGATTTCACTTATGAAGTTTCAAGATCTCTAGCTGCCTGTGAGGGTGCAATTCTTCTTGTCGATTGTGCTCAAGGTATTGAAGCTCAAACTTTGGCAAATCTTTATCTAGCAATGGAAAATAATTTAACAATAATTCCAGTGTTAAACAAGATTGATCTACCTGCCGCCCAACCCGAGAAATTTGCTGTAGAACTTGCTAACCTGATTGGCTGTAAACCAGAAGATTGCTTGCGTGTATCTGGCAAAACTGGTGAAGGTGTCGAAGTTCTATTGGATCAAATTGTGAAACAAATTCCACCGCCAGTTGGCGATCCGAAAGCCGCTACTCGAGCATTAATCTTTGATTCTGTTTATGACTCATATCGGGGTGTTGTTACATATGTAAGAGTTGTAGATGGCCACCTATCCCCAAGAGATCAAATTCAAATGTACTCAACAGGAGTGCGCCATGAAATGTTAGAAGTTGGCGTAATTTCACCTGAGCCAATGGCTAGTAATGGCCTTGGTGTTGGCGAAGTCGGTTATCTAATTACTGGCGTAAAGGACGTTAGACAATCTCGAGTAGGCGATACCGTAACTACATATAACAATCCAGCAAAAAAAGCGTTAGCAGGATATAAAGATCCAAAACCAATGGTTTTCTCTGGTCTATTCCCACTAGATGGTGCTGAGTATCCAATGCTGCGCGAGGCGCTTGATAAATTACAACTAAATGATGCAGCTTTAGTTTTTGAACCAGAATCATCAGCAGCACTTGGCTTTGGATTTAGGTGTGGATTCTTAGGTCTACTTCATATGGAGATTGTGCGAGAAAGATTAGAACGAGAAGCAGGATTAACTCTAATTTCAACAGCTCCAAGCGTGGTCTATAACGTTACATTAGATGATGGAAAAAAATTAGTTGTTACAAACCCGTCAGAATATCCGGATGGAAAAATTGCAGAGGTTATGGAACCAATCGTTAAGGCAACTATTTTAGCTCCAAGTGAGTTTATTGGAACAATAATGGAGCTATGCCAGCAGCGACGAGGCGTGCAAAAAGGAATGGATTATCTCTCTGAGGATAGAATAGAAATTCGCTATACCCTGCCCTTAGCTGAAATAGTTTTTGATTTTTTTGACCAGTTAAAATCTAGAACCCGAGGATATGCCTCTTTGGATTATGAACCAATTGCTGAAGAAGCAGGAGATTTAGTTAAGGTAGATATTCTCTTACAGGGTGAGAAAGTTGATGCATTTAGTCAAATAGTTCACCGCGACAAAGCATATGCCTATGGGGTATCAATGACAGGAAAATTACGTGAACTAATTCCACGTCAACAGTTTGAAGTACCAATTCAGGCAGCAATCGGTGCCAAAATCATTGCTCGGGAAAATATTAGGGCTATCAGGAAAGATGTATTAGCTAAATGCTATGGCGGTGATATCACTAGAAAACGTAAACTTTTAGAGAAGCAAAAAGAGGGTAAAAAGCGAATGAAAATGGTTGGGCGAGTTGAGGTTCCGCAAGAGGCATTTATTGCAGCATTAACTACCGATTCAGATAAAGCGAGTGAAAAGAAGAAATAATTGAAACTGGCATTTTATATACATATACCGTACTGCAGTAAGCGCTGCGGATATTGCGACTTTAATACCTATACACCTTCTGAACTTAAGATTACATCAGGTGTAAATGAGATTTCAAGTGCCTATATTGATTTAGCAAATCAGGAAATAGATTTAGCAAAAAATAAAATAGGCCAAGATATAACAGTGGGTTCTATATTTTTTGGTGGTGGAACTCCATCCTTGATGCAGCCATTAGATATCGGAAAAGTAATCAATAAAATTAAATCAGATTTTCACTTAGCTGACAGCGCTGAAATTACACTAGAGGTTAATCCAGACTCAGTTGATAAAGATAAGTTGAGTCAATTTCTTGATGTTGGAATAAATAGACTTTCATTTGGAATGCAATCTGCAGTACCGCATGTGCTAAAAACTTTAGATAGAACTCACAATCCTGAGAATCTACCAAAGGTTACCGGTTGGGCAAAAGAATTAGGGTTTAATGAGATTTCAGTTGATCTAATCTATGGCACACCAGGAGAGAGCATGCAAGATTGGAAACAATCAATTGATTCTGCGCTATCTCTTCCGATTTCTCATATATCTGCATATGCCTTAATAGTAGAGCCGGGAACTAAACTAGCGGCTCAAATTAAACGAGGCGAGATCGAACAAATAGATGATGATTTGACTGCCGAAAAGTATTTAGTGGCAGACAAATCCTTCTCTACTGCAGGATTTCACTGGTATGAGTTAAGTAATTGGGCAAAGAATGACTCAAAAAGCCAACACAATCTTTCATACTGGAATGGAGAAAATTGGTGGGGGATAGGTCCCGGAGCGCATTCACATATTAATGGTGAGAGATTTTGGAATGTGAAGCATCCCAACAGTTATAAGGAAAAAATACAAAAAAATGAATTGCCGATTCAAGACTCTGAGATTTTGCAAGCTTCGCAAATTGAAAGTGAGCGATTAATGCTTTCAATTAGATTAACAAGTGGAATTGAAACTAAAAGTTTGAATAACCAGCAAATTCAGGATCTATCCACGTATGTAAAAACTGGTCATCTTAATCAATCGGACTGGCAAAATGGCAGAGCTACATTGACCTTAAATGGCAGGCTCATTGCTGATCGAATAGTCCGAGAAATCCTCTTGTAGTAGCGTTGGCATATGAGTAAAAGTATGCAAGGCAGACAACTTAAGATTCTTAAGGCCATTGTTGATGAATATGTGGCAACTGAAGAACCCGTTGGATCTAAAACTCTTGCAACTCGCTCAGGACTAGGTGTATCGCCTGCAACAATTAGAAATGAAATGGCTGTGCTGGAAGATGCTGGTTTAATTACTCAGCCGCACACAAGTGCGGGCCGAATTCCAACAAATAAAGGCTATAGAGTTTTTGTAGATCAACTATCAGAGGTCAAACCACTGTCAAATCCCGAAAGGAAAGCAATTGAAAATTTCCTTGACGGAGCAACTGACTTGGATGATGTTATTTCTAGGACTGTTAAATTACTAGCACAAGTCACCAAACAGGTTGCAGTTGTTCAATATCCCTCACTAGTTAAAGCAAAAGTAAGACACATAGAATTAGTTCTTTTAAATAGTTCTAGATTAATGGTCATATTAATCACAGATACCGGAAGAGTTGAGCAAAGAATGGTGGAACTTCCATTTGATATCACAGAGGGCTCACTAGCAGACTTGCATAAAAAGTTAAATAATAGAATTGCAAGGCAATCACTTTCAAATGTGGCAAGTACCTTAGAGGGAGTAATTAATAACTATTCTGGTAATGATAAATCTAATGTGGTAGTAATAATTACCACTATAATTGAAATGGCAATTGAACATCCTGAAGAAAAAGTTGTTTATGCAGGAACTTCTAATCTGGCCCGAGCTAATCAGGATCTTTCTAATAGCATGCAATCTATTTTAGAATCCCTAGAGGAGCAAGTAGTTTTATTGAGGTTACTTTCAGGATCTAATTCCTCAGTGAGAGTCAAAATTGGAGATGAGCAAAGTGAGAAGAGTTTCAAAAATACTAGCCTTGTTACTGTGGGTTATGCCGAAGTTGGTGCACTAGGAATATTAGGTCCTACTAGAATGGATTACGCATCCTCTATTAGTGCAGTAAATGCCGTTGCAAATTATGTTGGTCGATTCTTAACAGAGAATAAATAGCCTTATGTCAGAATTATATGAAATTCTAGGTGTTGACCGTGACGCAAGTTTCGATGAAATTAAAAAAGCTTATAGAAAACTTGCGCGTAGCTACCACCCAGATGTGAATCCAGACCCGAAGATGGCAGAAAAGTTCAAGGAAATTACTGCTGCCTACGAAGTTTTAAGTGATCCAGAAAAGCGTCAGAATTATGACTTAGGTGGTAATGGGTTTAGTGGTTTCGGTAGTGGTGGCGGATTTGGATTTAGTGACATTATGGATGCATTTTTTGGAGGCGGACAACAGCGTGGTCCTCGGCCAAGAAATCGACCAGGGCAAGATGCCTTAATTAGAGTTGAAGTGGATCTATTAGAAGTGACATTTGGTTGCGATCGTGAACTAAACGTAGAAACAGCAGTTATCTGTAGTAGATGCAATGGATCAGGATGTGCAAACAACTCCAAGCCAAGAACATGTGATGTTTGCAAAGGTAGGGGAGAAACTCAACAAGTTGCTAGATCTATTTTGGGCCAGGTAATGACTAGCCGTCCATGTAACAGTTGTCAGGGATTTGGTTCTATCATTTCCGATCCTTGCGGTGAGTGTGCTGGCGACGGTCGAGTTAGAGCTAAAAAAAGCATTCCTATAAAAATACCTGCAGGCGTTGAAACTGGAAACCGTATTCAATTAAATGGTCAGGGAGAAGTAGGTCCTGGTGGCGGATCCCCCGGTGATCTTTATGTTGAAATTGTTGAGATTCCACATGAATACATAATTCGGGAAGAAAACAATCTACACATTTCAATTTCAATTCCTATGACGTCAGCTGCACTCGGCACTAAAGTTTTCATTGATACATTAGACGGAAAACAAGAAATTGAAATTAAAGAAGGCACCCAAAGCGGTTCAGTTGTTTTACTAAGAGGCTTAGGGGTTACAAAACTAAGAGGATCGGGGCGGGGAGATTTAATAGTTCATATACAAGTATTAACCCCGATGAAGTTGAGTAAGGAGCAAAGTGAATTATTGAAGAAAATTGCTGATATTCGTAACGAGGGTCCAGATAAAGTAAAAATAAACACTAATGAAGACCAAGGTTTCTTTGATAAAGTTAAAAGAGTTTTTAAATAGTGTCTAATTTATTTTTCGTCGATAAAATAAGTACTGAAAGTATACAAAGTATTGAAAATGAGGAAGCTCATCATGCAATAAAAGTTTTAAGATTATCTGTTGGAGAATTAGTTTATGTATCTGATGGTCACGGAAAATGGATATCAGGACCTATATCGGAGATTAGTAAGAAATCTCTTGCAATAAGAGTAGAAAATACAGGTGAAACTCATGCAGAAAAACCGGAATTGGTAGTAGTCCAAGCCTTTACAAAGTCAGACAGAATTAAGGAAATGCTTGAGCTGGTTACGGTTTCGGGTGCTGATCGAATCATCCCTTGGAGTTCGCAGCGTTCAATTAGCAAGTGGCAATCAGATTCGCGCGAAAAATGGATGATTACAGTTAAGGAGTCCTGTAAGCAGTCAAAGAGATTTAGATTACCTATAGTTGATAATCAGATGAGCACTAATGAGATTCTTAATGAGATAAAAACAGGATTTGCAATAGTTTTTCATGAATCTGCAAAAGAAAAATTCAGTGAAATATCATTACCGGTGAATTTAGATAGAATATATCTGATAGTTGGCCCAGAAGGGGGAATAACAGAGGAGGAGCTTCAACTGTTCTCATCTATTAATGCAACCGTAGTCAGATTGGGTACTCCTATCCTTCGTTCTGCACATGCTGGTTTTGCGGCTATGTCTGCATTACAAACTAAAATTGGTAGGTGGTAATAATGGATTGTCTATTTTGTAAAATTGTAATTGGGTCGATTCCGGCTGAAATAGTGAAAAAGTCAGATCGAGTTACTGCTTTTAAAGATATCTCCCCACAAGCACCAATACATGTATTAGTTATTCCCAACCAACATTTTGAAAATATGGCCAAAGTTGCAGAATTTGATTTGGCACTGGTGGGTGAAATTTTCGATATGGCATCTAGCGTTGCCAGGGAATTTGGGATTGACAGTTACCGAACCAATATAAATACGGGAGAAAGTGCTGGTCAGTCTGTTTTCCACGCTCATTTACATCTACTAGGTGGCCGAACATTCGCCTGGCCGCCCGGTTAAATATAGAATTAGATTAATGGACCCCAAAGTAATCACGGTACCAACCAATTTTCCTATGGTTGCCCTTGTCGGACCAAATGATTCCTACCTTAGAATTATTGAGAAGCAATTTCCTCAGCTATCAATTACTTTAAGAGGAAATGAAATATATGTAAAAGGCGACGCCGAAAAAGTAACTTTATTCTCAACACTTATAAATGAGTTAATCGCACTTTTGCGTTCAGGTCAAAATTTAAACGTAGACATGGTGAGCAGATCTATCTCTATGTTAACCCAGGATCCATCCGAACACCCTGCTGAAGTCCTATCATTAAATATTCTCAGTAATCGCGGCAAGACAATACGACCTAAAACATCAAATCAGAAAAAATATGTTGATGCAATTGATTCAAACACAATTACTTTTGGAATTGGTCCAGCTGGTTCCGGAAAAACATATTTAGCAATGGCTAAAGCGATTCAATCACTACAGGCAAAGCAAGTTAATAGAATTATTCTGACTAGGCCAGCAGTTGAGGCCGGTGAGAGATTGGGTTTTCTGCCTGGAACTTTGCACGAAAAAATTGATCCTTATCTTAGGCCACTTTTTGACGCGCTTCACGACATGATTGATCAAGATGCTATCCCTAGATTAATGACCTCTGGAATTATCGAGGTTGCTCCACTTGCATATATGCGTGGTAGAACCTTAAATGATGCCTTTATAATTCTTGATGAAGCACAAAATACAACTGCTGAGCAAATGAAAATGTTTCTTACTAGATTAGGCTTTGGATCAAAAATGGTAGTTACCGGCGACATAACTCAGGTAGATTTACCAAATAATTCACAATCTGGATTAAAAATTGTGCCAGACATACTAAAAGAAGTTGAGGATATATCCTTCATTTATCTAACAGCAGAAGATGTTGTAAGAAATAGGCTAGTTGGTGAAATAGTTACAGCTTATGGAAATTGGGATGAGAATATTTCAAAATCAACATTTCCAATAAGAAGCGGAAAAGGTGATCGCTAATTACTCATTTTGAGTAGCAGATATGAAGATAGATTTGGAGAATAAAACTAATTATCAATTAGATGAGGCACGCCTGATCTCACTAGCTGACTTTTCTTTGACTAAATTAGGCATACATCCTGATTCAGAGCTAGGAATTCGAATTGTTAACGAGATTGAAATGGAAGAACTTCACCAGAAGTGGATGAATCTCTCAGGCGCAACAGATGTAATGTCTTTCCCGATGGATGAGATTAAGCCAGACAGCGCTTCAAATGGTCCTGGAATTATTGGGGACATAGTTTTGTGTCCAGAGTTTGCAGCAAAAAATGGGAAACAATCTACTGACCTAGAAATTGAACTACTGACGGTTCATGGTGTGCTTCATCTACTCGGATTTGATCACGAAGAGATAGAAGATGAATTAGTTATGTTCAAAATGCAGGAAGATTTCCTTAATCAATGGAGAGCACTTAAATGAGTATTGGAACTCTGTTACTAATTATTTTTCTTCTTCTTGTTGCTGGATTTTTGGCAGGAAGTGAATCAGCACTGACATCTCTTTCTCGTCTACTTATTGAAGAAATAGTCGAATCTAAGCCAAAGTATAAAAAGCGCTTTGAAAACTTTGTTGAAAATCCTGCTAGGTTTTTAAATGTAATTCTATTAGTAAGAAAAACCTGTGAACTAACCGCTACCGCTTTGGTCGCAACTTTTTTTGTTGAACAAAACTCTAATAAAGCGTTAGCCTTATTTGGTGCAATTTCCTTAATGGTTGCAATTTCGTATGTCGTCGTGGGAGTTGGACCACGGACATTGGGTAAACAACATGCAATTAAGTGGGCGCGCCCGGCAATTACATCAGCTGTCTTATTATCGAAATTATTAGGCCCACTAACAACACTTTTAATAGGTATTGGAAATGCCATTACCCCTGGCAAAGGATTCAAATCTGGTCCCTTTTCAACAGAAGCTGAATTTAGAGACATGGTAGATCAAGCAAGTGAGAGTGGGTTTGTTGAGGAATCAGAACGCGAAATGATTCATTCAGTCTTCGATCTCGGTGAAACTTTAGTTCGAGAATTAATGGTGCCCAGAACAGAAATGGTCTGGATAGAGGCAGATAAAACTGTTCGACAAGGATTATCGTTAGCGCTTCGCTCAGGGTTTACGCGCATTCCAGTCATAGCAGATAACTTAGATAATGTTGTAGGTATCGCTTATGTTAAGGATTTAGCTAAGAGAGTTCATGATAATCCCAACTCGGAATTAAGTGAGAAAGTTGAGGAACACCTACGTAAAGCAACATTTGTTCCTGAGAGTCAAACCGCTGATGACTTGCTTAAACAAATGCAACGCGACCAGATACACATGGCAATAGTTGTTGATGAATATGGTGGAACTGCAGGAATTATTACAATTGAAGACATATTAGAGGAGATTGTTGGCGAAATATCTGATGAATATGACGATAATGAAACAGAAGAAATAGAATGGTTGGACGAAAATAAAGCAAGAATTTCGGCTCGACTTCACGTTGAAGATTTTGCCGAGCAATTTGAGACTAAATTTACCGAAGACGAAGTCGAAGATGTTGATTCAATTGGTGGACTCATTGCAAAGCATTTAGGACGTGTGCCAATACCTGGCAGCACAATAATTGTTCCAGGCTGGAAACTAACAGCAGAAAGGCCTTCAGGTAGAAGGCATCGAATTGCCACTGTATTGGCAGAGAGAATTGCAGAATCAGGAAAGGCAACTGATCAGTTGTAAGATGACCTAATGCGTATTGTTAGGTTCTCAGCTCCATCAGAATTAGGTTTTGGTACTGATCCACTCTTTGGAATACTAAATGATAAAGAAGTAATTTTAGTATTACGAGGGGATCCAATATACGCAGGAATAGTCCCACAAGATAAGACAGTTAAATTATCTGAAGTAAAATTATTAGCACCGGTCATCCCCAGGAGTAAAGTTGTTTGTATAGGAAAAAATTATGCAGACCATGCTGCTGAAATGGATTCTGTAGTCCCAACTGAACCAATAATATTTATTAAACCAAATACTGCAGTAACTGGCCCTAATGAAACAATAATCTGGCCAAAAATGAGCGAACGCGTGGACCATGAAGCAGAGCTAGCAATTGTTATAAGTAGAATTTGTAAAGAAGTTCCTGCGGAGAAAGCAACCGATGTTATTTTTGGTTATACATTAGCCAATGATGTGACGGCACGGGACTTGCAGAAAAAAGATGGTCAATGGACCAGAGCCAAAGGTTTTGACACTTTCTGTCCACTTGGTCCATGGATCGAAACAGAGTTTATTCCGGGTGATCAGAAAATAAGTGCTACATTAAATGGAGAAATTAAACAGTCATCTATACTTTCTGAAATGATATTTAAAGTGCCAAAGATTATTGAATTCGTTACAAATGTGATGACTCTATTACCTGGTGATGTTATTTTGACAGGTACTCCTGCGGGAATAGGACCAATGCCAGCTGGGTCAACGATTTCAATATCGATTGATGGCTTAGGTACTTTAACAAACAAGGTGTCATCTCGTGCCAACTAATTCTCAAGTTCGCGTGAGATTCGCACCTTCACCTACTGGCGATCTACATGTTGGCAATATTAGAACTGCATTATTTGATTGGGCTTACGCTAGACATACAGGTGGAAAATTAATATTTAGGATCGAAGATACAGATACTGAAAGAGTTACTGACCAATATATTCAAGCTGCAATTGAAACACTTAAATGGCTTGGGCTTAATTGGGATGAAGGTCCTGAGGTAGGTGGAGATTTAGGTCCTTACCTACAATCGCAAAGATTAGATATATATGCTGAGTGGGCGCAAAAATTTATTAATCAAGGTGATGCTTACTATTGTTACTGTAGTTCAGAAGAGTTAGAAGCTCGTCGCCAGGAGCAGATGAAAAATAATAAAGCTCCTGGTTATGATGGAAAATGCCGTGACTTAAGTGATGAGCAGATTAGTAGTTATAAAAGTCAGGGCCGCAAAGCAGTTGTACGAATGCGAATGCCAAAGGGCGAAACTACTTTTGTAGATTTAATCCGTGGTGAAGTTAAGTTTGAGCATGAATTTGTTCCAGACTTTGTGTTAGCACGTGCAGACGGTTCACCTTTATACACATTAGCTGTCGCCGTAGATGACATCTTAATGAAAATTACACATGTTTTGAGAGGCGAGGATTTACTCTCATCTACTCCAAGACAAATTCGAGTTTATCAAGCGATGGGTGTTGATCCTAAAGATTATCCTTTGTTTGCCCACCTTCCATTTGTTATGGGGCAAGACAATGCAAAATTATCAAAACGCAATGGGGAAGTTTCGATTGCTTGGTATCGAGAGCAAGGTTTCCTGCCAGAGGCAATTTGTAACTACCTAGCATTACTAGGTTGGTCCCCAGGAGATGATAAAGAGAATATAACTATGCAAGAACTTGTTGAGTTATTCACAGTTGAGCGCGTTAACAGTAGTCCAGCAAGGTTTGATATGAAAAAACTCGAGGCAATCAATGGCGATAAAATTCGAGCGCTAGATATTGATAAGTTCCTAGAGTGGTCAATACCATTCCTAATAAAAAGTCAGGTAATTTCTGGAACTCCCGAAGAGATTAATGTTGTTAAATCTGCATTACCAATAATCCAGGAGCGTATTGTGAAATTATCTGAAATTCCTCAAATGCTTAACTTCTTATTTGTGAAGAATTTCTCAGTAGATCCTGAAGAGTTACCTAAGTTATTAGATGATTCATCGCAAAAAGTTTTATCTACAGCCCTTGCCAAAGTTGAAAATTTAACTGATTGGACACACCAGAAAATCGAGGAAGTGCTTCGTATTGCCTTAATTGAAGATTTAGGACTAAAACCTCGTATTGCCTTCAGCGCAATCCGAATAGCGGTTACTGGATCTCATATTTCGCCACCGCTTTTTGAGTCATTGGAGTTATTAGGGAAAGAGCGTTCAATTGCGCGAATAAAGGCGGTAATTTCCAAATAAATTTAACGCAGGGTATTCTTTAACTGCTTAAAATTAAATATTGGGGTATGGGGTAATTGGTAGCCCTGCTGATTCTGGTTCAGCCTGTCTAGGTTCGAGTCCTGGTACCCCAGCGATTTAAGATTTACCGTACGGCTCCGTCGTCTAGTGGCCTAGGACTCTGGCTTCTCAAGCCAGC
>DAOROF010000003.1:0-35416 GCA_035441405.1 Candidatus Nanopelagicus sp.
GGCGTTGCAGGTGGTGTAAGAGCTTGGGACTTGCTCACTTAAATTTCATTCAAATTATCTAAACAGATACGATTGGTTATATGTCCGATATTGAGATAGGTCCAGGAAAGCGAGCGAAAGCCGCTTACTCATTTGATGATATTGCAATAGTTCCATCTAGGAGAACCCGCGATCCAGAGGAAGTATCTATTTCCTGGCAGATTGATGCATATAAATTTGATCTACCATTCCTTGCAGCTCCTATGGATTCAGTTGTCTCACCAGCTACAGCAATCGCGATTGGTCAAGCAGGCGGACTTGGTGTTTTAAATCTTGAAGGTATTTGGACACGATATGAAGATGCTGAGAAACAACTATCAGATATGGCAAAACTTTCAGAGGATAAAGCAATTAAAAAAATGCAGGAGATTTATTCTGCGCCAATTCAGCCCACTCTAATTAAAGAGAGAATTGCACAAATAAGAGCAGCGGGAGTAACTGTTGCTGGAGCACTCTCACCACAGCGCACTGTTGAATTTCATAAAGCTGTTATTGATGCTGGTGTAGATATTTTTGTTATTAGAGGAACTACCGTTTCTGCAGAACACGTATCTGATAACTCAACTGCTTTAAATCTAAAAAAATTCATTTATGAGTTAGATGTACCAGTAATTGTTGGTGGTTGTGCAACCGCGCAAGGGGCACTTCATTTAATGCGTTCAGGAGCAGCTGGTGTATTAGTGGGATTCGGTGGTGGATCTGCTCACACAACAAAAACTGTTTTAGGAATTTCAGTACCAATGGCTTCTGCAGTGGCTGAGGTTGCTTCAGCGCGAAGAGATTACTTGGATGAATCTGGCGGTAGATATGTACATGTAATTGCCGATGGCTCAGTAAGTTCAAGTGGTGAGATTGCAAAAGCAATTGCATGTGGTGCTGATGCGATCATGATGGGATCACCCTTAGCAAGATCATCTGATGCACCAGGTAAAGGCTGGCATTGGGGATTAGAGGCACATCATGCTGAGCTACCAAGAGGAAACAGGGTAAAGGTAGGAACAGTTGGAAACTTGGGCGAGGTTTTGACTGGCCCATCAAATACATCAGATGGCTCAATGAATTTATTTGGTGCACTTAAGAGATCTATGGCCACATGTGGTTACTCAGAATTGAAAGAGTTTCAGCGTGTAGAAATAGTTGTAAAACCTTAATAATCTGTGAAAGTTCTTAAAGTTCGGTTGTAATAGTAGATTCCGCCTATTTTTTGTTGGGGATTTGATACTTGTTGATTAAACTTAGGACGTGATTAAAACCAAAATAGCTATCTTCTCTTTAGCTATTTTTGCATTTTCTTCAATCTATTCCTCCACCGCAGTAGCAGCACCTAAGGATAAGCCATTTAAATTAAACTGTAAGGCAACTAAGGCAAAAGGGCACATCGTAAAAAATATTTTGCCGCCAGAAGTAAAAGGTCCATACAGAAATAAATTGTTTAATATTTCAACAAATTGTGGAGACATAGTAATTGAAGCTTTTGGAGCAAATGCTCCAGTAACAGTCGCTGCAATGTCAGCGCTTGCAAAAGGTGGCTATTTTGATCAAACCTTATGCCATCGCTTGACTACTTCCGAAAGCTATTTACTTCATTGTGGGGACCCAACCGCCACTGGAATGGGCGCACCAAGCTTTGAGTATGACAACGAAAATTTGCCAATAAATAGTGAAAGTAATTACTCAACCGGAGTTGTAGGTGTTTGGAATTCGGAAAATATGAGTAATGGAGGTCAATTCTTTATTGTTTATAACGACTCAACATTGCCACCTAATTACACAATTTGGGGCAAAGTAATAAAAGGCCTGGAAATTGTTAAGGCTGTTGCAAAAGACGGAGTTATTGATGGTAAATCTGAAGGATCACCAAAACGCAAAATAGCTATTGAACGAGTAAGAGTTCGTTAATTTGTATTAACAATTTTAAAAACTTCAGCAATAGCACCTGCTGGTAAATTGTTTGCTACTGCGTTTTTTTCACCCCATTCTCGCACCATGCTTTCTAAATTTTCATTATGTGCAGTTTGACTAACATGACTATGAAGAGCCTGCATCTTTTTATCAAATGTTGAAGTGATATCAACAAAGTGATCAGGGTTTTGAGAAGACATAACCCAAACCTCCTTGACCCGCCAAGGCTGTAAACCTTCATCCTTCAATAAATCTTCAAAAGCAAATGGATTACGAGAATCAGGGTAGACCGCTTGAATAGCAGCCTCTCCTGCCGCCATATGGTCTGGATGAGAAGCAAATAATCTTTCCCAGTTTCGTTCCGGTGACTGAATAATCATTCGATCAGGCTTACTTATTCTAATTTGTCGGACAATGTCTTTTCTTAGTTCAATTGTTGGTACAAGCCAACCATCTCGGTAATTTAAAAATGTTATGTCACTTACACCAACTGCTTGCCCAGCTTGTCGTTGTTCATACTGGCGAATTTTAGGCATATCTTCTCTAGGAACATTTGGGTCTTCCCCGCCTTGATCTCCATTTGTGCAAATGCAGTAGGAAACTTTTATACCTTTGGCTGTCCATAAAGCAATCGTGCCAGCGGCTCCAAAGTCACAATCATCTGGATGGGCTGTAACGACAAGAACACGTTCAATTTCGCTATCTTCTAAAGGTTTCATTGGAAGCAAGATTACCGCAGCAAAACCCTTTGTCTTAACCACCGATAGACTTAGCAATATGTCCGCGCTAACTGATGGTTTAAACCCAAATCAATTAGCAGCGGTAAAGCACGAAGGATCGCCTCTACTTGTAGTAGCAGGCGCAGGGTCGGGTAAAACTAGAGTTTTAACTCGCAGAATTGCATACCTGTTAGCGGAAAGAAACACCGCACCCTTTGAAGTATTAGCAATTACTTTTACCAATAAGGCAGCTGGTGAAATGAAGGAACGAGTGGCAGAGCTTGTCGGAGCTAGGGCTAAGTCAATGTGGGTTTCAACCTTTCACTCAGCCTGTGTCAGAATCTTAAGAAAAGAAGCGTCATTACTTGGTTATACAAATTCATTCACAATTTACGATCAAAGCGATTCTTTGAGGTTAATAACTTTGATTATGCGGGATATGAATATTGATGAAAAACGTTATGCGCCAAGGGCTATTGCATCCATTATTTCACAAGCTAAAAATGAGTTAATGGGTCCGGCAGATTATTTGAATCAGACCAAAGATCATTTTCATGAAATAGTTGCACAGGTATTTGAGATTTATCAGAAGCGACTTTCCAGTGCTAACTCTTTGGATTTCGACGATTTAATTTCAAAAACTGTTGAAGTTTTACAAAGATTCCCAGAGATTAAAGCCAAATATCGATCAAGGTTTAGGCATATTTTAGTTGATGAATATCAGGATACAAACCATGCGCAATATATATTGATTAAAGAGTTGGTTGGCTCAGACCGTGAGGGTTTTCCGCCTGCCGAATTATGTGTAGTTGGAGATGCTGATCAATCTATATATGCATTTAGAGGAGCAAATATAAGAAATATTTTACAATTTGAATCAGATTATCCAAATGCTAAAACAATTTTACTTGAACAAAATTATCGCTCAACTCAAAATATATTAAGTGCAGCCAATGCTGTTATTTCTAATAATGAGGGTAGAAAAGAGAAGAATCTCTGGTCAGATGCGGGTAGTGGAGCTTTAATTAATGGCTATGTAGCCGAAAGCGAGCATGATGAAGCGGATTTTGTCGTTCGAGAAATTGCAAGATTAAAAGACCTAGGTAAATCAAATCCTGGTGATAGCGCTATTTTTTATAGAACAAATGCTCAGTCCCGCGTTTTTGAGGAAGTCTTTCTTAGAGTAGGGATTCCTTACAAAGTTGTGGGGGGAGTAAGGTTTTATGAGCGCAAAGAAGTAAAGGATTTCCTTGCCTACCTGAGAGTGGTCGTAAATCCTGAAGATGAAGTCTCTATGCGAAGAATTATTAATACGCCCAAGCGGGGCATTGGAGATAGAGCTTTAGATCAAATTGAAGAGCATAGTCGAGAAAAGAATTTAACTTTTTGGCAGACATTATGTGAAATTGATCAAAATGCAGAGATATCACCAAAGTCTGCACTATCGCTCAAAGAATTTGTAAAACTGATTAAATCAATTCAAACACTTGTAGAAGCAAAGACTAGGCCATCGGTAATAGCTCAAGCAGTTTTGGAACAGTCTGGCCTACTTTCAGAATTGCAAGATAGTAAAGATCCTCAGGATGAAGTTAGAGTAGAGAATTTAGAGGAATTAGTAGCGGTAGCAACTGAATATGAAGAGGGTGAAGTTGAAGACGGTGAAGATATATCACTTTCTGGATTCCTAGAGAATGTTTCACTTGTTGCGGATGCTGATCAGATTCCTGATGGTGAAGATCATGGCGGAGTTGTAACCATGATGACATTGCATACTGCCAAAGGATTAGAGTTTAAGACTGTTTTTTTGACTGGTATGGAGGAAGGAATTTTTCCACACTCTCGAACTTTAGATGATCCAGATGAATTACAAGAAGAGCGTCGACTTGCATATGTTGGGTTAACTAGAGCAAGAGAAAACCTTTTTATTACAAGAGCTGAGTACCGATCAGCCTGGGGATCTCCTAATTACAACGCCGCCTCAAGATTTATTAGTGAAATTCCAGATAATGTCATCGAGTGGAATCAATCGCAAGAATCAACGCTAAGAAGCAAATCCTCAGTAAGAAGAAGTTTTCCAGCACCAAAAGCTACTGGTAAATCTAGTACGACTATGAAACTAGAAATTGGCGAACGAGTATCACATGACACATTTGGCTTAGGTAAGGTGATTGAGGTTAGCGGGGAAGGTGATAGAGCAGAGGCAACTATTGATTTTGGCTCATTTGGGCACAAGAGACTTCTATTGCGGTATGCCCCAGTTGAGAAATTATAAAATTTCCAATCATTTCATTACTATTACCACCTTGTTATAGAAATTATTGACTGGAGATAAATTGGATCTTTTTGAGTATCAGGCGCGTGATCTATTTGAATCCCATCAAATTCCTGTACTTGAAGGTGCAGTTGCAACAACTCCCGAAGAAGCTGAATCAATTGCTTTAAAAATTGGTGGAAAAGTTGTTGTAAAAGCTCAAGTAAAAATTGGTGGCAGGGGCAAGGCTGGTGGTGTTAAATTAGCTGAAAACGCCTCTGACGCAAAAGAAAAAGCAAAAGCAATTTTAGGCATGGATATCAAAGGCCATATTGTTAAAAAAGTAATGATTGCTCAAGCAGCACCCATTGAATCTGAGTATTACTTAGCAATTTTACTGGATAGGGCAAATAGAAATTTCTTAGTAATGGCATCTGTTGCTGGCGGTATGGAAATTGAAGAAGTTGCTCATAAGACCCCAGAAAAACTTGCTAGGGTTGGAATTGATCCAAATATAGGTATTGATAAGTCGCAAGCAATCGAAATTATTAAGGCTGGACAGTTTCCTGCAGAAGTAGTTGACCAAGTCGCAGAGGTCTTGATAAAACTTTGGGAAGCTTTTGTAAAAGAAGATGCGACTTTAATGGAGATAAATCCGTTGGTAAAAAGCTCAGATGGCAAGATAATTGCACTAGATGGCAAAGTTACCTTAGATGACAATTCAAGTTTTAGGCACCCCGATCATGAGAGTCTAATTGACCACGGTTCAACTAATCCTTTAGAGGCATTGGCTAAAGAAAAAGATTTAAATTATGTGAAGCTAGATGGTCAAGTAGGAATTATCGGCAATGGTGCTGGATTAGTAATGAGTACATTAGATGTGGTGGCATACGCAGGTGAAAAGTATGGCGTAAAACCTGCGAACTTTTTAGATATTGGCGGCGGTGCTTCTGCAGAAGTAATGGCTAACGGGCTATCAATTATTTTAAGCGATGAAGATGTAAGAAGTGTTTTTGTTAATGTATTTGGTGGAATCACATCATGTGATGCTGTAGCAAATGGAATTGTTCAAGCACTTAAAATTCTAGGTAACCAAGCAACTAAACCTATAGTTGTAAGACTAGATGGTAATAACGTTGACTTAGGAAGAAAAATTTTAAACGAGGCAAACCACCCACTTATTGAGCAATTAGATACTATGGATGGCGCAGCAGCAAAAGCGGCACAATTGGCGGCAAAATAATGGCTATATTTGTAAATGAAAATACTAAAGTAATTGTGCAGGGCATGACTGGTTCAGAAGGTACTAAACACACAAAACGAATGTTAAAAGCTGGTACGAAAATTGTCGGTGGCGTTACTCCTGGAAAAGGTGGGCAAACTGCCGATATGGATGGTGCTGTAATTCCAGTTTTCAATACAGTTAAAGAAGCAATGCAAGTAACTGGCGCAAATGCATCTGTAGTTTTTGTTCCACCAAAGTTTGCAAAAGCAGCAGTAGTGGATGCAATTGATGCTGAAATCCCACTTGTTGTTGTAATTACTGAGGGAATACCAGTTCATGATGTTGCAGCTTTTTACGCTTATTCAGTTAGTAAAGGCAAAACACAAATACTTGGTCCAAATTGCCCTGGAATTATTAGCCCAGGTAAAACTAATCTTGGAATTATTCCAGCCGATATAACTGGACCAGGAAAGATCGGGCTAGTCTCAAAATCAGGAACTCTTACCTACCAAATGATGTATGAACTAAGGGATTTTGGTTTCACAACAGCCGTTGGAATTGGGGGAGACCCAATAATTGGCACAACTCATATTGATTGTTTGCGTGCATTCCAAGATGACCCAGAGACTAAAGCGATTGTAATGATTGGCGAAATCGGTGGAGATGCGGAAGAAAGAGCTGCACAATTCATTAAAGAGTATGTCACCAAGCCAGTGGTCGGATATGTAGCAGGTTTTACTGCTCCAGAAGGAAAGACAATGGGTCATGCCGGAGCTATTGTCTCTGGATCATCCGGTACAGCAACAGCTAAGAAAGAAGCACTCGAAGCTGTCGGTGTTGCGGTTGGTAAAACACCAAGCGAAACCGCTAACTTGATGCGCAAGATATTGAATGGATAAATCGCAGATAGGAAATTAATGGTTGCACGTAATTTTTATGTGACGTTGCAACAGGTTATTAGATCAGTTCTTATAATTATATTTCCAATAGCTTTTATAACTTTATTTGCTTGGGCAACAGCCGGAAGTACCTATGGGACAACTTCGGACCCTATGCGAGCTGCAGTTTGGCTATGGCTTGGTACGCACCTAACTCCCTTTAACATTTTAAGCAATGAAGTGAATGGATACCTTTCTTATTTACCAATAGGAGCTGTGATTTTTCCATGGCTAGCAATTAAAAATGGTTTTAATCGAGCAAACGAAATATTGGGTAATCGTAAAACTAGTAGAGCGTATTTTATTATTAACTATTTACTCCTATATACAATTCTGGCCTTAGTTTCCATAAATTCCCAAGTCAAAATTGATTGGCTTAGAAGCATACCAATCTTATTAATAATTTTGATCATGGCTACTTCTACTAAAAGGATCGAAAATTTAATCAAGTTACCTTTTAGTATGTTCTTGGTTTTATTAGGAGTTAGTGGATTAGTTTTTACGTTATCACTAGCGCTGAATTTTACTACTGCAAAGAATTTAACAATTGTTATTCAACCAGGAATACTAGGAGGAATTCTACTAGTTCTATTACAAGTACTGTATTTACCCAATCTTTTTTTTGCAACGCTAAGTTATTTGCTCGGGGTAGGGTTTTCATTAGGTAGAGAAACTTATATTTCTCCATTCGTATTTGAATTGAGCGAAATTCCTGCTATCCCAGTTCTAGCAGCTTTACCGACCGATAAGCATTCATGGCTAGCCTTGTTTACCATCTGTCTATTAGCCATAGGAATGGTAAACATAAATCTCATCAAAAGAGTTAAATTAGATACAAGAAGCGCTAGACAATTAAAGATTAGATTTATAGCAATTTCAATTATATTTTTTGCATTAGCCGCTTGGCTAAGCTCTGGTTCATTACTTTCTGAAAATATGTCTCCAGTAGGAGTTAATCCACTAATTATGTCGGCAGTCGTTGCAGGTCAATTATTGCTAGCACTATTACTTTTGTACATATTTCCACTCTTATTTAAGAAAAAAGTAAAGCAAGGGTAGGCTTGAAGTATGAGCGCAACAATAATTGATGGCAGAAAATCTGCAGAAACTATAAAGAATCAGATTTCTGTCAACCTAAAAAGTTCAAAAAAAGAATTAGGTTTAGGCACAATTTTAGTTGGCAATGACCCAGGTTCGGTCGCTTATGTTGATGGCAAGCATCGCGATTGCTCAGAGGTTGGAATAAGTTCGATCAAAGTTAACTTACCAACCACTTCTTCAGAGGATGAAATTATTGCAGCGATTGAGAAGTTAAATAAGGATCCAAAGTGCACAGGTTTTATTGTCCAATTACCGCTACCTGCATCAATTGATGTTCAAAATGTTTTATCGAAGATTGACCCAAATAAAGATGCTGATGGCTTACATCCATTTAATTTAGGAAATTTAGTTTTATCAAAGAACTCAATCATTCCATGCACACCCAAGGCAATTTGGGCATTATTGTCTGAATACAAAGTTAATTTATCAGGAGCAAAAGTTTTAATAATTGGTAGGGGTTCAACAGTTGGAAGGCCACTATCTATTCTGTTATCACAAAAAAATATTGATGCGACTGTAACGTTAGCTCATTCTGCAACTAGGAATTTAACTGATCTAATCAATGATGCTGATGTTGTAGTTGCTGCGATAGGTAAGCCACACTTTATTAAGCCTGAGATGATCAAATCTGGAGCAGTAGTAATTGATGTAGGAATTACTCGAACACAAACCGGACTAGTTGGTGATGTTGACCCAGGCGTAATCAATATTGCTTCGCTATTTGCGCCAATGCCTGGCGGTGTCGGGCCAATGACCCGTGCGATGCTGTTAACTAATTTAGTTGAATTGGCAAATAGATGAGGGAGAGTTTTACCTTAGATCAGGTAAGAAAAGTATCATTAATAGTTGTAGGGCTTGGATTAGTTATTGGTATGACTGGGGCAGTTAGGACTGGCTCTATTATCCTGTCACTGGGGGCGAGCATTATTGTTATTGCTAGGTATTCACAACTGAAAATTAAGCGAAATATTGAACTATTTTTACCGCTTATGATTTGTATCATGTTATTCGTTTTAGCACTTACTCTTCCAAACGCAAGATAAGTACTCGATTTAGCGGTATTGGATTTGGTCGGTAATATTAGTTCATCAGTTGAGAGGATTAAATGAGCAGAATTGGAAAAGTTACTGTAGTTGGATCTGGCTTCTATGGATCAACCACCGCCCTTCGCTTAGCAGAATACAATATTTTTGAGAGTGTAGTTTTAACCGACATAGTAGAAGGAAAACCTGAAGGATTAGCTTTAGATATAAATCAATCCAGATCAATTGAAAATTTTGAAACCAAAGTATTTGGAGCAACAACTACCAGTGATGGCGCTGGTTATGAAAAAACAGCAAACTCAGATGTTGTGGTAATTACAGCAGGACTACCTCGTAAACCTGGAATGAGCCGAATGGATTTAATTGGCGTTAATGCCGGAATTGTTAGAGGAGTTGCTGAGAATATCGCCAAGCACTCACCAAATGCAGTAATAATTGTAGTTTCTAATCCGTTAGATGAAATGACTGCGCTTGCACAGATTGCTACTAAATTTCCATACAACAAAGTTATGGGGCAAGCTGGAATGTTAGATACTGCAAGATTTACAAATTTTGTTGCTGAAAAATGTAAGGTTGAAGTTTCTGTTGTAAAAACACTAACTCTTGGCTCTCATGGTGAGACGATGGTGCCAGTTCCAAGTCGTTGTACGGTAAATGGAAAGGCACTTTCAGATGTTTTATCACAAAGTGAGATTTCAGAATTAGTGGATAAAACTCGTAATGGTGGAGCAGAGATTGTTGCTCTTTTAAAAACTGGTTCTGCCTACTACGCCCCATCTGCAGCAGCAGCTCGAATGGCTAAAGCAGTAATTACAGATTCAAATGAAGTTATGCCAGTTTGTGCTTGGGTAAATGGTGAGTATGGGATCTCTGGTGTGTATTTAGGTGTTGAGGCACAAATTGGAAAGAATGGCATTACAAAGGTGATTGAAACCAATTTAACTAGCGATGAGCTCTCGTCTTTGAAAGTTGCCGCAGAGGCAGTTCGTGCAAAACAAGCAGATGTTAAAGATCTCTAAGGGCGGAGCAGTTGATGAATAAAATCAAAGTAGAAGGAACCGTTGTTGAACTAGATGGCGATGAAATGACCAGAATAATCTGGCAATTTATCAAGGATTCATTAATTCTTCCTTACCTAGATATAAATCTTGAATATTATGACTTAGGAATTGAATACCGCGACAAAACTGATGACCAAGTAACTATTGATTCTGCTCATGCAATTCAAAAGCATGGCGTAGGAGTTAAGTGCGCGACAATTACACCAGATGAAGCACGAGTAAAAGAGTTTGATTTAAAGAAAATGTGGAAATCTCCTAATGGCACAATTCGCAATATTTTAGGTGGCGTAATTTTCCGGGAGCCAATTATTATTAAAAATGTACCTAGATTAATTCCACACTGGACTAAGCCAATCGTAATTGGCCGTCATGCTTTTGGTGATCAGTACCGAGCAACAGATTTTAAAGTTCCAGGAGCTGGAAAGTTAACTATGACATTCACCCCACAAGATGGTTCAAAGCCAATGGAGTTTAATGTCTTTGATTTTCCATCATCAGGTGTTGCGATGGCGATGTATAACTTAGATGACTCAATTCGTGATTTTGCTAGAGCCTCCTTTAACTATGGCTTGATTAGAAAATATCCAGTTTTTCTCTCAACGAAAAATACAATTCTTAAAGCTTATGATGGTCGCTTCAAGGATATTTTTGCTGAAGTTTTTGAAAAGGAGTTCAAAGCTGAATTTGATAAGAACAATTTAGAGTATGACCACAGGCTTATAGATGACATGGTTGCTACCTCACTTCGCTGGGAGGGTGGATATATATGGGCTTGCAAGAATTACGATGGTGATGTGCAGTCCGATACTGTGGCCCAAGGTTACGGCTCATTAGGTTTAATGACCTCGGTATTAATGACACCAGATGGCAAAACAGTTGAGGCAGAAGCAGCTCATGGAACTGTGACTCGTCATTACCGAGATCACCAGGCGGGTAAACCCACCTCTACCAATCCAATTGCCTCTATCTTTGCTTGGACACAAGGATTAGCTCATCGGGCAAAGTTAGATAACACTCCTAAGCTTGCCGAATTTGCAAAGACATTAGAAAGAGTGTGTATTGCCACGGTTGAAAGTGGAAAAATGACTAAAGATTTAGCACTTTTAATTGGTAAAGATGCACCATGGCTTAACACCCAAGAGTTTTTAGCCGCAATTGATGAAAACTTACGAAAGGCTATGGCTTAAATTTTGTTATTAAAAACCCCCACTCATTTAAGAGTGGGGGTTTTTAATTTAATTAATTGATTCGCTTTCCAGTTGCAGCATCAAATAGGTGAACAACATCAGGATTAACCCCAACAGTTACAGTTTGACCTGGCTTTGGTGGATTTTTTGGATCCCAACGAATAATTACCTGGCCTAGCTCTTCACTAGTGTTGGCAAATTTCAGTGATTTATCTACAGGCTTGCCGTAAACAAATGCATCGGCACCTAGCTCTTCTACCACCTCAACTGCTACCTCAAATCCGGATGCAGCTGGCGTAAAGCCCTCTGGCCTAATTCCAACTGTTACCGCTGATGCAGAAGATGATGGAACCGCAACTGCTAGATTTCCTAGCATTGCTTTTCCACCAGAGACGGCAGCGGTAAGTAGGTTCATAGCTGGTGAGCCAATAAAACCTGCAACAAATACATTTTGTGGTTTTTCATAAAGATTACGTGGTGTATCAACTTGTTGTAGTAATCCATCTTTCAAAACTGCTACTCGGTCTCCCATAGTCATAGCCTCAACCTGGTCATGAGTTACATAAACAGTTGTAATTCCAAGGCGACGTTGTAAGGCGGCAATTTGAGTTCTAGTTGCAACTCTTAATTTTGCATCTAAGTTCGAAAGCGGTTCATCCATCAAGAACACTTGAGGCTCACGAACAATTGCTCGTCCCATAGCTACTCGCTGACGTTGGCCACCAGATAGTGCTTTAGGCTTACGATCTAGATAATCCTCTAGATCTAATAATTTTGCTGCTTCTCTAACTCTACGATCCCGCTCTTCTTTGGCAACGCCAGCAATCTTTAATGCAAATCCCATATTTTCAGCTACAGACATGTGTGGATAGAGTGCATAGGATTGAAAAACCATTGCAATATCACGATCTTTTGGCGCAACATTTGTTACATCTTTATCGCCAATATGAATACTTCCGGTATCAATCTCCTCTAGTCCAGCTAACATGCGAAGCGAGGTAGATTTACCACAACCTGATGGGCCTACTAAAACTAAAAATTCACCATCATTAACAGTCAGATCTAATTTATCTACTGCTGGTTTAGTTGTTCCTGGATAGATTCTTGATGCTTGAGAAAATACAACTGATGCCATGATTAATTTCTCCCTCTTCCGGGTAGGTACGTACCCGACGATCCGTTGGATGAAGGTCTCACGGTTGTGAGAGTTGGCAAAGGTTACGACATTCTGGCCAAAAAGGGGAGGTAGCCCCTAATTACGCTCAACTTAGCCCCTAGCACGCTGGCACAGTTATCATTAAGTAATGATTGAAGGCGTTCTACAAAGTATTGCAATCGTACTCGGTCTAATTGCGCTGGGCGGAATATTTGCCGCGGCCGAGATCGCCCTAATCTCACTTAGAGAGTCCCAGGTAAAGCAGATTTCCGTTAAAGGCAAGCGCGGTGCTCGGGTGTTTAAATTAAGCAAAAACCCAAATAGATTTTTAGCAGCCGTCCAGGTAGGCATCACATTGTGTGGATTTCTATCAGCAGCCTTTGGCGCTGAACAATTGGGAAAGTATGTAATTCCCGAACTAGAAGGTGTCGGAATTTCATCACAATATAGTGAGATTATTTCCATTGTCGCCATCACATTAGTAATCGCATATATCTCATTGGTATTTGGCGAGCTGGTGCCAAAACGTTTAGCACTATATAAGAGTGAGTCTATTGCGCTCGCAACAGCATCAACATTAGATATTGTTGCAACAATTTTTAGACCAATTATTTGGTTGCTATCTCATTCAACCGATCTTATTCTAAAAATATTTGGTATCAATTCAAAAATGCAGCAGAATCAAATATCAGAAGTAGAGCTTATGGAATTAGTTAGCGGTCATGCTGATTTAACAAAAGAAGAGCGAGAAATTGTTGAAGAGGTTTTTAATGCCAGCGATAGGTTGATTCATGAAATTATGGTTCCTAGAACCGAAGTAGATTTTCTGGACGCTTCACTGTCAATTTCACAAGCAAGAAAAATGGCGGTTGAACTAGCACATTCGCGTTATCCAGTAGTACGGGGCAGTAGTGATGAAGTGATTGGATTTTTGCATGTGCGAGATCTCTTAAATCCCAAACTAGATGATGCGCAAATAACTATTATGGAATTAATGCGAAATATACTATTTTTACCAGGCACTAAAGGGGTATTACCAGCATTGACCGAGATGCAAACAAAGCGTCAACATATTGCCATTGTTTTAGATGAATACGGCGGTACGGATGGAATTGTTACACTAGAGAACCTAGTGGAATGTTTAATTGGTGAGATTCATGATGAGTACGATCCACATGAAGCTGATAAAACTTTTGAAAAGCGCACAGGCGATATTGAATTAGATGGTTTGATTTCACTCGAGGAGCTACAAGAGGTGTCTGGCATTTCATTACCCGAAGGGCCATATGAGACCTTAAGTGGTTTTGCCATGCATTATTTAGGCAGAATTGCTCAAGCCAATGATGTCATTAAAATTAATGGTGCACGCTTTACAATTATCAGTATGAATGGCAAGCGAGTTGGACAAATTTTACTTGCCAGAGATGATGCATAAATGAGTAGTAAGAGAGTCTTATCTGGCATCCAGCCAACTCATGATTCGTTTCATCTTGGTAACTATTTAGGCGCACTTAAACAATGGGTTGAGTTACAGGAAAATAACGATGCTTTTTATTGCGTTGTTGATCTACATGCATTGACTGTCGAGACTGACCCAAAGCTTCTTCAACAAAGAACTTTAGTATCAGCTGCTCAATTAATCGCAATCGGAATTGATCCAGACAAATCAACCTTGTTTGTGCAGTCTCAAGTGCCTGCCCACAATCAATTAGCTTGGGTATTTGAATGTATAACTGGATTTGGTGAGGCTAGTCGAATGACGCAATTTAAAGATAAGTCTCAAAAAGGTGGAGCAGAGCGAACAAATGTTGGCTTGTTTACCTATCCAATTTTGCAAGCTGCTGATATTTTGCTTTATCAACCAGATTTTGTGCCAGTGGGTGAAGATCAACGCCAGCATGTTGAATTAACTAGGGATATTGCTGAACGATTTAATAAAAGATTTGATAAAGTTTTTAATATTCCTCAAGCCCAAATAATTAAGTCGCTAGCAAAAATTAACGATCTGCAAGACCCAACTGCAAAAATGAGCAAATCAGCTGCCTCTATGTCTGGAGTTATTGAGCTATTGGATTCTGCAGATGCCACAATGAAAAAATTCAAATCTTCAGTTACAGATGATGGCAAAGAGGTTAGATTCGATGAAAAAGGAAAGCCAGGAATTTCAAATCTATTGACTATTCATTCAGCACTTTCAGGTAAATCAATCACTGAGTTAGAAAATGATTTTTCAGGCAAAGGATATGGCGATTTCAAAACAGCTGTTGCAGAGGTCGTAATTTCCACTCTAGAGCCGATTGCAAAGCGAACAAATGATTTAATGTCTGATCGATCAGAGTTAATCAAGATATTAAAATCTGGGGCGATAAAGGCAAATCAAGTAGCCTCAGAAACTTTGAAGGCTGCTTACTCTGCTATTGGTCTTATTTCGTAGTAATTTTTTCAAAAAACCTAAGAAAACTCTTAACTCTTGATTTAGAGTTTATATGATTCTAAACAAATCGTAACCTACCCGGCAGGGCGTTGCCTTATTGAAAATCAGCCTTACCGATAGGGTCTGCCTACAACCAACCCCAGCTATTTTGGGAACTAGTCCTTGGGAGGGATTTTGAAAAAATCATTTAAATTCATAGTAGCCGTTGCGGCTACTTCGCTTGTGGCATCTGTTGCAGTAACACCTGCAGCACATGGTGCGACTAAGCAAAAAGTTTGTGTTGCACTAGACACCGCTGGTATTAATGACAAGTCATTTAACCAGAGCTCTTATGAGGGAGCAAAGATGGCCCTTAGTAAAGGATACGCATCCTCAATCAAGTACGCACCAGCAAAATCAAATGCTGATTACGCACCAAATATCACTAAATTCATTTCTGAGAAATGTACTTTAATTGTTGGAGTTGGATTCCTATTAGGTGATGCAATTGCAGCAGCAGCCAAAGCAAACCCAAATGTTAAGTTTGGATTTGTTGACGGTTGGGGTCTAGGTAATAACGTTAAGGCAATTACCTACAAGACTGATGAGAACTCATTTATTGTTGGATACATGGCAGCAGCCATGAGTAAGACCGGCAAAGTGGGAACTTACGGCGGATTACAAATTCCGACAGTTACAATATTTATGGAAGGCTTTGCAAATGGTGTAGCTCACTACAATCTAATCAAGAACAAGAATGTTCAGGTATTGGGTTGGAATACAGAGACTAAGACTGGAACTTTCCTAGGTGGGTTTGATGACACTACTAAAGCTCTGCAGACATCAATCTCATTAGAGCAACAGGGAGCAGATTTCATTTTCCCAGTTGCTGGTGGAATGCAAGCAACAACAGCTGCAAATAGCCAAAAAACTAAGAAGTCAAGTGTTATTTGGGTAGATGCAAAAGTTATGAATACTGGTAAGCAATATGCAAATGTAACTCCAGTATCTGTTGTTAAGGGATTAGCAGAGGGTGTATTTGCTACCATTAAGGAAGCTCATGATGGCAAGTTCACAAGCAAGCCTTATGTTGGAACAATGGCTAACAAAGGTGTATCCATTGCACTAACTCCAGCTTGGAATAACAAAATTCCAGCACAACTGAAAGCTGAAATCAATCAGCTATCTAAGGATATTGCAGCAGGAAGAATTCTTGCTCTAGATCCAATCGAGTAATAAATTAATAAATTACTGGGTAGGTTAGAAATTAACCTACCCAGTTTTTAATTTAAAAAAGGCCAGAGGAAATATGTCGATTGAATTAAAGGGCATTACAAAGAAGTTTGGTGCCTTAGTTGCTAATGACGCTATCGACTTAAAAGTTGCACGTGGTGAAATCCATGCAATTCTTGGCGAAAATGGCGCCGGTAAGTCAACCTTAATGAATATAGTTTATGGTCTTGTAAATGCTGACTCTGGAAAAATATTTGTCGAAGATAAAGAAGTAATAATTAATGAGCCCGCAGATGCTCTCAAATATGGCATTGGAATGGTCCATCAGCATTTTATGCTTATCCCAGTATTTACTGTTGCAGAAAATATCGCCTTAGGGCGCGAGCAATCTAAAGGTGGATTTTTATCTTTAGATGAGGTCAAGAAGAAAATAAAATTATTAGCTGAAGAATTCAAATTTGATATTGATCCGGATGCATTAATTGAAGATTTACCTGTTGGAGTTCAACAGCGTGTTGAGATTATTAAGGCACTAATTTATGATGCAAAAGTTTTAATTTTAGATGAGCCAACAGCAGTGCTCACTCCACAAGAAACTGATGAGCTATTGAGCATAATGCGGACATTAAAAAATAAAGGAACTTCCATAATATTTATTACCCATAAGCTGCGTGAAGTTCAAGAAGTGGCCGATAAAATTACGATTATTAGACTTGGAAAAGTTGTTAATACCGTAGCTTCTAATACTTCTCAAGAGGAGCTAGCGAGCATGATGGTGGGTAGGCAGGTTGATCTAGCCCCAAACAAGACCGAGGTTAAGCCCGGAAAAATAATTTTAGATATAAATAAATTAAGTGTTTCGAATTCTCTTGGCAGAAAAATTATCGACTCTCTCTCATTACAAGTAAGAGCAGGAGAAATTTTGGCTATTGCAGGTGTACAAGGAAATGGTCAATCAGAATTAGCTCGAGCAATAGTAAATTTAGAAGATCATATATCAGGCTCGATAAAGTTAGACCAGAAAGAAATTTTAGGAATAACCGTGCAAGATTCATTGCGAGAAGGTATCGCCTACATTCCTGAATCTAGAGAGTTAGATGGCTTAATTAGTAGTTTTAGTATTGTGGAGAATTTGATTTTAGATGTACATGACATATCTCCAGCAGCTAAAAAAGGTCGGTTAAATTCAGATTATATAAATGAAAATTCTGCTAAGTTGGTAAAAGAGTTTGACATTAGAGCTCAAAGTATCTTTGATCCCGCCTCATCACTGTCAGGTGGTAATAAGCAAAAAGTTGTTCTAGCTAGAGAGTTGTCTAGAGAGGTTAAACTTGTAGTTGCATCTCAACCGACACGAGGATTAGATGTCGGTTCAATAGAATTTGTTTATGAGAAGTTACTTGCCGAACGTAGTGCTAACCGAGCAATTCTTTTGATTAGTAGTGAGCTTGATGAAGTACTTGAATTAGCAGATCGTATAGCGGTTATATACAAAGGGGAAATTGTAGGTGAAGTTGGACCGGAGGTTTCTAGAGAGAAACTGGGACTAATGATGGCTGGTATAAAGTCATGAAACAATTTTTCTCTACTCTTCGAAGAGTGACATTACTACCAGCACTATCATTTATTTTTGCATTCTTTATAGGTGGCATAATAATTGTTATTTCTGATCCAATTATTATGGCTCAACTTAATTCTCCTGGAAAATTTTTAACATCCGCCGGAGCTAGAATTGGTAATTCCTACTTAGCGATTTTTCAAGGCTCTATTTATGATGTGAACTTAGCAAGGGAATCCGGAGTGATCCGAGGCTTTTATCCATTATCCGAAACTATTGTCACCTCAATTCCATTAATTTTTGCAGGATTAGCTGTTGCATTAGCATTTCGAGCAGGGTTATTTAATATTGGAGCCCAGGGTCAATTTATATTTGGAGCCATTGGAGCTTCATATGTCGGATTTAATTTTGAAATGTCACCATTAATTCATGTTCCACTAGTCTTGTTAGCTGGAATATTGTGTGGTGGAATTTTCGGTGGAATCGTAGGTTTACTAAAGGCAAAAACTGGCGCTCATGAAGTGATCGTTACAATTATGCTCAACTATGTGGCGGCCTTATTTATTCTTTGGCTACTCAAAACGTCAGTGTTTTTACGGCCAGAGCGGTTTGATCCCATTGCCCCAGATGTCAATCCAAGTGCACGCTTACCAAAATTACTTGGCGCAGATTTGCGTTTACACTTAGGAATATTTATAGCGTTAGTAGTAACTTATTTTGTGTGGTGGCTGCTAAATAGGAGCACACTTGGATTTAAATTCCGTGCAGTTGGTGCTAATGCAAGTGCTGCAAAGACAGCAGGAATTTCAGTGCCGTTAGTAACAACTATAACTATGTTTATTTGTGGAGGTTTAGCTGGGCTTGGTGGTGCAGTACATTTAATTGGAACTGAGTACGCCTTAACTGCCGGTGTTGCAGGCAGTATTGGTTTTGATGCAATTACTGTGGCGCTACTGGGGCAGGCAACACCAATTGGAACTTTATTTGGAGCTCTTTTGTTTGGTGCATTACAAACAGGAGGTCGAACATTGCTTTCAAATACAGGAACCCCTTCTGAAATTATTCAAGTAATTCAAGCTTTAATCGTCTTATTTATTGCTGCACCTGCATTATTGAAGATGGTGTTTAGGTTAAAGAAGAACGTAGAGTCTAAATCAATGGCAGCAAAAGGTTGGAACGGCTAATGTCACAATTGAATGCATTACAGAAGCGAAGACAAAGTGGCGTCGTAACTATGGCGATACTGCTAGTTATATTTACATTTATTTTTTATGTGACTTCATCCAGAGTAGAGCCAGTTGTATACAATTTCTATTTAGGTGATGAGTGGAAATTGATAAGTGAGTGGAAAATTGGTTCTAAATCTGGGGTAATGATTTTCCTTATACTCGCCTTAATCGGTGTGGTCATTTCCTTTATCCAATTTAAAAACAATAAGAAAATAACTTTAGGAAGTTTGATTTTTGGTTTTGGTTCCATAATGGCTTTTTTGAGCTGGGCAGCTGCTGGAAAATTTATACCACTAACAGGGTTGCTTCAGGCAGCAGTTTTATTGGCTGTTCCGCTTATCTTTGGCTCAATGGCAGGACTGCTTTGCGAGAAATCTGGCGTCATAAATATTGCAATTGAAGGTCAGTTGCTTTTTGCTGCCTTTGTTTCTGCTGTAGTTGCTAGCCTTTCCCAAAATTTGATTTGGGGATTAATCTCTGCGCCGATAGCAGGAGTATTAGTATCGTGGATTCTGGCTTACTTCTCTATTAGATTCCAGGTAGATCAGGTTATTTTAGGGTTTGTCATAAATGTATTAGTCCTAGGATTAACAAACTTTTTTTACACTGTATTGCTTGTGCCTTATGAAAGTACTTGGAATGCTGCTGGAAGTTTTTCAGCAATTCCAATTCCGGTTCTATCGAAAATTCCTATAATTGGTCCAATTTTGTTTAACCAAACTATCATCGTTTATTTTATGTACCTAATAGTTACAGTCATTCAAATAGCTCTTTTCAAATCAAAATGGGGTTTAAGAACTCGTGCTGTTGGTGAACTACCAATTGCGGCCGATAGCGTAGGAATCGATGTTAATAAATTAAGGTTTAGAAATGTGCTTATTGCAGGCGCAGTAGCGGGAGTTGGTGGTGCTGTTTTCACTATAGGTGCAGTTGGTGTTTTCTCACAGTCCATGACCGCGGGCGCAGGCTTTATTGCACTTGCATGTTTGATATTTGGAAAGTGGAGTCCTAAGGGAGCCTTGATAGCAGCATTATTCTTTGGCTTTACCAACAGCTTACAAAGTAATTTATCCATTGCTGGAGTACCAATTCCATCTGAATTTATGTTGATGATCCCATATATTGCAACAATAATCGCGGTCTCAGGACTAATAGGTCGGGTTCGTGCGCCAGCTGCTGATGGAATACCGTATCTGCGCGGTACAAAATAATCAATATTCATAGGACAATTACCCCATGAATATTGATTGGGAAAAACTCCATAGCGCCGCTAAAGAGGTAATGAAAAATGCATATGCACCATACTCTAATTTTAAAGTTGGGGTGGCTGCATTAGTTGATGATGGACGAATAGTCGTTGGTTGTAATAGCGAGAATGCAAGTTATGGTGTTGGTTTATGTGCAGAGTGTGGATTAATTTCAAGTCTTACGGCATCAGGTGGTGGAAGATTAATTGCAACAGTTTGTGTTGATAAAAATGGAGATTACTTATCTCCCTGCGGAAGATGTAGGCAACTTTTATTTGAGCATGGTGGCAATGAAATGTTGTTTATGACTCCAGATGGTCCAAAGCCGTTCGCTACCTTACTGCCTTGGGCATTTGGCCCTAAGGATCTCAAATAGATGAGCACAAGATTTACGGCCGTAGAAATTATTTCAGCAAAAAGAGATAAGCAAGAATTAAGTGATGACCAAATTGATTGGACAATAGAGGCGTATACCAAAGGAATAATAGCTGATGAGCAAATGTCAGCATTGTTGATGGCAATTCTATTAAACGGCATGAACAACCGTGAAATTTTTAGATGGACTGATGCGATGATCGCAAGCGGTGAAAAGATGAATTGGTCAATGTTGAATAGACCAACAGTGGATAAGCACTCAACGGGTGGAGTTGGTGACAAAATCACTTTACCACTAGCACCTTTAGTCGCAGCTTGTGGAGCTGCGGTACCACAACTTTCAGGTCGGGGGCTTGGTCATACTGGTGGCACACTTGATAAATTAGAATCAATTAAGGGTTGGAAAGCAAGTATTTCTAATCAGGAAATGTTAAAAGTAATACAAGAATGTGGCGCAGTAATTTGTGCAGCAGGAAGTGGCTTAGCTCCAGCTGATAAAAAACTTTATGCACTTCGTGATGTCACCGGTACTGTGCAAGCTATTCCACTTATTGCCTCATCGATTATGAGTAAAAAAATTGCTGAAGGTACCCAAGCTCTGATTTTGGATGTTAAAACTGGCTCAGGTGCGTTTATGAGCGATCCAAAAGATGCAGGGCTGTTAGCTAGGACAATGGTGGATTTAGGCAAACGTGCAGGAGTTGAAACCAGGGCTTTAGTTACAGCAATGGATGTACCGCTAGGACTAACAGTGGGTAACTCGCTTGAAATTCGAGAAACTATAGAGGTCCTTTCTGGAGGTGGGCCAAGTGATGTTGTTGAGTTAACTTTAATTTTGGCAAATGAGATGTTAGAGGCTGCCAAAGTTAAGCCTAAAGTTGACCCAGCTACAGCTTTGAAAAATGGCGCAGCTATGGATGTATGGCGCAGAATGATTAAAGCGCAAGGTGGAGATCTAAGTGCTCCACTTCCGATAGCTAGAGAAAAATTTGAAGTTAAGGCTGCAACTTCTGGAAAACTTTTAACATTAGATGCTCTTAAAGTCGGAGTTAGTGCTTGGCGGCTGGGTGCTGGCAGACAAAAACAAGGAGATACACTTCAACTTGGTGCTGGAATTGAAATACATGCAAAGCCAGGAGATTTAGTTAAGGAAGGCCAAAGTATTTTGACTCTACATTCAGATGAAACTTCAAGGTTTGATCGAGCTAATGAGGCTTTATCTGAAGCGTTTACTATTGGTTTAGAAAATCAAAAGATTAATCGCCTACCGCTTATTATTGAAAGAATTGAGGGTTAAGTGTCACTTTTAAACACGCCATCACAAGATCAAATCAAGAGATTACCAAAGGCATTACTGCACGATCATTTAGATGGCGGTTTGAGGCCGCAAACTTTAATTGAAATTGCTGATCGTATTGGTTACAAAAAACTGCCCACCAATGATCCAATTGAATTAGCAAAGTGGTTTGAAGATTCTTGTAACTCCGGTTCACTCGTTAGATATCTTGAAACCTTTGCGCACACAATTGCAGTTATGCAAACAAGAGAAGGAATTATTCAAGTTGCACGAGAATCTGTTATTGATTTAGCAAGAGATGGTGTTGTCTATGCTGAAGTTAGAGGAGCACCTGAGTTACTAACTGAACAAGGTTTAACTTCAGATCAAGTGGTTGAGGCTACGCTTGAGGGTTTCAAGCAAGGAATGTCTGAAGCAGAACGAGAAGGAAATAAGATTAGAGTTGAATCTTTACTTTGTGGAATGCGTCAAAGTAATAGATCAATGGAAGCAGCTAAAGCCGTAGTTAAGTATCGAGGGCAGGGTGTTGTTGGATTTGATATAGCGGGACCAGAAGATGGTTTTCCACCGACAAATCAACTTCAAGAGTTCGAGTTCTTAAAAAAGGAAAATGCACATTTCACCATTCATGCTGGCGAAGCATTTGGATTACCATCTATTTGGCAGGCAGTTCAGATTTGCGGTGCTGAAAGAATTGGCCATGGGGTAAGAATCGTGGAAGATATTGATTTCTCATCAAAAGAACCAAAATTAGGACTTCTATCTAGCTATATTCGCGACCGAAGAATTGCACTTGAGCTTTGCCCAACCTCCAATCTTCAAACAGGTATCGCAAAAATTTACTCAGATCATCCAATTGGAAAGCTAGCCAAGTTAAAGTTTCATGTTACGTTAAATACTGATAATCGATTAATGAGTAATACATCTATGAGTCATGAGATGCAAGAATGTGTAAAATCTTTTGGTTGGAATTTTGCAGATCTACAAACAGTCACAGTTAATGCTTTAGAGAGCTCATTTATTGACCACGAAGATAAGCTTGAAATTATTGAGAAAACTGTAAAACCGGCATACTCTAAAATATCTGCCGAGTAGCTATATTCCTATTGGATGCCAAACAGTTTTTTGCTCCATAAAGCTTAAAATTCTTTCAGGGTGGTTATTAGGCGTAAATCTATGAATTCTTTTCAGATTTTCTGCGCCTAGTAATTTTAATTCTTCTTCTTGCTTTTTGGATAGCCCTGCAGCATCAATACCGTCTATCTCCATATGCGAGCCAACCCACGGTGACAGTTCTGATATTTTTCCAGTCAAGATATTTACCACTCCTGCAGGTAAGTCACTCGTAGAAAGTACCTCTCCTAAAGTAATTGCTGGCAGAGGATAATTTTCACTTGCAATTAAAATTGCAGTGTTACCGCCAGCAATAATCGGAGCTAAAGTTCTAACTGCGCCAAGTAATGAAGGCTTATTTTCAGCAAATACTGCAATGACACCAAGTGATTCAGGAGTTGTAAAGTTATAAAAAGGGCCAGAGACCTGATTTAAAGACCCAGTTACTGATGAAAGTTTGTCACACCATCCTGAGTACCAAACCCAGGTATCGATTGCTTCTTCAACCTGAGCGGCGGCTGCTTTGCTACTTAAACCTTCAAGGGCGCATATTTCAGAAACAAATTGTTCACTTCTGCCCTGCATAATTTCAGCGATGCGATACAAAATCTGGCCTCTATTAAATGCTGTGGCATTAGACCAGCCAAGATATGAATTTTTAGCTGCTACAACACTTTCTCTTAAATCTTTTCGAGAAGCCATTGCAGGATTTGCTAGGAATTTTTTATCAGCACCTTTTACTTCATAAACTCTGCCTGATTCACTTCGAGGAAATGCACCACCTATAAATAACTTATATGTCTTATTCACATCTATCCGGCTCATTTTTTAACCTTTGATTCGGAGGTCAAATACCCTGCTAGTCCATGGCGTCCACCTTCACGCCCCCAGCCAGATTCCTTATAACCACCAAATGGGCTAGCAGGATCAAATTTATTAAATGTATTACTCCAAATAACACCAGCCTTTAATTTCTGGGCAGCCCAAAGAATCTTTGATCCTTTATCGCTCCAAATTCCAGCAGATAACCCATACATTGTGTTGTTGGCCTTTTCTATCGCCTCAGCCGGCGTTCTAAAAGTTAAAACTGACAAGACAGGACCAAAAATCTCTTCTCTTGCGATTCGATGAGATTGTGAAACTCCAGTAAAAATCGTTGGGGCCATCCAAAAGCCTTTAGTAGGTAATTTACATTCAGCAGACCACCGCTGAGCACCTTCTGCATCACCTGTGTTACTTATTTCCTTTATTCGCTTTAATTGTTCAGCAGAGTTTATTGCTCCAAGGTCAGTATTTTTATCCATAGGGTCACCGACCCGAATCAAACTCATTCTTTTTTTCAATTTCTCTACTACTTCATCAGCAATATTCTCTTGTAGCAATAATCTAGAGCCAGCACAGCAGACATGACCTTGATTAAAGAAAATTCCATTTACTATTCCCTCAACAGCTTCATCAAGAGCAGCATCTTCAAAAACTATGTTTGCGGCCTTACCACCTAACTCAAGAGTGGCACTTTTATTGGTTGCGGCGATTGATCTTGCAATTGCTTTACCAACCTCTGTTGAACCAGTGAACGCAATTTTATTGATATCTGGATGATTTACTAGAGCTGCTCCCGTAATTCCATCCCCAGTAATAATATTTACTACACCATCTGGTAATCCTGCTTGCTGGCAAACTTCGGCAAACAAAAGCGCAGTTAACGGAGTAGTTTCTGCTGGTTTTAACACAACAGTATTTCCTGCAGCTAATGCTGGCGCAATTTTCCATGAGAGCATAAGTAATGGAAAATTCCAAGGAATTATCTGACCTACAACTCCAAGTGCCTTTGGTTTACTCCCGACTCCGGCATATTCCAATTTGTCGGCCCAGCCTGCATGGTAGAAAAAGTGTGCAGCGGCTAGTGGAATATCAGTATCTCTTGATTCCCTAATAGGTTTGCCATTATCCAAGGTCTCCACAACAGCAAATTCACGGGCTCGTTCTTGTAAAATTCTTGCAATTCGGTATAAATATTTACCACGTTCTTTAGCCGGCATTTTTGCCCAAATTTTTGTATAGGCGGATCTAGCAGTTTTTACTGCTAAATCAATATCTAATTTATCTGCATAAGCAATCTTTGCCAGTACCTCTTCTGTAGCTGGATTTATCGTGTCGAAACTCTTCCCTTTTTTTGCTTTAACAAATTTACCGCCGATAAACAGATCATATGAGGCAGCAATTTTTGCAATTGCCCTGGATTCAGGAGCACTTGCATATTCAAATTCGCTCATGACCCACCTAATCCATAGTTACGTAATTAGCACTAGCGTAGTGCCCAGTACGCATTTTCATTCGCTGCATTAATAGGTCATTTAATAATGCGCTAGCCCCAATTCTAAACAAGCTAGGGGTAAGCCAGTCTGGCCCAGCAGTTTCATTCACAAGTACTAGTTGCTTAATTGCATCCTTAGTTGTTCGAATTCCACCAGCAGGTTTTACGCCAATTTTTGATCCGGTAAGTGCGAAATAATCACGCACTGCCTCTAACATAACTAAAACTACGGGCGCTGTGGCTGCGGGTGCAACTTTTCCAGTACTAGTCTTAATAAAGTCAGCCCCAGCTAACATAGCAATAAATGATGCTTTTCTAACATTGTCGTACGTCACTAATTCACCGGTTTCAAATATTACTTTTAGGTGAGCCTTATTCCCACAAAGTTCTTTAATAATCTTTATTTCTTCGAAGACTTGGCTAATTTTTCCAGCAAGAAAAGCACCACGGTCAATAACCATATCGATCTCAGTAGCACCAGCATTTAGAGCATCTAGGGTGTCCTGCTTTTTAACCTCCATAGAGGCTCGTCCAGAAGGAAAGGCAGTGGAGACTGCAGCAACAGGAATATGTTTTCCGCCAATTAAATCCAACTCAGATCTCGCAACCTTAACCATATCGTTGTAAACACAAATTGCTCCGACAGATGGAACTGTTAAATCAGTTGGATCAGGCCTTACGGCCTTAGCGCATAGCGCTTTAACCTTTCCAGGCGTATCAGCACCTTCTAAAGTAGTTAGATCAACCATACTAATAGCCATATCGATTGCCCAAGCTTTGCTCGTAGTTTTTATACTTCGAGTAGCTAACATTGTGGCTCGAGCTTCTACTCCCACTTGATCAACTGGAGATAAATCATCTAAAAAATCTTTTAGTGATTTCTCGCTACCATCCACAATCATGACAGTACTTTAGTCAAAACTTCTTTAATTTGCGATATCAATTCCAAAGATTCACTTTTATTCGATTTAACTACCTCGATGTAACACTTCAATTTTGGTTCAGTACCACTTGGCCTAATTATTACTCTAATTTCACCTGAGTATCTGAGTCTGATTCCAGTAGTTTTTAGCTTTTGGGACTGATTTAAGTCTTCAACAGATTCGATTTTATAGCCAGCAAGATCATAGGGTGGATCACTAATAATTTTGCTTAGTAATTTATCTATCTGCGCCAGGTCATCGACGCGCACAGATATCTGATCTGTAGCATGAAATCCAAATTCAACTCCAATATCATCTAAATAATCATCAAAACTTCTACCTTTATTTTTTAATTCATCGATTAACTGCGCGATTAGCACCGCTGCACTTATGCCATCTTTATCATTTACGACCTCAGGGTCGACGCAATACCCAAGTGCCTCTTCGTAGCCAAACGCTAGATTTGGGATTTTTGAAATCCATTTAAAACCAGTAAGTGTTTCAAAAAAGTTGATTTGATTATGCTTGGCTATTTTACTCAAAAGTGTCGATGATACTAAGGAGTTTGCCATTGATTTATTTTTAAGGTTATGAGAATCAATCAAGTATTTACCCAGTGCGGTGCCCACTTCATCACCACGGACGTTGCGCCAGTTGCCATTTGAGCTTTTAACTGCGATTGCACATCTATCAGCATCAGGATCATTAGCAATTACTAAATCAGCTTCGACATCTTTTGCATATTTAATTGCCAAATCCATAACTCCCGGTTCTTCTGGATTCGGGAACTTCGTAGTTGGAAAATTTGGGTCCGGATTCTTTTGTTCATTAACCATAATAGGGTTTGAAAATTTAGCAAGCTTTAATACTTTCGTAAATATTTCAGCGCCTACACCATGAAGAGGGGTATAAACTATTTTTAAATTATTTGGCTTATGAACTAGAGATGCAACAGATTCAATATACTCATTAATTAGACCCTCTTCTACAATTTGAATATCTGTTGATCGACTTGGACTTAGGTCAGCATTAGATATTTCATCTGAAATTTCCTGATCTACTGGTGAAATTATTTGAGATCCAGAAAATGAAATTCCATTTAAATCACCACCTAAATAAACTTTATATCCATTATCAGTTGCGGGATTATGGCTGGCAGTAACCATAATTCCAACATCAACTTTTAATCTTTTTACCGCAAAAGCAAGTACTGGTGTTGGTAATTCTCGCGGTAGTACATAAGTCCTCATTCCCGCGCCTGCAAGTATCTCAGCACTATCTTGAGCAAATTCGATTGATCCAAATCTTGCATCTCTACCAATTACGACTGATTTTAAATTATTTTTTTTCATAAACTTAGCAATTCCAGCAGCGGTCCTAGAAACAACTGCTCTATTCATACAGGATGGACCAGGGCCTAGAGGCCCTCGCAATCCTGCAGTGCCAAATTGCAAAAAACCACTGAAGCAGCGATTTAATTCTTTTTCATTTCCCTCTTTTAACCAAGCACTTAATTGTTCAGCTGTTTTTTTGTCTGGATCGTGCTTTATCCAATTTTCTACTTCGAATTTTAATTGCTCTGAAATCACAACTTAGGAAGTACCTTAGCTAAAAGTTTTCCCATTCGATCAGCTGCGGCTTTTCCAGCAGCAATTACCTCTGCATGATTTAGTTTTTCACCAGTCACACCAGCAGCAGCATTAGTAACTAGAGAAATTGCGAGAATTTGCGCCCCTAATGCATGCGCTGCAATTGCCTCTGGAACAGTTGACATGCCTACAAGGTCTGCTCCCATTGTTCTCATCATTCGTATTTCCGCAGGTGTCTCGTAAGCAGGACCGCGCCAATGTACATACACACCCTCTTCAAGTGAAGGATCTTCAGCTTTTACAAGCTCTCTCAATTTTTTGCTATATAAGTCCGTTAAATCTACAAAATCCGCGCCAATAAGTGGTGAAGCAGCAGTTAAAGAAATATGATCTTTAATAATTACTGGTTGCCCAACCTTGTAACCAGTATTGATCCCACCACATGCATTAGTTAAAACAATAGTGCGGCACCCAGTTTTTACTGCTGTCCTAACCGCATGCGCAACTGGCTCCATACCTGAACCTTCATAAAGATGAGTTCTACCCAGAAAGACTAAAGCTTTTACAGAGTTTTCTAAATCGTAAGAGCGTACTTTTCCACCATGCCCAGTAACTGTAGGAGCAGGAAAACCCGGTAAATCTGTAACTGCGAATTCATGTGTAGGTGTACCTAATGCCTCCGCAGCAGATACCCATCCAGAACCCATTATTAATGCAACATCATGTTTACCCTTTTTAGTTATCTTACTAATTTCTTTGGCGGCTTTTTCGGCGGTGCCAATTGGGTCTTTATGAAGTTTGCTCATTAGGTAAACTTATCGTAAATACTAAGTATTTTTAATATCAAGCCAGCTATAACCAAGTGATATAACCATTTCTCGAAGTAATGGAAGCGATAGACCAATTATTCCGCTTGGATCACCTTCTATCCGCTTAATAAATGGTGCACTTAACCCGTCAAGTGTGAATCCCCCGGCAACATTTAAAGGTTCACCAGAATCAACATAATCCAAAATTTCTTGCTCTGAAATTAAAGCAAATTCCACCTGGGCAGTTGAAACTCTGTGTTCCTCCTTGCCACTTTTAGTATCGATAAGGCAGTGCCCAGTGTGTAGATAACCAATTTTTCCACTAAGTTCTCTGCTCCTTAAGATTGCAAATTCACGAGTAAGTGGCTTACCTAAGGACTTTCCATTGAATTCAAATGTTGAGTCACAACCAATTATTAAAGAAGGCCCTGAGACATCATTTTTAACTGCATGAGCTTTGAGAATAGCCAATCTACTTACTAATTCTTTGGGGGATAAGGACGCAAACTCTTCAGACTCTTCATCAACTCCGCTTACCTTAACTATTGGCCTAATCCCTGCGCTCTCTAAAAGCCTTAATCGGGAGGGAGATGATGATGCAAGGATAATCTGAGTCATATTAAAGGTAACCTTATTACATGTCATTCCCAATTATTGGCTTAATTGCAGACGATTTAACCCTAACTAGCTTCACAGATGAGGCCAATAAGCTGGGTGTCACTATTAATTTCTCTGCCAAAAAATTTGAAACCGATCAATTAGTAGAATTCAGCAAGCTATGTGATGTTCTATGTATAGAGCCGAACCATATTTCTTTATCAGCACTTAAAACTATTCAAAGGTCTGGAGTATTAACTTACCCTCCGATTCAGGCAATTGAACAATTAGATACGATTCAAAAACATCAACCAACGAATGAGATGTACTCCATTTTGGTCGCTCGTTCAGGCCATGCACAAGTTTCAACTTGGCCAATTTCATTAATTACAGGAAATATTTCAATAACTCCAGTTCCTGACATGAGCGAAGAGCTAGCAAGCAGAATTCAATTATCGGTAATTAAATTAGCTGGAGAAATTGGACTCGTAGGTGCAGTTGAACTTATTGTTGATGCAGATGACTTTACCAAACTAATATCTATAAATTGGCTAAATCCTGTTGTCCAAGATAATTTAAGTGTTGGCTCAATTACTAGCTATGCCGAACAGTTTCTTAGAGCGGTATTAGATTTACCCCTTGGAAGCACAGAAGCATTAAGATCATATACAGTCTCTGGATCTTTAATAACGGATGCGAATAGTAATGATTACCGGCCTTATTTACACCTAATGGCAAGAAATCCGAATTTAAAGTTCAATCAAGCAACAAAGAGAGTGTCTGTAATTGGTGATAACGTAGAAAACTTATTAACAGAAATCATTCATGCACAGCAGTACTTCAGTGGAGAAATTAAAGAATAATTATTTTTTACCATATTCAATCGCGGGGCAACGATTCATTACCGTGTATAAGCCAGCATTTTTAGCGCGTAGTATCGCAGAATCATCAATAACATCGAGTTGCAACCAGACACCTTTAGCACCAATTAAAATAGCCTCATCAACAATAGGTCCAACAAGACTTGAATTTACAAAGATATCAACTACATCTATTGAAGACTTCACTTCAGAAAGTGATGCGTAACCCTTTTGACCATGTACGGTCTCAGCTTTTGGATGTATAGGAATTACCGTATGTCCTTTTTCAATCAAAACTTTGGCCACTTTATATGCTGCTCGTTCAGAATTATTACTTAGGCCAACAACCGCCCATGTTTTTAAATCTAATAATTCACTAACATCTTGGCTAGACATGAGTTCTGCCCAAAGCTCTAAACTTCCACCCTGCTTTTAGCCATAATTCTCGATCTAAAGCATTTCTGCCATCAATAATGATTGCATTTTGGACTAGAGATTTAGCATTTACAGGATCTATTTCTCGATAAATTTTCCATTCAGTTAGGTGTAAAACAATATTTGAGTCTTGAAGAGTTTCATTTATGCTTTCAGAAAACTTTAGTGCAGGAAAACGTTTTTGAGCATTCTCAATTGCTTTTGGATCATGTACGGTGACAATTGCTCCTGCTGCTTGGATTTGAGCTGCAATATCAAGTGCTGGGGAGTCCCTAACATCATCGCTATCTGGTTTGAATGCTGCACCAAGAATTGAAACTTTCTTACCTTGCAAATCATTTGCCAAATCTTTTCTGACTAATTCAATAATTCTTTGCCTAGCACGAAGATTAATCGCATCAATTTCCTCCAGGAATTTAACAGCTTGTTGAGCTCCAAGCTCTTCTGCGCGTGCCATGAAGGCTCGAATATCTTTTGGAAGGCACCCACCACCAAAACCAATACCCGCTTGCAGAAATCTATTTCCAATTCTTGGGTCATACCCAATGGCTTTTGCTAGTACGGTTACATCACCGCCTGCTGCTTCACAGACTTCAGCCATAGCGTTTATAAATGAAATTTTTGTTGCAAGAAAAGAGTTAGCCGCTACTTTAACTAGTTCAGATGTTGGTAGATCCGCTCTAACCCAAGGGGTACCCTCTTTTAGATTAATTGAATAAACTTTCTTAAGTGTTTCTTCGGCCTGATCATTGGTAACGCCAACTACCAAGCGATTAGGCTTTAACGTATCTTCGACCGCAAAGCCCTCGCGTAAAAATTCTGGATTCCATGCCAAATCAGATTTAGGATTCATTTCGATTAATCTATTTCTTAATTTTTCGGCAGTTCCTACTGGAACAGTTGATTTTCCAACAACTAACGCTCCAGGTTTTGCGATTTTAGCTACTGATTCTAATGCTGCATTTACATAAGTTAAATCAGCTGCAATCCCACCTTTAACTTGGGGTGTACCTACGCAAATAAAATGAACATCACAATCAGTAAGGTCATTAATATTTTTTGTAAAAGTTAATCTTCCAGATTTAATTTGCTTATCTAGTAATTCCTCAAGATCTGGCTCATAGAACGGAACTTTTCCCTTGCTTAGTAAATCTATTTTGCTTTGTTCGGTATCAAAGCCAATTACCTCAAAACCCATACTTGCCATACAAGCTGCGTGGGTAGCACCAAGATATCCAGTGCCGATTACGGAAAGCTTTAAAGTCATATTGAAAGCCTATCTAATTAGCGACAAATATTGTCTTCTGCAGTACGGGTCTTAAACTTATCAATTATTTTCGGTTTTTCTAATTTTGTAGAAGAAGGAGAGGGGGAGGGCACTACCTCATCAACCACGGCGCGATCTTCTCGCAATCTTTCCCACAATTCCGGAGCAAGCACCGGATCCCATAATACGGAGGCAGTTACACCATTTGCATTGTAATAAAGGTCAGAGAGTGGAACAGTTAAAGTTCTAACATTTGAAGCTGAGAGCGACTTAAGTTGTTTTGCCAAAACAATCATGTCAGAGCTATTTAAGCCTTCATCAGTTGTTACTGCAGAAAGTGCTGAGTTTATAAAGCTTGTCATTGTTATTGGATTAAGCAATACACCCATACTCGTAGCCTTTTTTACCACAGAAGAAATAAACGCCTGTTGTCTTTGCATTCTTCCAATATCACCAAGTCCATCAAACTCTCTAGTTCTAACATATTTAAGTGCATCAATTCCGTTTAGATTATGAACTCCAGCCGGAAGAACTAAATGACTCTTAGGGTCATTAATATCTTTTTTAGTACAAATTTCAATTCCACCCAAAGAATCTACCATTCGAGCAAATCCCACAAAGTTAATTTCAACATAATGATCTATTTTTAAATCTGTCATCTGCTCAATAGTTTCAATTAAAAGCGGAGCACCTCCCCAGTTAAAAGATGAATTTAACTTTGAGTATGCTGCCGGGATAGTTTCCCCTTGACTATTTAAATGTTCAGGTATTAGTGCATAAGAGTCGCGTGGTATTGAAACAAGTACAGCCTTGTCCCTTGATTTAGAGATATGAACAAGTAACATTGTGTCTGATCTCTTACCAGCCGCTGTTTTTACAGACCCAACCCGTAAAGCTTTTTGTTCAGCTCTAGTTAGACCCTCGCGCGTATCAGATCCAACAATTAAGTAGTTAACAGCCGAAGACTTTTTATCTGGCCTTTTATCTAATCCCGCAAATGCATCAATTTTTTCGATCGAAGCGGTCACAGTAGTAAATGCAAGAGCACTGACAGCAGAAATCGATAATACTGCGATAGAAATTCCAGTTATGATTCTGACACTACGAGCGGATTTCATCTTCTTATCCTAGATTATGGGCAGTGAAATATTGCTCTAGAAATAATAATGAGGAGGATTATGATGGAAACATCACTACCTGAGGTCTCAGTAATCCTGCCTATTCTCAATGAAGAGCAAAATCTGACTAACTGTATCTCAGCAATCCTTAATCAAGATTATGGTGGAAAAATTGAAGTAATTTTAGCTCTAGGACCATCAAAAGATAAAACAAATGAAATAGCTAAAAAATTAGAAATAACTGATAGCCGAATTAAATTAGTTGAAAACCCTTCAGGACAGACAGCTGCTGGCCTGAATCTAGCAATCGCTAAATCTAAGTATGAAATAATTTGTCGTATCGATGGTCATTCTGAAATTAGCAAGGATTACATTTCGAGGGCAATTAAAATTATGCAAAATACAAATGCCGTCAATGTTGGTGGTGTTATGCACGCAGATAGCAACCAGGGCTTACAAAGAGTTATTGCACTTGCCATGAGATCAAAATTAGGAGTAGGTCCCTCTAAGTTCCATACTGGAGGAAGCGCTGGTGAGTCCGACACTGTTTATCTTGGCACTTTTAAAAAGTCAGCTCTCCTTAAGGTTGGTGGATTTGATGAGCGATACGTAAGAGCTCAAGATTGGGAACTAAATTACCGACTCCGCAAAAATGGTGGATTAATTTGGTTCGATCCCCAATTGATTGTTACCTACCGGCCAAGAAGCTCAATCATAAAATTAGCTAAGCAGTATTTTCAATATGGCAGATGGCGAAGAGTTGTATCAAGACAATATAAAGAAACTGTAAATTATCGATATCTTGCACCACCTTTTACTTTGGTTGCAACAACTATTTCAATAATTCTTTCAGTAATTTTTAATCCAATTTTTATTATTCCAACCTTGATTTATTTAATTCTAATTTCTATAGGCAGTCTAATTATTGGTAAGAGCTTGTTTGAGAAATTACTTATGCCAAGTGTTTTATTAGTAATGCACTTGTCTTGGGGTTTAGGCTTTATAACCTCTTCAAAAAAACTATTAAAATCTAGTTAGAATGAAGTATTGAGTTTAGCCCAGCCCAAGCACCAGTTTTAGGCAGCACCTCAAGACTGCCAGTTTGAGAATTTCTTCTAAACAGTAAATTACTTGCCTTATTTAGTTCTTTGGCTTTTACAATTTTTCCATCAGGTAATGCGATTTTGGAACCAGCAGTTATGTAAACTCCAGCCTCTACGATGCAATCATCGCCCAGGCTTATTCCAATTCCTGAGTTAGCGCCCAGTAAAGTCCTCTTGCCAATAGAAATTACTTCCTTTCCGCCACCACTTAAAGTTCCCATAATGGATGCGCCACCACCAATATCACTACCATCGTCAACAGTAACGCCTGCACTTATTCGACCTTCAACCATCGATTTACCTAATGTGCCAGCATTGAAATTTACAAACCCTTCATGCATGATTGTTGTTCCAGGTGCTAAATAAGCGCCTAGGCGAACGCGATCACCATCTGCAATTCTTACACCCTCCGGAATTACATAATCAATCATTCTTGGGAATTTATCAATTGAGTACACAGTCAAATTTCCAAATTTATTTTGTAGTTTAACTCTGACCTCTGAAAAATTCTCAACATCACAAGGACCAGCTGAAGTCCAGACAACATTTGAAAGCAAGCCAAAAATGCCATCTAAATTTAATTCATTTGGCTTGATTAATCTATGTGAAAGAAGGTGTAAACGTAGATAGACATCAATTGCATCCTTTGGCTTTTCAGATAAATCTATTTTCACTTCAACAGCAATTTTCTTTACTCTACGAATTTCATCGTTACCAATTTGTGCCGCTAAATCCGAATTAAGGTGATTCTTGGTTAATTCACCTAACCCTAAGGAATAAAAAAAACAATCAAGTACTTGGCCTGAACTATTCTGTGTGGCCACTCCAAAGCCAAAAGCGGAGTTTTTATCAGTACTCATTACTCAAATGTATCAAAATCTTGCCAAGGTAATAGACTAATTTCATGAGAGTATCTGTTTTCTGTTCATCTGCACCTAATATTCCAGTAACTTCTCTTGATTTAGCATTTGAAATTGGCAAGGCAATTGGCGAGCAGGGATGGGATTTAGTTTGGGGTGGAGGTAAAGCCTCAATGATGGGGCAAGTTGCTATAGGTGCAAGATCAGTCGGTGCAAAAACAATTGGGGTAATTCCTGAGCTATTAATTAATCTTGAATTTGAGGATAAAGAGGCAACTCATATGCATGTAGTCAGTGATATGAGAACCAGAAAAGCTAAAATTGAAGAATTATCGGATGCATTTATAGCATTACCTGGCGGCATTGGAACGCTTGAAGAATTTTTTGAGATCTGGGTTGGTAGCTATTTGAAATTTCATCAAAAACCAATTGCAATATGTGATCCAACTGG
>DAOROF010000003.1:35516-36859 GCA_035441405.1 Candidatus Nanopelagicus sp.
CAAACAAAAGTTTGGTCTGAATTAGATCAGGATCGGACCATTAAAAATGGTAAAGGTGTCCTAATTTTTGCTTTTACTGGAATATTTCCAAAACTTTACCCTAAGTTGCGGCTAGGCATTCTAGATACAATGGAGATTACAAATTTTAAGCCTCCAGTGTTATGCGAAGTAGTCCATATTGGTCGTGTAATAAGAGGGACAGGACAATTCAAATTAACTAAAACTAAAAAGGGAACTATTTTTAATTGGCAAGAAAATTTAATTGCCCCATCCATTTTTTTGATCGTAATGAAGCCTGTATTATTACTGGGAGTTTGGCTCTCATTACGTAGATTTGCAAGGCAACTAACACGTTAATACGAAAAGTCTTCCTACAGCCCGCTAACCTTATTCCATGAGCTCAGGTGGCAAAGAAAAGACAATTGCTGAATTGATATCTACCTTGCCTGAAGAAGAGCGGCTAATTTTGACTTTACATTTAGTTAATATGGTAAGTACCTCGCAAATAGCGAAGAAACTCGGAGTCCCAGAGAGGGCAGTCATTTCAGTTATTGCAAGTGGTAAATCCCGCCTAATCGCAATGATTTCTAAAGGGAATTTATAGGATTTCCCACAAGCGCAGATATCAGGGATAATTACGCCTCTAGTAGGAATCTAATTAGTTTTGTAGGGAGACCCAAATGGCCGCAATGAAACCAAGAACTGGTGATGGTCCTATGGAGGTCACAAAAGAGGCTCGTTCGATGGTTATGCGAATCCCACTTGAGGGTGGCGGAAGGCTCGTAGTTGAATTAAATATTGAAGAGGCTACAAACCTAGGAAATGTTTTACAAGCCGCAGTCGCGTTAGTAAAAAAGTAATACTGACCTTAGTTTAATCAGGATCATGAATCCTAAATCTTTTGATTTATATCCAAAACTTCAAAATTTAAGTATTGAAGATACAGATTTATCAGAAATAACCGCAGTTGCAATTCCTGTGGTTAACGATGATCAAATTAAGGTAATAGAGAATAATTTAGTTAGAAGTCTTATAAATCTAACTAAACTTGATTTTAAAGTTGAGCTTTCAAAGTGGACAGAATTTTCTGGTAAAGCTGGCGAAATTATTGAGATTCCACTTGCTAGTGGGAATTTGAGTCGAATTTATCTAGTGGGCGTTGGTGCTCAAAATTCAGATGACATAAGAAAAGCATCTACAGCTCTCGGAAGAAAAGTAAAAAATACGGATGCTCAATTGCTTGTTTATCTAACCTCAGATAGTAAATTGATCACAGTAGCTGCAACTGCGCTAGTTCTTTCTAATTATCAATTTTCACTTAAAACTGAACAAAAAGATAAAAA
>DAOROF010000004.1:0-35414 GCA_035441405.1 Candidatus Nanopelagicus sp.
GACAGTAGTTTCGATATCGTCTCAAAAATTGATCAAATGGAGTTAGATAACGCATTCAATCAGTGCGACCGAGAGCTAGCCACTCGATTTGATTTCAAAAATACAGGCACCAAGATCGAAAAGTCTGGGGCAAAGGTGGTTATTGAGTCTGATACCGAAGAGCGAGCAAAGGCTGCATTGGATGTATTTAAGGACAAGCTTATTAAAAGAAGTGTTTCTTTAAAGCACCTTGATCCAAGTGAGCCAAAACTTAGTGGAAAGACTTACATCATAACTTGCGAGTTTAAAGAGGGCATCTCAACAGAGAACGCGAAGAAGATTGCAAAATATCTGAAGGATTCAGGACCAAAATCAATCAAGGCTCAGATTCAAGGAGATGAGCTAAGAGTTTCAAGTAAGAGTAGGGATGACCTACAAGCTGCAATTGCGTTGATTAAAAAGGAAACTTGGGAGTTTGCAGTTCAATTCACCAACTATAGATAATGAATAGAGTTTTTAATTGAAGCTAAATGGCACCGGAATCGCCTATGGTGTTGGAGCTTATGTTATTTGGGGACTACTCCCAATTTATTGGCGGTGGCTAGAGCGCGCATCCTCATTTGAAATACTTGGACACCGTGCGATCTGGTCGCTAATAGTTTGCTTAATATTTTTAGCTTTCCAAAAGCAATTAATAAGTACATTTAAATTGGTGAAGGATTTAAGAACTTTTTCACTCTTAGCATTAACCTCACTACTTTTGTCAGCAAACTGGGGTATTTATATCTGGGCAGTCTCAGTTGACCGTGTAGTTGAAGCAGCGCTTGGTTATTACATAACTCCTTTAGTTGCAGTTAGTTTTGGAGTATTTGCTCTAAAAGAAAAATTACATAAACTGCAACTTATTTCAGTACTTCTTGCCACAATTGGTGTGTTGATTTTAACTTTTACTTATGGTCACCTTCCCTTAATCGCGATTGGCTTGGCAGTGAGTTGGGGATCGTATAGTTTGATTAAAAAACAATTGAATGCCGGAGCGTTGGAGACACTATCAATAGAAACAATAATTGCCTTTATTCCAAGCTTCTTCTATGTCTCGTATCTTCTTAATAATAATGAAGCAGAATTTGGACAAGATTGGGGATTTTCCATAGCACTTACCAGTACTGGCTTAGTGACTGTAATACCTTTACTTTTATTTAATGCAGCAACTACAAGACTTCCGCTTACAATTACTGGGCTTCTGCAGTACATAACTCCTAGCATCATGTTTTTAATTGGAATTGTGGTATTTCATGAACCACTACAACTAACAAAACTAATCGGATTTATTTTTATTTGGATCGCTTTAGTAATACTAGGTAGAGACCTAAGAAAATCAGGTGGATCTATTAACTAAAACGTGCGCCACGTTTTTTAGTGCTTCTTTTGCCGCTCCGTCTGGAAGACCAGATATCAATTCATTAGCTTCTTTTGCAATGTTAGTTAGATATTCGCGCACATCTTCTAAAGCTTTATGAGACCGAAGTTGAGTAATTACAGTTTTTAACTCATTTTCTGCTACTGGTCTACTTAATTTTGCTATTAGTTCTTTGTCTTCAGGAGCATTTGCCGCCATGACATATAACGTCACGAGAGTCGGTATCCCCTCTTTTAAATCTGTGCCGGGTGTCTTTCCTGAAGCAGTTGAATCGCTAGTTACATCCAATAGATCATCTGCAATTTGAAAAGCAATTCCTATTTTCTCTCCAAACTTAGTTAATATCTCAACTATCTCTGGCTTTGCACCAGATAAAAGGGCGCCAAATCTTGCACTTGTTGCAATTAAAGATCCCGTTTTATCTGAGACTACTTTTAGATAATGTTCTATAGGAGTTAAACCTTCAGACTCTCCTTGAGTCTCTTTAATTTGGCCAATTACTAGTCGTTCAAAAGTTTTTGCTTGTAACTTAACTGCTTCTGGACCTATGTCAGCAAGCATGTCTGAAACTTTAGAAAATAAATAATCGCCAGTTAAAATTGCTACTGCATTACCCCATTTAGTATTTGCACTTGTAACACCTCGCCTAAGTAGCGCGTCATCCATAACGTCATCGTGATATAAAGTTGCAAGATGTGTAAGTTCACATGACACGGCAGCTTTAATAATGTCATAGTTTGTTGGGTCACCAAATTGCGCAGCGATTAATGTTAAAAGTGGCCTTAAGCGCTTTCCACCAGCTTCTACTAAATGCCTAGAAGTTTCTATGACTAATGGGTATTCGCCTTCAATATGAGACCTAAGTAGTAGCTCTACTTTTGCCATATCGGCCAATAAAGTAGCTTCTAGATTTTTATCTAAATTAGGTATTCCTATTGGATTCATTATTTAATTAAGTTTGCAAAGTTATTTGCAGTATTTAAAATAATTGAAGGGAAAATTCCAAGAACAAATGTTATTAGGGTTGCAATAGCAATTGAAATTCTGCTCTTTATTGATGGAATTACTACTGAAACTGAATCATTAGCTGGGTCAGTAAAGAACATCATAATTATTACCCTGACATAGAAGAATGCTGCAATTGCACTTGCTAGAACTCCAACTACAACTAATAATGTATTTCCTGATTGGTAGGCTGCTGAAAAGATTGCAAACTTTCCTATAAACCCAGAAGTTAGTGGAATTCCTGCAAAACTAAGTAATAAGAGTGAAAACACTGATGCAACTAATGGAGATTTCTTGCCTAGCCCAATCCATCTGTTTAAATCACTTACTTCGCCAGTTGAATCACGAACTAGTGAAATAATTCCAAAAGCTGCAAGTGTGGTAAATCCATATGCAAATAAGTAAAAGAGTGAAGCTGCAAGCCCTTCTTTACTTAATGCAATAACTCCTGATAACAAAAATCCAGCATGTGCGATTGATGAATATGCCAGCATGCGCTTTACATCGCGCTGAGCTATAGCAACTACTGATCCAAAAACCATCGTTATTATTGCAATTACAGTAATAATTGGTTGCCATAGAGTTTGTGATTCAGCGAAGCCTACATAAAACAATCTTAAAATTGCCCCAAAGGCTGCCACTTTTGTACATGCAGCCATAAATCCGGTTATTGGAGTAGGTGCTCCTTGATAAACATCAGGTGTCCAAGAATGAAATGGGACTGCACTAATTTTAAACAATAAGCCAACAGACATAAATATAATTCCAATATATAGGAAAACATCATTAGCGCTTCCCGCTGAAGCACTTATGTCAACTAGTGAAACACTTCCTGAATATCCATAAATAAAAGCTGCTCCAAATAAGAAAAATGCCGAAGAATAAGCTCCAAGTAAAAAGTACTTCAGTGCTGCTTCTTGAGAGAGCAATCTCCTTCTTCGAGATAAGCCTGCAAGTAAATACAGAGGTAGAGAAAATACTTCTAGGGCGACAAATAAAGTAATTAAATCGGTTGCTACCGTAAAAAGCATCATTCCAGCAGTTGCAAACATGAAAAGAGGAAAGATCTCGGTCTGCTTTACTTGTTGTTGGGTTGCAATCTGTTCCTCAACTGAACCTGGGATAGTAGATGCTCGTGCAACAAAATTATCCTGATCTGCAATTAGTAAGACTGCAACTATGGCCAGAACAATAATCGTAAACTGTAAAAATATACCTGCCTTATCAATTGTTACAGAATTAACTGCAGCTGTAGTCGAAGACATATCTCTAATTTGCCAGATCTGAAGTAGTGCTAGGAGTAATGCCCCAATGCTTACGGTAAGTTGAACTGCAGCGCGATGTGTCTTGCCCATAAAGGCTTCAATTAAAACTCCAAGAACAGCTGCGGAAAAAACAATTAGCATTGGTGAAAGCAGGACATAACTAAACGATGGTGCGCTTAACATTATTTACCAACCTTTGCTACTGGGTCTGAGTAACCAGCATCAATCACGATTTTTTCTGCTGTTGGATTAATCAAATCTAAAACTGGCTTTGGATAAAAACCCATTAGAACAATCACTAATATTACTGGTGATATTGCAACTTTTTCTCTTATGTTCAGATCTTTTAGATTTTCATTTCCGCCAACAATTGGACCGTGTAAAGCTTTTTGAACTGGAATTAATATGTAAAGTGCTGCTAGAACTATTCCTAAAGTTCCAATCACTGCCGCAACCGGATAGCGCGTATAAGTTCCGACTAGAACTAAAAATTCACTAACAAAACTAGATAGTCCTGGTAAGGCCAAGCTAGACATTCCAGCGATAAAGAATGCCCATGCCATTACTGGTGTAACTCTTTGGAGTCCGCCAAAATCTGAAATTGTAGAAGATCCTCTTCGCCAGATCATCCAACCAGCAATTAAAAACAGTGCGGCTGTTGAGAATCCGTGATTGACCATATAGAGGGTGGCACCAGACATGCCTTGAGAGGTCATTGCAAATATTCCCATCGTAATAAATCCAAAGTGGGAGATAGAAGTAAATGCAATTAATCCCTTTATATCCCGTTGACCAATTGCCATAAATGCACCATAAATAATTGAAATAACTGCCAATGTAATAATTAATGGTGTAAATGTTTTTGTAGCATCTGGGAATAATTGAATACAAAATCGGATCATTCCGTAAGTTCCTACTTTATCGAGCACTCCTAGTAATAGAACTGATGTGCCTGGGGTAGCAGACTTTGCGGCATCTGGAAGCCAGGTATGAAATGGCCACAGCGGAGCCTTTATTGCAAATGCAATGAAGAATCCAAGAAATAGGAAGTACTCTGTTTGATTATCAATTTGTAAAGTTGCCAATTTAGCTAAGTCAAAAGTTGCACCAATTTGGTTCCCTGAAATCACATAAATTCCAATAATTGAAGCCAGCATTAGAAGACCGCCAAATAAGCTGTATAGTAAAAATTTAACAGCTGCTGCTGATTTGTTACCTGTACCGTAACCACCGATCAAGAAGTAAATTGGAACTAGCATCGCTTCAAAAAACACATAAAATAAAAATAGATCTGTGGCTGCAAAAACACCTATCATGAGTGTTTCTAAAATTAAGATTAAAACATAAAATACTTTTGTATTCCATCGACCAGTATCAGATTCATGCCAAGTAGCTAGAATCACAACTGGAACTAAAATAGTAGATAGAAGGATTAAAACTAGAGAAATGCCGTCTACTCCAACAGCAAAATTAACATTAAATGCTGAAATCCAAGAATTACTTTGAATAAATTGAAATCCTGTAATTGCTTTATCAAATCTAACTGCTAATAAAATAGAAAATAGAGCAATTAGGAGAGTAATAATAAATGCAGCACGCTTGATTAATTCGCTTTTCTTAGCCGGAATTAGCAGCACAATAAGTGCTCCTATTAATGGAGAGATGCCAACTAGGGTTAATAAACTCATGCGGTTACCACCCAAATCACGGCAATTAGACTTAGTACTCCAATGACCATCATTAGTGCATAACTTCTAACATATCCATTCTGTAATGAGCGCAGTTTGCTTCCAGCGCTAATAGATACAACTCCTACTGATCTAACCGCTCCATCAATTACTAAATGATCGATATTTAAAAGCTTTTGAATTAAGGATTGTCCAGGGCGCATAAATGCTGCCTCATTTAGCGAATCTTGAAACAGATCTTTTCTTGCAGCAATAGTTAACTTTGAAACTTTCTCTGGCGCTGTACCTGATTGGTCTCCGCGATATTTTCTTACTGCTATTGAAACTCCAATTATCACCACTGAGATTGTCATTAGCGACACCGTTGTGTGTGAAAACAACTCTTCAGCATGGTGTTCTTTTAATGGATTAACCACTGGCTCAAGCCAGTTAACCAAACTCTTGCCCCTTGATAATAGGTATCCAGATGCAACCGATCCAATAGATAGTAAAGCGATTGGGATTAACATTAAAGCCGGGCTTTCATGAGGTTCATCCTTATGGCCCCAACGTTCATTCCCAAAGAAAGTAAGAATTACAACTCGCGTCATATAGAAAGCTGTAATTGCTGCACCAAGTAAAGTTGCAATGCCTAGCGCTATGCCTTTTATACCACCTGCATTGAATGCTGTTTCAATAATCTTATCTTTGGAGTAAAAACCAGCAAATGGTGGAACTCCAATAATGGCTAGGTAACCTAATCCAAATGTAATTGCTGTAATCGGCATGAATTTACCTATGCCGCCATACTTTCGCATATTAACTTCATCTTTCATACCATGCATTACTGAGCCAGCACCGAGAAACATGCTTGCCTTGAAGAATCCATGAGTTAATAAATGCATAATTGCAAATGCGTAACCAATTGGGCCTAAGCCTGTTGCCAAAATCATGTATCCAATTTGAGACATTGTTGAAGCGGCCAATGCTTTCTTAATATCATCTTTTGCTGTTCCAATAATTGCGCCAAACAATAATGTAATTGCACCAACAATTAGCACCATTAGTTGAGCAATTGGAGCTGCATCAAAAATAAAACTTGATCTGGTAATTAAATAAACACCTGCAGTTACCATCGTTGCAGCATGAATTAATGCTGAAACAGGTGTTGGTCCTGCCATTGCATCACCAAGCCAAGATTGCAGAGGAAATTGTGCTGACTTACCACATGCTGCCAGCAACAACATTAAGCCAATAGCAGTAAGTTGGGCAGTTGAAGCTGCATCTGTCTGCTCTTTAATACCTGAAAAAGTTACATCGCCAAATGTTGCAAATGCAATCATTATGGCAAGTGATAGACCTACATCACCCACTCTGTTTGCAACAAAAGCTTTTTTCGCTGCGGTTGCATATGCTGGCTTTTGATTCCAAAAACCAATCAATAGATATGAAGCTAAGCCCACGCCTTCCCAGCCCACATAAAGATTTAAGTATGAATCACCTAACACCAGCAATAGCATCGATGCTATGAATAGATTTAAATATGCAAAAAATCTTCTTCTATCTAAATCATGGGACATATAAGAAATAGAATAGATATGAATTAATGTACCCACGCCAGTAATAAGTAGTACAAAACAGATTGAAAGTTGGTCAAGTAACAATGAAGCATCGACATTAAATGAACCTACAGAAATCCAAGTAAATAATTTTTGTACTACCGCTCGATTCTCTTCAGGCCTAGCTTGCATTGCAAAAAATTCGATCACACCAATTACAAAGGTTGATGCCGAGACCGTTGTGGCCGCGATATGACCCCAGGAGTTTGCCTTTTTGCCTACCATTAAAAGAATTGCAGAGCTAAAAAGTGGCAGTGCAATGAACCAAACTAAATTTTCAGATATCTGCATTTTATCTCTTCAACAAACTTGCATCATCAACGGATGCAGACCTACGGGACCGATAAATTGTCACAATAATTGCTAGTCCAACTACTACTTCACATGCTGCAACTACCATCGTAAAGAAGGCAACTACTTGGCCTTCTAAATTTCCATTAATTCGAGCAAAAGTAACAAATGCAAGATTTGCAGCATTAAGCATTAACTCAATACACATGAACACAACAATTGCATTTCGACGAACAACCACACCTACAGCACCGATTGTGAATAAAATTGCAGCCAGATAAAGATAGTTAGCAATAGGCATTATTTATCTTCCTCTGCTTCCTCTTTTAATTGATAATTTGCACTTTCAATCATGTCACCGCGCGCTTCAAGCACAGCAGATATTGATGTTGGTGCTGGACTTCCTGTTGGTAATAGCGCAGGAACATCTACCGCATTATGTAATGCGTATACCCCAGAACTTGGTAATCCTGCTGCATCTTTAAGTTCACCTTTTCTAAATCGAGCTATAGATAAATCTCGCTGCGCAAATTGAGATTTAGTTTTCTGGCTATGCGCCAATACCATGGCCCCGACTGCGGCCGTAATTAGAAGTGCTGAGATTACTTCAAAGGCAAAGACATATCTGGTGAAAAGAAGTTCAGCTATTCCGAGAGCATTACCTTGTGCATTTACCTCGCTAAGCCCTACTACTTCTCTACCAAATGTGGCTCGAGAAATTAGAGTTACAAGTAATCCTCCAAAGCCAACTGCTGCCACAATAGAAACTGCTCTTAAGCCTTTTATGGTCTCTACAAGTGAGTCAGAAGTATCAACTCCTACTAACATTAAAATAAAAAGAAACAGCATCATTACTGCTCCGGTGTACACAACGATTTGTACAATTCCTAAAAAGAGAGCTTCTTGAGCAATATAAAAAATAGCTAATGTGACCATAACCCAGGCAAGCAATAGCGCCGAGTGAACCGCTTTTTTAACTAACAACATTCCTACGGCAGCTAAAACTGAAAGCGGTGCTAAAACATAAAATAGGTAAGACTCCGGGGCAGCCGTAGTGCCAATATCTAAAGCAAGATTAATCATTCTTTGCAATCCCTTGCGATGGGTGAGAAGTTGTTACTTCACCCTTGTAGTAATTTGAATCATCGGTATTTGGATACATCGGGTGAGGTGGTGGCACCATTCCAGCTCGTAGTGGCCCTAATAAATCATCTTTTTCGAAAATTAATTTTCCGCGACTATCATCTGCCAATTCATATTCATTTGTCATTGTTAATGCTCGAGTTGGGCAGGCTTCAATACAGAGTCCACAGAATATGCATCGTAAATAATTTATTTGATAAACCTTGCCGTAGCGCTCACCTGGAGAAAATCTCTCCTCCTCTTTATTATCGGCTCCTTCTACATAAATTGCATCTGCAGGACAAGCCCAGGCACAAAGCTCACAGCCAATACATTTTTCCAAACCATCTGGGTGGCGATTTAACTGATGGCGACCATGAAACCTTGGTGCAGTTGGTTCCTTAACCTCTGGATATTGAACTGTGTTAACTTTCTTAAACATGGTTCTAAATGTGACCCAAAAACCAAGTAATTGTTTACCAAAGCTTGCACTCTCATGATTAGTAATTGGCGCCTTAGATTGATCAGCTTTTGCTAATCCAAATTCATCAGAGCGTGGGGTTAATTCATTATCCATTTATCTGCTCCACTCTAGTATTTGGAATAACTGGTACAGGAAAATCCGGCTCTGAAGTGGTGATGTTTCGCGCAGCTTTTTCTTGAGCTACTTTCTTTCTATCTAGAAGTGTTGAAATTGCTACATAAATTAAAGCAATTGAGAAAATAAAAGTAGCAATCAAGGCTGGTGGTGCTTCTTGTTGTGACATTACTCTTAAAGTTGAAACTATCAAGATCCATGCAAGTGAGAATGGAATTAAAACTTTCCAACCAAATTTCATGAACTGGTCGTAGCGCAAGCGCGGTAATGTTCCTCGTAGCCAAACAAATACAAAGAAAAATCCAAGTACTTTGATAAAGAACCAGACTAGGGTGAACCAGCCGCCAAGCCACTGCTCTGTAAAACCAAGCCCTGGTAATGCACGGTAGCCGCCTAAGAATAATGTGGTGGCCAATGCTGAAACAGCAATAATGTTTACATATTCAGATAAAAAGAATAGTGCGAATTTTAAGGATGAGTACTCGGTATGGAAGCCGCCAACTAACTCACCTTCGGCCTCTGCTAAATCAAATGGAGCTCTATTTGTTTCTCCAACCATAGATATTGCATAAATGACAAAGGATGGGAAAAGTATTACGGCATACCACCACTGATCTTGAGCAGCCACAATTTCTGAGGTGGACATTGAACCGGCATAGATAAAAACTGCTACTAATGAAAGTCCCATTGCAATTTCATAAGAAATTACCTGGGCTGAGGATCGAAGTCCACCGAGTAAAGGATAGGTAGAGCCAGATGACCAGCCAGCTAAAACGATTCCATAAACTCCTACTGAAGCTATTGCTAAGACATATAAAACACCGACTGATAAATCAGTCATCTGCATAACCGTTTCATGCCCAAAGAAATTAACTGGCCCAGTTAGTGGAATTACAGCAAAAGCCATAAAGCAAGCTGTAGTGCTAATTATTGGTGCAATCACAAAAACTATTCGATCTGCCGACTTAGGAATCAAATCTTCTTTAAGTGCTAGCTTCACTCCATCTACCAAGGCTTGTAATAAACCGAACTTACCAACTCTATTTGGTCCACTGCGCTGTTGCATTCTGGCAACAATTCTGCGCTCTCCCCATACTGACATAATTGTTAAGAAAACACAGACTGCAAATACCAGCACGCCTTTGAGTGCAATAACCCAACCTGGATCTTGGCCAATTATTTCTGCATTGCTCATGCCTTGGCCACCTTTACAATCGAATTACTTACCACTCCTAGGTTTCTAATTAATTGACTATTTAATGAATTTCTAGGTAGCCAAATGGAAGATTCATCAATATCTAAAATCTGACATGCAAGTGTTACTGCGCCATAATTATTTGAAACTCTTACCAAATCACCATCACTTACATTTAATGATTTAGCACGAGATTGACTAATTACAACTTTAGACTTTCTAGCTGTACCGGCGAGATTTTCTTCTCCGTCTTGTAAAGAGCCTTTATCAAGCAAATTTCGCCATGAAGAAATAATTGCTTCATCATTATTAATAGTCTTATTGCCAGCTCCAACTACCAACTTCATAGTGCTGACCTCTCCATCCCAACTTCCAATTGATTCAAATTCAACCCTAGCGGAATTTACTGTCGGCAGATTAATTGGCTTGCCTATTTCATCTGCAAGCATAGATAAAATTCTTACATCGCTTCGATTTAATGTTTGATCAACTGCGGCCTCAAATCTACGTACTTTTCCTTGCCAATCCATAAACGAACCTGATTTTTCAACTACAGGTGCTACTGGTAAAACTACTGATGCAATATCAGTAATATCACTTTGTCTAATTTCTAACGAAACTATAAATTTCTTTGCTAGTTTAACTTTTGCCTCTGGTGAGATATCCATTGGGTCTATTCCACCAATTAATACGGCTTGAAGATCTGAATTAATCATTTCCTCAGTACTTAGGCCAATTTCACTTGGTATTGAATCAACCGACCAAGCGGCTGCAAGATCAACTCTGGCTGAAGAGTTAGAAACCAATCGATTGCCTGGCAACAGATTTGGTAGTGCACCCACAGCGATTGCGCCTTTTTCGCCAGCTCTTCTTGGAATCCAACCTAACTTTGCACCGGTATCACTAGCTAATTTCACTATCGAAGATAAGCCACCTTCGGTTTCAGAAATTCTTTCGCCTACTAAAACAACTGACTTACTTGTTAAACCCGAAAGAGCAGAAATTGCAGAAACTTCATTTCCAGATGCTGACTTAATTAAATTTGCTTTCAGTTTTTCACTTCCACGACTTGCATATGGCGCAATGCTGGTAACTTTAATAGAACGCTTATGTACCTGCTTATAGATCCTAAGGAAAACAATTGGTGACTCATCTTCTGGTTCAAAGCCAATAAGTACTACATGATCTGCATTATCTAGATCTTTATATGTTGCATTCGTCTTTGTGGTTGCTAAAAACTCTAATTCTTCTTGGCTGTGTAAGCGAGCTCTAAAATCAATATTATTTGTATTCAAAGTTACTCGAGCAAATTTGCTATACCCATAAGCATCTTCAATAGTTACTCGGCCACCAACCAAAACACCACTTCTTGAATTTTTTAATCCGTTAGCAGCTGCGGCTAATGCTTCTGGCCATGAAACCTCTTGTAATTGCCCGCTTGAATCCCTAATCATTGGATTTTTAATTCTATTTTTAGCTACTTCATATTTAAAAGCCCATCTGCCCTTATCGCAATTCCACTCCTCATTGACCTCAGCATCTTCACCTGCCAATCGCCTTAAGGTTTTTCCTCGCCTAACATCAGTGCGCATTGCACATCCAGATGCGCAATGTTCACAAGCAGAGTTAGTTGAAACTAAATCAAATGGTCTGGCTCTAAATCTATAAGAAGTTCCGGTCAATGCTCCGACTGGACAGATTTGAACAGTATTACCTGAGTAATAAGAATCAAATGGTTCTTCCTCATAAATTCCAACCTGTTGAAGTGCACCACGCTCATTAAGAGTTATAAATGGATCCCCGGCAATTTGCTCTGAAAAACGAGTACATCTTGCACACAATACGCATCGCTCTCTGTCCAATAAAACTTGGGATGAAATCGCTATCGGTTTTTCGAATGTTCGTTTAACTCCTTCAAACCTTGATTCTGCTCTGCCATTAGACATTGCCTGATTTTGAAGTGGGCACTCACCACCCTTATCGCAGACTGGGCAATCCAATGGGTGATTTATTAGTAATAATTCCATAATGCCTTTTTGTGCTTTATCTGCCACTGGAGAGGTCAATTGAGTTTTAACAACCATTCCATTTTCAACCGGAATGGTGCAAGAGGCTTGTGGTTTTGGAAATGCTCTACCGTTTATTTCGATATCTACTAAACATTGTCTACAGGCACCAGCTGGTGCAAGTAATGGATGATCACAAAATCTAGGAATTTGTATTCCTAACTTTTCTGCAGCTCTAATTACAAGAGTTCCCTTAGGTACGGTGATTTCAAATCCATCAATAACACAGGTGATCATTTCCACTTGTACTTGCTGATCTGTTCCTAGCTCCTGAATACTCATTTAACACCTACGCTTTCAAATAGCGTAGCTGTCATTGGATCAAATGGACATTTGCCAGCTGCAAGATGATCTAAGTACTCCTGGCGGAAGTACTTCAGTGAAGAAATAATTGGGCTCGCTGCACCATCAGCTAAAGCGCAGAAAGATCTACCCATAATGTTGTCACAAAGATCTAATAATTTATCTAGATCCGCTTCACTTCCGCGACCTGCTTCTAAATCCTTAAGAACTTGAACTAACCACCAAGTTCCTTCTCGACATGGCGTGCACTTTCCGCATGACTCATGTTTATAAAACTCAGTCCACCTCAATACTGCTCTTACGATGCAAGTGGTCTCATCAAAAATTTGTAATGCTTTTGTACCGAGCATGGATCCAGCAGCTGAAACACCTTCATAATCAAGTGGCACATCTAGGTGGGCATCAGTAAAAATTGGAGTTGAAGAGCCACCTGGTGTCCAGAATTTTAATTTGTGACCTGTTCTAATACCACCTGAAATCTCTAATAATTCTCTTAAGGTAATGCCAAGTGGTGCCTCAAATTGTCCAGGATTATTCACATGTCCAGATAGAGAATAAAGTGTAAAGCCTTTACTTTTTTCCGTTCCCATTGCAGTAAACCATTCAACTCCATTGTTAATAATCGCTGGAACAGAGGCAACTGATTCAACATTATTTACCACTGTTGGTTTTGCATATAAGCCTGCAATAGCTGGAAATGGTGGTCGTAACCTTGGTTGACCACGGAAACCCTCTAGCGAATCTAAGAGTGCTGTTTCTTCACCGCAAATATAAGCACCTGCTCCTACATGTAAAACTAGATCTAAATCAAAACCTTTGCCTAAAATATTTTTACCTAAAAATCCAGCCTTATAGGCATCTTCAATAGCTTGCTGCACTCTTCTAACAACATGAGTAACCTCGCCACGGATATAAATAAATGCATGATTAGCTCTAATTGCATAAGAGCCAATAATTATTCCTTCAATTAATACATGAGGATTAGCCATTAACAACGGGGTATCTTTGCAAGTGCCTGGTTCTGACTCATCTGCATTTACTACAAAGTAATGTTCTTTATTATCACCTTGTGGAATGAATCCCCATTTATTTCCAGTTGGAAATCCTGCTCCGCCACGGCCGCGCAAACCAGAATCTTTAACTATTTGAATAACCTCATCTGGTTTCATAGAAAGTGCTTTAGCAATTGCGGTATAGCCACCATTGCGCTTATAAGCTTCTAATGTAAATGAGTCTTTCTGATCCCAATTTGCAGAAAGGACTGGAGTTAATTTACTCATGCTCCACCTTTAGCTTTCTTAAGTCCTAACAAAGTTGGTTCGCCAGCTTGTACGCCTTCATTTGCTAACCCATCTGAAATTCCTGCCAGCACGGCTGAGTTTTCTTTCCAGGTTCGTAATTTATTTGGGCCTCTAGTTGGTGCTGGTGGGTTTCCAGCTCGCGCAGCATCAACTAAGTCTTTTGTCGATTGAACTGTTTGATTGTCATAAAACTCCCAATTAACCATAACTACGGGTGCATAATCACAGGCTGCATTACATTCAATATGTTCAACTGAAACTTTGCCATCATTTGTTACACCATCATTTTCAATATCAAGGTGTTCTTTGATTGATTCAAATATGGCATCGCCTCCCATAACGGCGCACAACGTGTTGGTACAAATTCCAACATGGTAATCGCCAACAGGTTTTGACTTATATTGTGTATAGAAAGTTGAAACCGCAGTTACCTCAGCAGTTGCTAGTTCAAGTTTTTGACCAATTAATTCAATACCTTCATTCGTTACATATCCATCAATTGATTGAACAAAATGCAATAACGGCATAATTGCAGATCTTTTTCGAGGGTAGCGATTAATTATTGAATCCATAATTGAGACTTGTTCTGCGGTATAGGCCATTAGCGATCAACCCCACCCATAACTGGATCTATAGATGCCACAGCAGCAATTACATCTGCCACCTGACCGCCTTCGCACATCGCAGCTGTTGATTGCAAATTATTAAAAGACGGATCTCTAAAATGGACTCGATATGGTCTTGTTCCGCCATCTGAAACTAAATTAACACCTAGCTCACCGCGTGGTGATTCAATAGCTGTATATACCTGTCCGGCTGGCACCCTAAAACCCTCTGTTACTAATTTAAAGTGGTGAATTAGCGCTTCCATTGATTCGCCCATAATTTCGCGAATGTGGTTTAGGGAATTACCCATTCCATCTGCTCCAATTGAAAGTTGAGATGGCCAGGCAATTTTTTTATCCGCCACCATGACAGCTTGACCTTCAAGTTTTTCCAACCTTGAAACACATTGTTCAATGATTCTTAGTGATTGCTCTAGCTCCTGCATTCTAATTAAGAATCTGCCATACACATCACAAGTATCTGTTGTTGGAATATCAAACTCATAATTTTCATAACCGCAATAAGGTTGAGCCTTTCTCAAATCCCAAGCTAAACCAGTTGATCTTAAAACTGGGCCAGTAACTCCAAGGGTTGTGCAGCCAGCTAGATCTAAATAACCAATTCCTTGGGTTCGCTTAATCCAAATAGAGTTTCCGATTAATAGTTTCGCGTTATCTTTAAAGTTGTGCCGTAGGTCTTTTACAGTCTGCCGAATCTTGCTCAACGCTCCTTCGGGTAGATCTTGGGCTACGCCACCAGGTCTGACATAAGCCATATTCATACGTAGGCCAGAAACCATTTCAAATACATCTAAAACTTTTTCTCGCTCTCTAAAAGCAAAAATCATTGGTGATAGCGCTCCTAATTCCAGCGCGCCAGTTCCCAATGCAACCATGTGTGATGAAATCCGATTAAATTCCATCATCATTACTCTAATTACAGTTGCTCTTTCGGTTATATCACTGGTGATACCAAGTAGTTTTTCTACTCCTAGACAATATGCAGTTTCATTAAATATTGGAGATAAATAATCCATTCGGGTTACAAAAGTTACGCCTTGCGTCCAATTTCTATATTCAGTATTTTTCTCAATTCCGGTGTGTAAATATCCAATTCCACAACGAGTTTCAGTAATCGTTTCACCTTCTAATTCCAAAATTAATCGCAGAACACCGTGAGTAGAAGGATGTTGTGGGCCCATATTCACAACTACACGCTCTTCTTTAGTAGCACCGATCTCAGTAACTAATGAGTCCCAATCACCGCCAGTGACTGAATAAACCCGTCCCTCAGTAGTTTCTTGTGAAGATGCGTATGGATCTGTAAAAGTGGTCATTGATAACTTCTTCTTTCAGAGGGTGCGGGGACAGTTGCGCCTTTATATTCAATATCGATTCCGCCAAGTGGATAATCTTTTCTTTGTGGGTGTCCTGGCCAATCATCTGGCATCATAATTCGAGTAAGCCCAGGATGATTATCGAAAATAATTCCAAACATGTCATAAGTTTCGCGTTCGTGCCAATTAGTTCCTGCCCATACTTCAACAAGTGATGGAATGTGTGGATCTTTATCAGAAACACAAACTTCTAATCTAATTCTCTGATTTCTTGTGATTGAAAGTAGTGAATAAATTGCATGTAGCTCTCGATTTGATTCAGTTGGATAATGAACTCCATTTACGCCAACACACATTTCAAATTTAAGATCATTTCTCAAAATCTTTGCCACTTCAAATAATCGATCACGCTTAATAAACAAAGTTAATTCGCCTCGATCTACCACTACCTTCTCTATTGCATCGCTAAATAGTGGGTAGGCACGCTCTAAATCATCTGCTACTTGATCAAAATAACTACCGAACGGCCTTTGAGTTGAAGCTGTAATTACCTCGGGTTTAACTAATCCACCAAATCCTGATGTGTCGCCGCTTCCGGTAACTCCGAACATTCCTTTATCACTCATGCTAATAAACCCTTTAGTTGATGGGTTGGTTTAGCAGCTAATGCGGCCGCCTCTACCTCTTTAATAATTTTTTCTCTATTTGCGCCAAGTTTTTCATTACCTATTTGTTCATGTAGTTTTAAAATTGCATCCATTAACATCTCTGGGCGAGGTGGACAGCCAGGCAAATAGATATCAACTGGAATAACATGGTCTACACCTTGCACGATTGCATAATTATTAAACATGCCACCGGATGAAGCACAAGCGCCCATTGCAATAGACCACTTAGGGGCAGCCATTTGATCATAGATTTGTCGCAGTACTGGCGCCATCTTGTTACTTACTCGACCAGCAACAATCATTAAATCAGCTTGTCTTGGTGAGGCTCGAAAAACTTCCATTCCAAATCTTGCCAAGTCATATCGGCCTGCACCAGCTGCCATCATTTCGATTGCACAGCATGCTAAACCAAATGTTGCCGGCCAAAGCGAATTCTTTCGCATATAGCCTGCTAACTTCTCAACTGTGGTTAATAAAAAACCACTTGGTAATTTTTCTTCTAAGCCCATGGTTAATCCCATTCCAATCCGCCACGGCGCCAGACATATGCATAAGCTACAAAAACTGTTCCGATAAACAATGCCATTTCAACTAATCCGAAAACTCCTAAGCTATCAAAAGCAACTGCCCATGGATACAAAAACACTATTTCAATATCAAAAACAATAAACAACATTGCGGTTAAAAAATATTTAATTGGAAATCGGCCACCACCGGCTGCTTGGGGAGATGGCTCAATGCCACACTCATATGCGTCAGATTTTGCTCGGTTATATCTTTTTGGACCAGTTAGCGCAGCTGCTGCAACTGAAAAAATCGCAAAACCAAAGCCAATCGCACCAATCGCAAGGATTGGGACATATGGATTAAATGATGGATTCATACGGTCAAATCTTATTCATTACTTGAGGTCACTTTTGCCACCTACCCCTTGAACCCAATGTGAACTGCGACAATTCCGAAGGTAAGGTCCTGCCAAGCCACTGATTTCCAGCCTGCGTCCCGCATTTTGGACGCAAGACCTTCTTGATTTGGCCATGCCCTAATAGATTCTGCTAAATAAACATACGCATCTGGATTCTTGCTAATTTTTTTAGAAATAATCGGAATAGCTTTCATTAAATAATTTAAATAAATAAATCTAAAAATTGAATTTGATGGATGTGAAAACTCTGCAATTACAATCTTTCCACCCGATTTTGTTACTCGTAGGGAATCTTTGAGCGCTGAATCAATATTTGACGTATTTCTTAATCCAAATGAAATTGTTGTAACATCAAAGACATTTTCTTCAAATGGTAGATTTAAAGCATCACCTTGGACAAACTTTATATCTTTATGTCGTTTACGGCCTATTTCAATCATGCCGGCTGAAAAATCTAAAGCTATGACATCTGCGCCAGCATCGACTAGTGGGCGAGTCGAAGAGCCAGTACCGGCAGCAATATCTAATATTTTTAATCCTGGTTTTGGTCCAATAATTGAGGTAACCACTTTGCGCCAAGCTTTTGTTCGACCTAGACTTAATAAATCATTCAAAAAGTCGTACCGATTAGCCACGCCATCAAACATCTTTGAAACATCATCGGGATCTTTATTCAGATTTGCACGTGTCACACCCCTATTCTCTTAGGAGTAGGCTTAAGGCACAAATCCAACTTATAGGTAGGCGTAACTAATTCATGTCGGCTTTAATCACTACTGAGATATTAGGTGAGCATCCATCACTTACCTCTATCGCGACAGAGTTTGATGTTTCAACTACGTGGATCCGTGGTGGTGAAGGTTTAGTTGGCTTTGGTGTTTATAAAAAGTTTGAAGTCAGTGGCGAAGATCGATTTAAAGAAGCGCATAAATGGTGGCAACAGATATTAGCTGAATTTACAATTCAAAATAATGTTCACGGAATCGGCACTGGCCCAATACTTTTTACATCATTCGCTTTTGATCCAAAAGATACCTCTGAATTAATTATCCCGAAGATAATAATCGGTCAGAGAAATGGTAAAAGTTGGATTACTTGGATTGGGGATCAAAAACAACCAGATATCAGGAAAATTGAAATTTCCTCTCAAAGTGGTGAAATCACTTGGGCAAATGGCACAATTGAAGAAGAAAAATGGCGAAACCAAGTTTCTAAAGCGATAGACGCAATTAAAAGTGGGCGACTTGAAAAGGTTGTACTTGCTAGAGATTTAAAGGCAAACTCAACAACTAAAATTGATCTAAATAACTTGTTACAAAAACTAGAAATTGAATACCCCTCTACATGGGTATTCCTTGTTGATGGATTAGTTGGAGCAACTCCTGAGCTACTTGTCCGGTTAAACAAGTCATTAATTACTTCAAGAGTTTTAGCTGGAACAATTCAAAAAACCGGGAACGAGGATCGTGACTTGGCTTTAGCGGCCTCTCTTGCAAAATCTTCGAAGGATCTTGAAGAACATGAGTATGCGGTTAAGTCAGTTGCAGACTCGCTTGCACCTTTCTGCTCTTCAACAAATGTCCCTGAGTCTCCATTTGTATTACATCTTTCAAATGTTATGCATCTAGCTACTGATGTCACTGGGGTGTTAAATGACAGTGCAAAACAGGCAGACATTTTCACACTTATTGAAAACTTACATCCCACTGCTGCGGTTTGTGGTACGCCAACTAATGTAGCCAAAAAACTTATTTCTGAATTGGAAACTATGAATAGGTCAAGATACGCCGGTCCTGTTGGTTGGATTGATGCTCAAGGTGATGGTGAAATTGCAATTGCCTTAAGGTGTGGCGAATTATCTGATGGTAACAAGTCAATAAGAATATTTGCAGGGTGTGGAATTGTTGCCGGTTCTGATCCGATAACAGAGTACGCAGAAAGTCAGGCTAAATTAATGCCCATGCGAACAGCGCTAGAAACTCTTTGAGTAATCTCTTTTAATTTTTTAGCATTTTCTTCTCTACTTGGCACTGAAACTACAACTACATCTAGGCCTTTTAACTCTTTAGAAACTGCACTCTCTAGCTCTAAAAGGTTTGTAACCTTCGACACTGATACTCCAAACCCACTTATTACTGAACTTAAATCTAGATTATGTGGTGTACCAAACAACTTTTCGAAGTTATTCGCATTAGATTGTGGCAGAGTTGAAAAAATCCCTCCACCATTGTTATCTATCACGAAAATTCTTAAATTTGACTTAGGCGCATTAGTAAATGCAGAGATGTCATGAAGTAGCGAAAGATCTCCTAGAATTGCAAAAGTTTTATTAAACTTTTCTGAAACTCCAAAAATAGTTGAGATATTTCCATCGATTCCAGCTAGCCCACGATTCGCAAAGACTTCGATTCCGCTTCTTGGCTTTGCGAAAGCTTCAACATCTCTAATCGGTCTAGAAGATCCAATAAAAAGTGCAGATTCATCTGGTATCAGATTACAGATAGTGATCACGGCTTGTTGCTCAGACCAAGCTATTTTCCCAACTTCGTCACCAGTAATTTTAGAGATTAATACCCACTTAGCATTGCTGCAATCTTGGCTTACTACTTCATTTGGAAGTTCACTTAAAACTAGATCAGCGCTTCGGTTTGAGTCTAAGCCTTTTATCCTTGGGTCAATGACTATTTTATAATTTATAGAATTTATAAAAGTATTAATGCTCCGAGATAAAGTGGTCCTGCCAATTGAAATTACAGTATCAGGCTTTAAATACTCAGAAATTTTTGGATCTGATAAATAAAGTGCGGCAAATGGAATTGAATTTTCAAAAGTTAATGGGTCTTCACTTATTACTGGCCACTTCAATTTTGAAACAAATGAATTTATCTCCTGCTTTGAATATCCACCACGATCATGTCCAATCACTAGAACGCCGGTTGATACTTCCAGTTTTTTATCTACCTTATTATTTATCTTTAATTGATTAATTTTTAATCCTGCTAGCCAATCAACACTCCCTTCTGGCAAAAGCGGTTCATCAAATTGGATATTCAGATGAACAGGACCGCCATTTAAGACGTCTCTTATTTCAATATCACTAGATATGTCGTGTGTTTTTATGAATTGAAATAAATCAACTTGATTGGTGGTTTGATTTGCCCCAGTTTTTCTAAGCCGTTCAGGTCTATCTGCGGTGATGATTAGTAAATGATTTTCGCCATGCACCGATTCAAGTGCTGCTGGTAGGAAGTTAGCTGCTGCTGTTCCACTTGTGCAAATCACAGCAACATAATTATTACTTGCTTTCGAGATACCAAGGGCAAAGAAAGCAGCTCCTCGCTCATCGATTTTTACATGCAAATCAATTAGTTTTTTATCAGCAGCTTCACCGAGCGCGATTAATAATGGCGCATTTCGAGAACCAGGAGAAACAACAAAATCACTTACACCCAATTCTATTAATTGCCTGACTAATGAGTGAGCCAGTTTGGTTGAATTAATCAAATTAAGCCCTCTCGATAAATTTGCTCAATTCTATTCTGCCACCAAAGTTGGCGCTCTGGTTTTGCTTTGAACTGGTCCAATAAGTCTGGCTCAATTTTTCTATTTTTTAATTTACCTTCAAATACTACAAATGGATTAGTAGTTATATCTGACTTAAAAAATGAAGCGGTTCCTAACCCGCACGGTCCATATACATTTGGAACTGATTGAGCTAAAGCTAGACCATGTGATATTCCTATACTGCTGTCTAAGGCACTTGAAACCACCACTGGTAAATTTATCTTCTCAATAATTTCTAAAGCAGATTTGATTCCCCCTGTTGGCGCCCACTTTATTACAGCTACATCGGCAATCTCTTTAAGCTTAGAAAAATCATTATTTATGTGCTTTCTAATTGACTCATCAACAGCAATTTTCAGTTTAGTTTTCTTGCGAAGTTCTAATAGATCATCAATATCACTACAAGGTTGCTCTATATAGTCAATACTTGCACCAAAGTCTTTTTCATAATCACTTAAATTACTTATTGCTTGCGTTAAACTCCATTTACCGTTTATATCTAGTCTAATTTTTGCTTCTGGAACAATACTTAAAACCTCTACCAATAAATCTTGGTCTTGCCTAAAGTTATCTATTTTAATTTTTACTGTTTTACAACCAGGAAATTTATCTAATATGTTTTTAACTTCACTGATAGATGTGCGGGGAATAGTTGCATTAATCTCAATATCTTCACGAATTTTTTTAGGAGCTTCATCACAAGCACCCTCTAACGCTGCTTTTAGCCAAATTGAAGATTCTTTAACCCCATATTCAAGAAATGGCGAAAACTCACTCCAGCCCTTAGGTCCTTCAAATATAGCGATCTCTCGAGTTTTAACCTCACGAAAAATTATATTTAAAGGTAAGTCAACAACGTGTATTGCATACGGAAACATAATTAAGGTCGTTTAGGAAATTTATTAAAGTTTGGCTCACGTTTTTCTTGATAAGCGTTACGTCCTTCTTGACCTTCCTGTGTTAGATAAAAAAGCAGTGTGGCATCGCCGGCTAATTGCTGAACACCTGCTAAACCATCATCAGCTGCATTAAGGCTTGCCTTTAACAATCTAAGTGCCATTGGTGAGTGGCGAAGCATCTCTCTTGCCCAGGAAACAGTCTCTGCTTCTAACTCAGCTACAGAAACAACGGTATTAACTAATCCCATTTCAAGAGCTTCTTTTGCATCGTATTGCCGACACAGAAACCAAATCTCTCTCGCCTTTTTTTGGCCAACATGTGCGGCCAATAATCCTGCGCCATACCCGCCATCAAATGAACCAACCATCGGTCCTGTTTGCCCAAACTTTGCATTATCTGCTGCAATTGTTAAATCACAGACAACATGAAGAACATGACCACCACCGATAGCCCAGCCAGCCACCATTGCGATCACAGGCTTAGGAGTGCGGCGAATTTGAACTTGTAAATCTAAAACATTTAATCTTCCAATTCCCTTTTTACTTAGTTCATCATCTCCAAGGTAGCCATCATCACCACGAACATTAATATCACCACCTGAACAGAATGCTTCACTACCTTCGCCAGTAAAAATGATTACACCTACTTGGTCATTATCGCGTGCTAAATTAAATGCTTCTGATAACTCAAAAAGAGTTTGTGGTCTAAATGCATTTCTAACCTCTGGACGATTGATAGTTATTTTTGCCATACCTTCAGCAGTTTGATATCTGATGTCGGTGAATTTCTCACCACCGACTCCAAGTTGCCAGTTTGGTAGAGAACGCTCCCCAGGCTGTCTTTTTATTGGCTTACTCAAGATACTCTCCAAAGGTTCAAATAGGATTTATATAGAGATAGCCTACGGTGATTATGGAGGAAAAAAAACTGCGCTCACTAATCCCTATTCAGGCTGAGTGGTCAACCCCACAACTTCAAGAGAACATAGCATCAGCACTCGACGGTACGGGACCAGCCTTATCTACATCTGAAATTTCAATAGACAAAATTGATCAAGATATCGCTTTGGTTGTAAATACATCAGGGTCCACTGGATCGACAAAATTGGTAGCAATTTCAAAATCTGCATTAATTTCATCGGCAAATGCAAGTAATAAATTCCTGGGTGCTGGAATTGGAGATACCTGGTCACTACTTCTACCAACTACTCATATCGCTGGACTTAATGTAATTATTCGAGCAACCGTTCTTGGAACTCGCGTTATTGATAATAGGAATTCAACTTCATATCAAGATGCTGATTTTGTATCAATAGTTCCGACACAACTCTATAAAGCGGTTAACAAAGACCCAAAATTGCTGGAGCATTTAAATGCCGCAGAGACGGTGCTGGTAGGTGGCAGCCACTTAGACCTTAATCTTAAAAAAGAAGCCGAAACTAAACATGTGAAGATAGTTACAACTTATGGCATGACTGAAATGTCTGGTGGCTGTGTTTATTCTCAAAAACCCCTGGAAGGTGTTGAATTTAAATTATCTACTGAAGGTTTAATTCAATTAACTGGACCAATGATGGCAACTGGTTACATAGATAATCAGGGCAAAATAAATCCATTTACAGATAATGATTGGTTTACCTCTTCAGATATTGGTGAGATAAATAATGGACTACTAAAGGTAATTGGTAGAACAGATGAAATGATCATCTCAGGGGGTGAAAATATCTCACTAGTATTTGTTGAATCAGAGATCAAAAAAATCTACCCTGACAGTGAGATTATTGTTTTTTCATTACCTGATGATAAATGGGGTGAAAAACTTTGTTTAGGAAGTAGCGATGATATTTCGCTCGAGTTAATAAAAAGCAAATTAGGATCCTTATTAACGCCTAAACAAATATTTAAATTTAGTTTTATACCAACAACAGCAATTGGCAAACCGGATAGAATTGCAGCATCAAAACTAGCACTTAAACTTGGAGAAAAAATTGAATAAGTGGATTGTAGGAGCGAGAGTAAAGACTCTGCCAGCTGCAGTTTCGCCAGTAATAATTGGCACTAGCTTTGCTAATGATATTGGTTGGTTTAAAGCCTTGTTAGCCTTAATAGTCTCTTGCGCTTTACAAGTTGGAGTTAATTATGCCAATGATTACTCTGATGGGATCAGAGGAACTGATACAAACAGGATAGGTCCAACAAGATTAGTTGCCTCTGGATTAGCAACTGCCAGTGCTGTTAAAAATGCTGCAATTATCTCTTTTGTTATAGCTGCAATTGCTGGATCAATCTTGTCAATGCTAAGTAATTGGTGGTTAATTGTTATTGGTGCAATTTCGATTTTAGCAGCCTGGGGATATACAGGCGGCAAAAAACCTTATGGTTATTTGGGTTTTGGAGAGTTAGCAGTTTTTGTTTTTTTTGGATTAGTGGCAACTATTGGTAGTTACTTTGTTCAAAGTGCAACAATTAACTGGCAAGTATTCTTACTATCTATTCCTGTTGGTTGTTTGTCTTGTGCAATTTTGGTCTTAAATAATCTAAGGGACCTACCGAAGGATAAAATGGTTAGTAAAAACACTTTAGCGGTCTTACTTGGGGATAAAAAGACACGCATTTTTTATGTCATTTTATTAGTAATTTCTCAGCTACTTTCAGTAATCTCATCAATTATCGACATAAAATTATTAGCTACGTTAATTTGTATTCCCCTTACATTTAACCTATCTATAAGGATACTTTCTGGAGTAAGTGGTGTTGAACTAATCTCAGTTTTAGCTCGCACAGCAAGTTTGCAACTGCTTTTATCGATCATTACTGCTGGTGCCCTATTTATTTAATAGAAAATTAGTATAAAATATAACCATGCTCAAATATCTAATTGTGTTTATTATAATCATTGATATTTACACTCTTGTTGACTGCGCTATTACTCCGCAAGAAAAAGTAAGAAGATTTCCTAAGTGGGCTTGGTTATTAATTATTGTTTTCACCGGTATTTTTGGCGATATAGCTTGGTTTATAGCTGGAAGACCTAGAAAGCCAGGTCAAAACAGAGGTGGTAAGGGAAGAATAATTCCCCCTGATGACAACCCTGATTTTTTAAGAAAGTTATAAACCTGAGTAGGTATGTTTGCCAGTTCCCCAAACATTTATATAAACATAATTAAATAAAAAGGTTGATCCCGCTAATAGACAAAGCCAGGCCGCTTTCCTTCCACGCCAACCAATTGTGACTCTGGCGTGTAAATATGCAGCATATGCTACCCAAGTAATAAATGCCCATGTTTCTTTTGGATCCCAACCCCAGTACCTGCCCCAGGCAGCTTCTGCCCAAATTGCTCCTGCAATAACAGAAAAAGTCCAGAGCGGAAAGACTAATGCAATCAATCTATAAGAAAAATTGTCCAAACTTTCAAGTGTTGGAAATTTCTGCATCCAAATTGGACGAGCACCTTTTTGTTCATACCGATCCAAAATTAAATAAGTTGCGGCAATAAAATTAGCTAATAAAAATACTCCACCAGAAATAATTGCTGCAGACACATGGATAACCAGCCATGGTGACTTCAGAGCTGGAACTAAAGGTGCGCTGGGCCGATATAGCAATGTCACTGCAGTGCCAAGTGTCAACAAAATAGCAATAGCAGCAGGTAGTCCCAACCAACGCATTTGATATTTTTTAAGTGCATATAGATAAGCTATTGAAAAAGCTAATGTGCCAGTTATTGAAAATTCATACATGTTGCCCCAGGGCACACGATCGGCAGATATGCCTCTAAAGATAACTCCAGCCAATAAAAGCAATGTGCCAATAACCATGAAGGCAGATCCCAAACGACCAAGCCGTTCAGTTTTAGAAAAATCTAACTTAGTTTTTTTAACTAGTACCGCTGGAGTTTTGACTGACCAGGCAACTTCAACTGCATGGGCAAGAAAAGCCAATGCATAAATAACCATTGCAGCATAAATAAAGTTATTAGAAAGAAGAGCAGCAGATCTATCGCTCACTAGTTAGCTCCTTAACTAAGTCTTTAATTTCTTCATCTAGCCCAGGAATCTCATTTTTAGAAAGTCCAGCTATTTGAGTTTTTCTTCCTTGCTTTACCCAGATTCTTCGCTGTCTTGTAAACAATGAAATCAACAATCCTGAGATGGCAAGTATTGCACCAACTAATGAATAGATCTTTCCTGGATCACTTACTATTTGTAAATTAACCCAAGAATTCCATCCTGTAAATGTGATGCTCCCCTCACCAAAATCAAAAGTTTCGTTTAATACCAATGCTTTCAGCCCAATTCGCTCCATCTTTGAAGTATCAATTCGATAGACAGACTGAGGGACTCCTGAATCTAATCCAAGGTCACCCTTCCAGATTGAAAACAGCAATCTTGGATCCAAAACTTCCGGGTATGAAGAAAATCCACCTCGAACCGGATCTCTATCAGCAGTTGGTAGAAATGATCCAACAAAACCAATTTGTGGATCCATATCCGGAACTTTTATTGCTCCAATAGAAGAAAGATTACTATCCTGAGGTAAAAATGGTGTTGGACCTTCAAAAACTACTTTGCCTTGTTTGTCTTTAATAATAACTGAGGGCGAGTACCCATTCGCCTGTAAATAAATCTTAGTATTTCCATATGCAAGTGGTTTATTTACTTTAATAATTTTTATATCTTCTGCCGAGCCAACGGGATTAGCTGTCGAAACAGTTAATGTGTAATCGATCGGAGCGTTTGTAACAGAGTCGTATTGTGCCTGAAAATCCTTAACGGTAATTGAAAAAGGAGTTAATGAGTCTTCAGCCTGAAATTTACCAAAACCTAATATGTCGTAGGAAGTTGGAGTATTAATGAACCTATCCCCAACATTTAATATTGCATCTCCTCGGCTCCCGAGAAGTGAACCGATACCCACTCCAATAAGTACTAAAACTAAAGATAAATGAAATAGCAAATTCCCACTCTCGCGGGCATAGCCCTTTTCTGCAGAAATTGAATTTGCTTCACGCCTAATCCTAAAACCTTTACTTTTTAAATACTTTTCAGCCAGATCTAAGTCAATTTTTTTTATTTCAGTGAAATGATCTAACCGATCTAAATATTTTGGAGTTAATGGCGGCTTTGCACCAATTGCTTTTGCATGCTCAATACTGCGAGGTAGAACGCACCCAATTAGTGAAATAAATAAAAGAAGATATACGGCGCTAAACCATGGTGAACTATAAACTTCAAAAAAGCTAAAGCGATCTAACCAGGGTGCTAGAGATGGGTTATCAATAAAGTACTGCTTTACTTGAAGTGGATTTTGTGTTCTTTGAGGAAATATCGAGCCAGGTATTGCAGCTATGCCAAGTAGAAGTAACAAAATTAATGCAGTCCGCATACTTGTTAATTGACGCCAACACCATCTTAAAAAGGACCGGCTATCTAATAATGTAGTCATCAAATAACCGGAATAAAACCTGAAATTACATCTCTAAGTAGGTTCATTAACTGATCCCATAGATTACTTACTTGTAATACGCCTATCAAAATTAGTAGACCACCACCTACCTTGGTAACAATATGACCTTTGCGCGCTATAAATTTTCTAAATGGCTCAGCTTTGTCTAGAAAAAGTCCCATTAAAATAAAAGGTGAACCTAATCCTAAGCAGTAGGCCGCTGAAAGTATTGCGCCTCGTTGTGCAGTTGCACTCTCAAAAGCTAAAACTTGTACGGCCCCTAATGTTGGTCCAATACAAGGAGTCCAGCCAATTCCAAAAGCAAAGCCAATAAAGGGAGCAAATAGAAGTCCTGTTTTAGTCTTGATATTTGGCTTGTAACTCCTGTAAAACTTTTCATTGAATAAGAAAATAACTCCTAGGAATATAGTTAGCAATCCTAAAATTATTGATAAGAATCTAGTATTTTCAATTATGTAGGAGCCAAGCTGGCCAAAAAATAATCCATAAGAAATAAAAAGGATGGTAAATCCTGCTACAAAAAGTACTGAGCCTAGTAATACTCGACCTCTACTTTTTACCTCTGCCATACCGGTGGCATATGAAAGATACCCAGGTACTAAAGGAATTACGCAAGGAGAAAAAAAGGAAACAAGTCCAGCCAAGATCGCAACGGCCATTGCTATAAGTAGATTGCCATCAAATACTATATTTATAAATAACTCACGCATCAGCCAAAACCTTTTCTAGCATTTTCTTCATTCCTGCAACAGTAACCTCACCACTTATTCGAACTGCAACCTTCCCATCTTTATCAATTATTAGCGTGGTAGGAATTGCATTTGGAATCAAAGATCCTCTAAAACCAACCAAAATTGAATCATCTATAAATGTAGGATAAGTTAAATTAAAATTCTCGTAAAAAGCTTTAGCAGAAGAAATACTGTCCCTAGTTAATATTCCAGCAAACTGAACTTGTGGATACATAATTGAAAAATCCTGAAGCACAGGCGCTTCAGCTCTGCAAGGAGCACACCATGATGCCCAAACATTAATTACGGTCACACGGTTTGATTCAAGAGTTAACATTTTAGAATCTAATGTTGGGCCAGAAATCTTTGGAGCACTTTTTCGATCTTCTTTTTCTAAAAAGAGTGAAATTCCATTACCAGAGATGAATGCATTTTCATTTTGAAGTGTTGTTCCATTATCACTTGTACATCCAGTCAAAATCAATGTTGTGAATAAAAGCGTTATAAGTTTCATACTTATTTTTGTAATAGATGCTTCGCTGGTTCTGAATAAGAGACTGACGAAATCATTCCATCGGTATTTAACTCAAATGATGTGACCGAAGCAAGAGAGCATTCTCGTTTTCTTGGGTCGTGTAATAATCGTCGGCCCTCGATTGCTGATCTTAAAATCCAGATTGGCAATTGATGTGATACGCAAATTGCATCCTTGCCGGACGCGGCATCTCTTGCTGCAAAAAGGCCCTTAAGCATTCTATTTATTAACTCTGTATATGGCTCCCCCCAGGATGGTCGCCATGGATTCCATAGGTAGCGCCAAGATTTAGGATGACGTAATACACCACTTCCTAATTCAAATTTCTTTCCTTCAAAAATATTACGAGCCTCAATTAAATTTGAATCTGTAGTTAATTTAAGATTATGGTTAGCAATTATTGGTGCAGAAGTTTCCTGCGCCCTCTGTAATGGCGATGAATGAATTGCGCCAAGATTTAAAGTCTTTGACCATTCGGCCACAGCGTGCGCCATTTCAAGACCACGATCACTCAACCTCCAACCAGGTTGAAGTCCATATAGAATTTTTTCAGGATTGTAGACTTCACCATGTCTAACAAAATGAATGGTTTGCCCCATAAGCCAAGCATAAAGCAGAAGAATTAATGTGGGTTCGCTAGGGTAGTGAGATGGCGCTCATACAAAAGCGAGTTGCGTTTTTTGATGTTGATAACACCCTATTAAAAGGCTCGACCCTATTTTTTCTAGGTAGAGGCATGTATCAAAGAGGGTTTTTTACAAAGAAAGATATCTCAGCATTTGTTCTAGCTAATTTAAGGTATCGACTTACTGGAAAAGAAAATAGAGATGAAATAGTTAGATTTCAAAATGCTGCCTGTGAATTTATTAAAGGACATAATGTTGTCGAAATTGAAAAAATTGGTCAGGAAATTTATGAAGAATACGTATCCCCTGCGATATGGCAGGGAACGGTAGAAATTGCTCAGGAGCACCTTGCTAAAGGGGAAGAAGTTTGGTTAGTTACTGCAACCCCTTTAGATATGGCTAACTTGATGGCTAAGCGATTAGGTTTTACTGGAGCCTTAGGGACAAAAGCTGAAACTAAAGATGGTATCTACACTGGAAAAATGATTGGAAATCTTTTGCACGGTAGAGAAAAAGCAGTAGCGATTAAAGAGTTATCCCAATCGGAAAGCTTTGATTTGAAAAATTGTTATGCGTACTCAGATTCACACCATGACATCCCTTTGCTCGAATCGGTTGGTAACCCTAGAGTGATAAATCCAGATACGTTATTAGAAATTAGGGCTTACAGAGACAATTGGCCGGTATATGATTTTAGGAGAGCTCGTAAGTTAAAAAAGTTAATTGGTCCCACTGCAGGTAGGTTGGCAGCCTTTGCCTCCCTGATATCTCCTCGAAGATTAAGAGGTAAATAGCCCACTCAAAACCCGAGTAAAGTAGGCCAGTTATGTCAAAACTTGCTATTACTTTTGCCGATGAACTTCGCGCACGTTCTGATGACGATTTAGCCGCACTCTTTAAATTTAGACCTGATTTAGTGACACCCGTTCCAAATGACTTCACTTCACTAGCTGCCAGAGCTACTTCAACTCCCTCTTTAGTAAGAGCTTTAGACTCTTTAAATCAATGGCATTACCAAATTATTGAAGCTGCTTGTGTATTAGCTGAACCCTTTAAGAAATCTGAATTAGTTAATATCACTAGCGAAGAAAGTACATTCGCATTAGATTATTTATGGCAGATGGGTTTACTTTATAAAGAGGGTAATAACTATCGGACTCCAATAAATCTAAAATTATTAATTGGAGATGAACCGGTGGGGCTGGGGCCAGAATCGGGCGGGAAATTAGATCTAAATAAATTAAAGGATGTTCCAAAACCCTCGGCGGAAGTATTATCAAAACTAATTTGGGGACCACCTAGAGGGCAAATATCAAATATCAAAAAGCCAGGCACTGCAATCGGTTGGCTGCTGGATAATAATATTTTAATTGCTCTAAACTCAAATACTGTTGCTCTTCCTAGAGAGTATGCAATTAATCTAAGAGGGAATAAAGTCCACAAAGAGTTACATATAAAACCAAAGGTGCTCTCTGGTAAGAAGATAACTCAAAAGCAAATAGATCTGGCTGCAATAGCTAATATCTCAACTATTTTAAGATGGTGTGAAGAGTTTCTGCATAATCTATCTGATGAAACACCAACTGCACTGCGCACGGGCGGAATCGGTGTTAGAGATATGAAGCGAATTGCTGAACACCTAGGAGTAGAGGAAAGTTGTGTTGGATTTATTGCAGAGTTATGTTACTTAAGTGGATTAGTTGTTATTGATCCAGATGATCAAGTGCTTCCGACCTCAGCATTTGATATTTGGCTTTCAAAACCGCAGGAAGAACGTTGGTATTCATTAGTGGTTCTATGGCTAGATACTTCTCGAGTTAGTGGGTTAATTGGCAGGGCAAGTGATAAAAATATCGCACCACTTGGTCCAGAGCTTGATCGAGCTGGTGCATCTTTAATTAAACGTACCACTCTAAAAATATTATTAGATAACCCTGAAACTGCACCAGAATTGGCATCTATAAGTGAAATAGTTAAATGGTGGAATCCACAGAGATTCAATGCTGAGTTTGTGGAATGGAGTTTAAGAGAAGCAGAGTGGCTAGGAATTACTGGTCAAGGTGCAATATCTGAATTTGGCAAAAATCTGTTAATTGCTAAAGATGATCTTGGCATTGAAAAAGCCCTACCAAAACCTGTTGACCATATTTTGATTCAAGCAGATAACTCTGCTGTTGCTCCGGGTCCTTTAACCCCTGAATTATCTGCCGAGATGGGAACTATTGCCGATATTGAAAGCCGCGGCGGAGCAACAGTTTATAGATTTAGTGAAGCTTCAATTAGAAGAGGGTTGGATCATGGCAAGACCGGTGATCAGATAAAAACATTTTTAACAAAGATATCAAAGACGCCAATGCCTCAGCCGTTGGAATATTTGATAGCCGATGTAGCTAAGCGACATGGAAGACTAAGAATCGGTTCAGCCCATACTTACATTAGATGCGAAGATGAAGGCTTAATCCAGCAAATTATGCATGATAGAAAATGTGAACACTTACGACTGAGAAGAATTGCACCGCAAGTATTAGTTGCAGACTTTGAATTAGATGAAGTTATTAGTGAACTTCGAGAGTTTGGTTATTTACCAGCAGCTGAGAATTCCAGTGGTGTATTACTTTCACAACCGAATCTGAGAAGAGCCAAATCAAGACCAAAGCCTCCAAGAATTATTTCTGAGTTCACCTCACCAAAAGAAAGCGTAATTACTTCAGCTGTTAAAACAATTCGGGCTGGCGAGCGCAGCCGTAAAGTTGAACCAATAGTGCCAGGCACATCATCTAATGAAACACTTGCATTACTAAATCAATTTATTGAAACCCAGCAAACCCTGGTAATAAGTTATGCCGATAACAATGGTGGTGTTAGTAACCGAATAATCGAACCAATTTCGATTTCCTTAGGCAGCCTCACCGCCCGCGATGAAACTACCGGTGAAATCACCCAGTTTCGCATACCTAGAATTAATGGTGTAGCGCCAACCGTCACCATTTCTGAAAATAAGGCAGACTTAGACCTATGAGTGCAATCTCAGACATCCAACGTCTAGTCGAGTGTGAATCCCCCACTGAGGATTTAGCTGCCTGCCATGCAGTTATAGATCTGGCAGTTGAAATTTCTAATCAAGTTTTGCCATCGAGTGCTGAGAAAATAATCGAAAATAATCGTCCGATCTTTTGGTGGGGTGCAAAAGAGCCAAAAATTTTATTGCTTTGTCACTTAGATACCGTTTGGCCGAAAGCTTCATTTCAGCCAACTTGGCAGGTTGATGGCGACATTGCAACTGGCCCTGGTGTATTTGATATGAAAGCAGGTTTTATCCAAGCTCTTTACTCACTTGCTGGCATAAGTAATGCCCAAGACAAGGTGGCCTTGGTTGCTACTACTGATGAAGAAACCGGAAGTATCTCTTCAAAGGATTTAATTATTAAATTAGCTAAAGCCTCACAAGCTGTTTTAGTTTTTGAAGCATCCTTAGATGGCAAGGTAAAGACTGGGCGTAAAGGTACTGCGATGTATCAAATCACAGTTACTGGCAAAGCATCGCATGCTGGTTTAGAGCCTGAAAAGGGAATTAATGCCACAACCGAATTAGCTAAACTTGTTATGCAAATTGCTGCGTTAGAGAATCCAAAATTTGGCACAACTGCAGTACCAACAGTTATGCAATCTGGTACTACTACCAATACCGTGCCCGCGCTAGCTAAATTAGATATTGATGTTAGATCCTTTACCTTAGATGAATTAAACAGAATTGATAGCTCTATTAGATCGCTAAGTAGTGATATTGCTACTGTCGAAGTAAGTGGTGGAATTAATCGAAAACCACTTGAAGAATCTAGTACAAAAGAACTTTATGAAAAATTTGAAAAAGTTGCTAGCGCCCTAGGCTTACCCCCAATTGGTTGCGCAAGTGTTGGTGGTGCCAGTGATGGAAATATCGCAGCCGCAGCAGGAGCAAAGGTATTAGATGGTTTAGGTGCGATAGGCATAGGCGCGCATGCACCAAATGAATCCATAAAAATATCTTCAGTTGAGCCAAGAATTAAGTTAACTACCGCCTTTATTAATGAGCTGCTGAAATGAGTGATGGACCATTAATTGTCCAAAGTGATAAAACTCTTTTACTAGATATTGATCACGTATTATCAGATGAGTGCCGCAGAGCAATCGCATCCTTTGCTGAATTAGAAAAATCACCAGAACATATTCATACCTATCGATTAACGCCACTTGGCTTATGGAATGCAAGAGCGGCCGGCCATGATGCAGAACAAGTAATTGATGTGCTCCTTAAATACTCTAGATATGCCGTTCCGCACTCACTCCTAGTTGATATAGCCGAGACCATGTCTAGGTATGGTCGATTGCGTTTGGAAGCACATCCAGTTCACGGATTAATCCTGGTTTCTAATGATCCAGCGGTATTAAAAGAGGTAACTAGAGGCAAAAAAATAGCACCAATGCTTGGATCACAATTAGATGATGAAACTATTGTGGTTCACCCCGGCCAGCGCGGTTTTTTAAAACAAGCTTTACTTAAATTAGGTTGGCCAGCAGAGGATTTTGCCGGTTATGTTGATGGTGAACACCATGACATTTCATTGCGGCAAGATGGTTGGCAGATAAGAAAATACCAAGAGCTAGCGGCTGAAGGTTTTTGGCATGGTGGATCTGGTGTAGTTGTGCTGCCATGTGGAGCTGGCAAAACCATAGTTGGCGCAGCCGCTATGGCACATGCCAAGGCAACTACCTTAATTTTGGTAACAAATACTGTGGCGGCAAGACAATGGCGTGAAGAGTTGATTAAGCGCACCGATTTAAACCCAGATGATATTGGTGAATATAGCGGTGCTAAAAAAGAGATTCGCCCAGTAACTATTGCCACCTACCAAGTAATGACCACTCGCAAAAAAGGAGTTTATGCTCACCTAGATTTATTTGATGCGATTGACTGGGGATTAATAATTTATGATGAAGTACACCTACTTCCTGCGCCAATATTTAGATTTACAGCTGATATTCAATCTCGCCGTAGATTAGGTCTAACTGCCACTTTAGTTAGAGAAGATGGCATGGAGGGGGAAGTTTTCTCGCTAATCGGGCCAAAAAGATTTGATGTGCCTTGGAAAGAGATTGAGGCTCAAGGTTACATCGCACCAGCTGATTGTGTTGAGGTAAGAATTACACTCACCGATGCTGAACGCCTTAATTATGCAACCGCTGAGCAAGAGGATCGATATAGATTTTGCGCAACCTCCCAAACCAAAAAAGATGTTGCAATTGCACTTGCTAAACAACATGCTAATGACCAAGTTTTAGTAATTGGCCAATACCTGGATCAATTAGACCAGCTATCGGCAGAGTTAGGTGTGCCAGTTATTAAAGGTGAGACCCCGATAAAAGAGCGTGAGCGTTTATTTGCACTGTTTAGAAGTGGTGAAATTAAATGCTTAGTAGTATCAAAAGTTGCTAACTTTTCAATAGATCTACCTGAAGCCACAATTGCTATTCAAGTATCTGGAACCTTTGGATCAAGACAAGAAGAAGCCCAGCGACTTGGTCGAATTCTTAGACCAAAAGCAGATGGTAGAGGCGCACGGTTTTACTCACTTGTCGCCCGAGACACTATTGACCAAGATTTTGCACAAAATCGCCAAAGATTCTTAGCCGAACAAGGCTATGCATATCGAATTATCGATGCTGATGAGATTTTAAATAAAAATTAAGATTTTATAGCTGCTATAAACCTATCTAAATCTACCCGCCAATAGTCATGAATTTTGTTATCAATCAGGATTACTGGAACTTGCTCGCCATACTCTTTTTCAAGATCTTGCGAATCATCAATTAATTTTATTTCTAAATCGAAGTTAAACTCATTTTTAACAGATTTCACCTTGTCTACTGCAATCTCACACAAGTGACAGCCAGTTCTTGAGTAGATAGTTACTTTTTTCATCTAACTCCCAGATTAGATACTTTTTATTAGGTAGAAAGTATCGCTGATTATAAGCTTAGGGTGTTAATCTATCTTAATGCGCGTTAAATCCTTTCTCACCGCAATAGCAATAGCGCTCTCAATTAACCTTTTCCCAATATCAAATGCCTCATCTCTTGAGATAAAAGTTGCACCAGCTGGTTGGGTTTCACTTTATGCTTCCGATACAGGAAATTTTACGCCATCAGTGCCAAGAGTTTTTTCGGCCAACCTAGAGAAAAAAAGTAA
>DAOROF010000005.1:0-30496 GCA_035441405.1 Candidatus Nanopelagicus sp.
GCAACAAAATTGGCAGATGGCGAAATGCTAAATTGACTGGAATGCCAATTAGGTCTGAGATTATCGAGAACAGTGAAAAATCTTTAGAAGTTAAATCAAGTATTAGAATTTCTCAACTCGAAAAATGGCGTTTATCAGTTGATAAACCAACAATTTTAGTATTTGGAGGCTCACAAGGCTCTAGACATATTAATGAAGCCATTTTGCAGTCATTATCCTTTTTCACCGAAAAAGGAATTCAAGTAGTGCATTCAGTTGGAAGGAGCAATCCACTTCCGACAAGTACTGAAAATTACCTACCCCTGACATACATAAATGACATGTCCGCCGCTTATCAAGCTTGTGATTTAGTAATTGCAAGAAGTGGTGCACTAACCTGCGCTGAGCTAGCAGCGGTAGGGAAATTTGCAATCTTAATTCCATTACCTATTGGCAATGGTGAGCAATCAGCTAACGCCTTAGATTTACAAACTCTCGGCGCAGCTCAAGTAATAGATGATAATAAATTCAATGCCGATTGGCTAATTAGCAACTGGGATGAAATATGGCGAACTTCTAGGGAATATAGGCCAGTTTCAAATATTAAATTAAATGCAAGCCAGATCATTGGTACTGCAATAATTACTGAAGTGGAAAAATAAAATGGGTATTAGTTCTAGTATCGATCTAATGAATTTAGGTGCAACTAAAATCCACTTTATTGGAATTGGTGGCTCCGGAATGAGCGGTATCGCCAGAATAATGCTCGCAAAGGGATTATCTGTATCGGGCTCAGATAAAAATGATTCAGCGGTAATTAAGTCATTACGAGCATTAGGGGCGGAAATATTCATTGGGCATAACCAAAATAATTTAAAAGATTGTGAATTAGTGATCATGTCTTCGGCAATAAGTGATATGAATCCAGAGCTAACCTATGCAAAATCAAGAGGAATTCCAATCGCTGCCAGAGCTGAAGCGCTTGCATGGCTGATGTCTGAATCTACCTCTGTAGCAATAGCGGGTACTCATGGAAAAACTACAACCACAGCCATGCTAACTGTAGCTTTGCAATCAGCCGGACTTGATCCCTCTTTTGCAATCGGAGGAACTATCAATACAGCTGGCACAAATGCACATAGTGGAAGTGGATCGGTATTTATCGCTGAAGCCGACGAATCTGACGGATCATTCTTGGCGTATAAGCCAAACGGCGCAATCATTACAAATGTTGAGCTCGATCATGTAGACCACTTTGCTAATGAGGAGCAGGTGTTTCTTGTTTTTGAAGACTTTGTAAAATCTATTAAACAAGATGGTTTTTTGGTTGCATGTGGAGATGATGCAGGAGTAAAGAAATTACTATCTAGAATTTCTCGCGATGATTTAAGAGTCTATTTGTACGGTGAAGATGCCAATAATGACTTTAAAATCGACCGAATTCACTTAGCCCCAACTACCTCAGTTGCCACGATTACTAATACTGGTCGAAAAGTTGGTGATTTGAACTTATCGGTAGTCGGAAAACACAATCTTCTGAATGCACTAGCTGCTTTTGCCGCTGGCAGCGCGCTGTCAGTACCTGAAGAAAAAATGCTAATGGGGTTGAAGAGTTTCACTGGAACAAGGCGTCGTTTTGAATTAAGAGGTGAAGTATCTGGAATTAAGGTTATTGATGACTACGGCCATCATCCAACTGAAATAAATGTAACATTAACGGCAGCAAGAAATTTGGCTCAAGCCGGCCGGGTGTTAGTTATTTTTCAACCACACCGTTATTCAAGGACAGCAGTATTTGCTAAGAAGTTTAGTGAGGCTTTGAATTTGGCTGATTACACATATTTATTAGAGGTATATGCCGCAAGCGAAGCACCTATTCCAGGTGTTTCTTCGTTAATGATTGCAAAAGAAATGAGTGTAGAAAAAGTCAAGTTTGAGCCATCAATGATTAATGTAGTTGAAGAAATTTCAAAAAATGCTAAAAGTGGAGATGTGATAATTACTTTAGGGGCTGGAGATGTTAATTCATTAGCGCAACCAATTTTACAAGCAATTTCTGATCTATAGTTCCATGGGGAATAGAATTCAAAAAAAGCGTCCCATTCTATTTACAGTTTTAGTTATTTTGCTTGTTTCTTTATCTGCATATTTACTTGGTTGGTCCTCTCTTTTAACTGTTAGGTCTTTCGAAGTTCAGGGAAGTATGGCCCAAACTGAGGTTTTAAATAAGTTATCAATTGATGCAATTAAGCCAAGTATTGGATCAAAGATTGCACGAGTTGAAACTCGTGCTATTAAGGGCTCGCTTGAACAATTAGATTGGATAGATTCAGTTGATGTAGCTCGGAAATGGATAGATCGGTCCATCATTATTACGATAAATGAGAAAATAGCAGTTGCAAAAGCCGAAGGAAGTCAAAGTTCCGTTATTAATTTTGATAACTCGGGAGATATATTCAAACCTACCTCTGCAACCCAATTAGCGGTTCAAGATCGATTGCCACTAGTAATTTTGCAGAATCCAAGTAAATCAAATTTGACCTCAGTGGCTCTTTTATTCGACCAAATCCCAGGAGAGATGACTGAGCTAATTACCAATCTAATCTCATTAACTGTTACTGATACTGGCTTGGTCCAGATGAGCACCAGATATAAAGGCAAATCCTTGCAAATAGATTGGGGCCAAATTCAACAAATTGAACAAAAATGTAAGGTATTAAATGCATTGCTGGAATTGCCGGAAAATAAGGGTGTAAAAAGGGTGAATTTATCTCAGCCGGATCTGCCAATTGTCAGTTAATTTAAGGCTTTCTGATGCACTTCTGTTTTGAAGAAAATGTAAAGAAATTTTTCAAAATTTAAATTAATTAAAAGATCGTGTCGGTGTTTGATTGGTTACTACTTAATGCCTACTTTTGCGTAATCAGAAAGCATCGACTTTAACTCTCAACTTGAGGGTTAAGGCTAGGGAAGAGGCGCAAATTGGCAACACCGCAAAATTACTTGGCTGTAATTAAAGTCGTTGGCATTGGTGGCGGCGGAGTTAATGCAGTTAACAGAATGATTGATGTTGGATTAAAAGGTGTTGAGTTCATAGCCATAAACACTGATGCACAAGCATTACTTATGTCGGATGCAGATGTGAAATTAGATATTGGTAGAAAATTAACTAGAGGACTTGGTGCAGGAGCTGCGCCCGAAATTGGACGCCAAGCAGCACTTGATCACATTGATGAAATTGAAGAAGTTTTACGAGGTGCGGATATGGTTTTTGTAACTGCAGGTGAAGGTGGCGGAACAGGAACCGGTGGTGCTCCGATAGTTGCAAAAGTTGCAAAAGATTTAGGCGCATTAACTGTTGGTGTAGTTACCAAGCCTTTTACTTTTGAGGGCAAAAGAAGAACTGCACAAGCTGAAGAAGGAATTGAAAATTTAAGAACCGAAGTTGACACATTAATTGTAATTCCTAATGATCGCTTGCTTGCAATATCGGATCGTTCGATAAGTGCATTGGAGGCATTTAAAACTGCAGATCAGGTTTTACTTTCTGGCGTTCAGGGAATTACCGATCTAATTACGACTCCTGGTTTGATTAATTTAGATTTTGCTGATGTAAAAAGTGTAATGGCTGGTGCAGGTTCGGCATTAATGGGAATCGGATCAGCAAGGGGAGAGGCACGATCAATCAGAGCGGCTGAGTTAGCAATTTCGAGCCCACTTCTTGAAGCTTCAATTGATGGTGCACACGGCGTGTTACTTTCAATCGCAGGGGGATCAGATTTGGGATTATTTGAAATATCAGAAGCTGCAGAGATGGTGGCAAAATCGGCTCATCCAGATGCGAACATAATTTATGGAACAGTAATTGACGATGCGTTAGGTGATGAGGTTCGAGTAACGGTAATTGCTGCTGGCTTTGATGGTGGTCAACCTAAGCGCGTATCAATGCCAGTAATTGATACTGCAACTATTAGCGGCGAAGCAGATCCAATTGCGGCAAATGATCCAATAGCGGTGGCGTTAGATCTGGGCAGCGATAACGCCGATCGTCCTAGAAAACGAATTACATTTGAAGACCTGGTAGCTGAAGACGAAATCGATATACCTGATTTCATGCGGTAGAAGCCTTTATGGCTCGACTGCTTTTTACCGCTAAGGATTTTGGCTCACTTGCTGATCCTTTAGATCCATCTACCACTAAAAAATTAGAGGATCTAATTGGAATGCCCGTGCAATATATGCAGCAAAGCCACAGTAATAATGTTTCAGTTGTTTCCAAGATAGGTCTACTTCAAGCAGATACCGATTCACTAATCAGCTCAAGCAAAGAGTTTGCTCTGGCGGTAAGGGTTGCAGATTGCATGCCGTTACTCTTATATTCGAAGAATTTGGTCGCTGCGGTACATGTGGGTCGTAAGGGTTTACTCAATGAAGTTGCGCTCAAGACTATTGAGAAAATGAAAACTCTAAGCAGTGAACAGATTACAGGGGTGGTTGGTCCTCATATTTGTGGCGATTGCTATGAGGTAGATGAGCAGATGGCTACACAAATACATCAAACCCATCCGGCAACCGGTGGTAAGAAGAATCACTTAAATCTTTTTGCAGGCCTTAAGGAGCAGCTAGTTGGCATTCCTGTTGAGAATATGAATATTTGTACTATGGAAAATCAAAGGTATTTTTCATACCGGGCTAGAAAAGATGATGCTCGTCAGGTTGGGGTTATCGCCCTATGAATCGCAAAGTAGAAATTAGAAATAATCTAGAGAGGGTAAAGGAGAGAATTGCAGTTGCGGCCCAAAAGGTGCAGAGAGATTTATCTGAGATTACCTTAGTTGTTGTTACTAAAACCTTTGAGGTCGGCGATCTTGAAATTTTATACGAGTTAGGAGAGCGCGAATTTGGTGAGAATCGGGATCAAGAGGCTAGTAAAAAAGCAGGACAGCTACCTGATGATATAAATTGGCATTTTCAAGGGCAAATTCAGAGCAATAAATTAAAATCTATTTGTAAGTGGGCAGATTTTATACATTCAGTTGATCAAATTAAATACGCCCAAATTATTTCTGACCAATGCCAGACAAAGCCGAAGTCTATTTTTTTGCAGGTATCACTAGATACCCCTGTTGAATCTAGAGGAGGAGTAGACCCAATTAAATTGGAGAATTTAGCCTCAGATATATCTGAGCTACCTGGGGTCTTTATTGCAGGGCTTATGGCTGTTGCGCCGATAGATAATGAAGGCGATCTAGCCTTTAAGAGAGTTCAGATGATTCACAGTAATTTTAAACATAGATTTGCCCAGGCCAAGTTTCTCTCTGCTGGCATGAGCGGTGACTTTGAAACAGCCGTTTTATACGGTGCGACACATCTTCGAATAGGTAGTTCAATCCTCGGAAATAGGTAGTTGAACTAATAACATTTGGGTATGGCTAGTGCTTTCAAAAAAGTCGCAGGTTACCTCGGACTTATGGATGAGGAAGAGTTGGATCATGGAACAAATCAACCTGCGCAACGTTCACCAAGACTTGTAAGGTCGGAAAATAAGAGCTCCACTCATTCAAATGTTGAATTATTACCTCATGCTGATTCCAATAAAATTATGGATCACATTATTTCTTTGACACCAAGAACTTACAGTGAGGCAAGATTAATCGGCGAACATTATCGTCAAGGTAAACCGGTAATTATGAATCTAAGCGATATGGAAGAGACAGAGCGCAAGCGTTTAGTGGACTTTGCATCTGGTTTAGTTTTTGGCCACCATGGCAGTATTGAACGAGTAACGCCAAAAGTTTTTCTGCTTACACCGCCAAATGTTTCAGTAAGTGTTGAGGATAAGAACTCAGCTGCACAAGCTAGTTTTTTTAATCAAAGCTAATTCACCTTTAGTGTTTTTATGGGATTGATACTTAACTTAATCTATTGGTTTTTGAACATTTTTTTATTTGCTTTAATTGCGCGTTTAATTTTAGATTATGTTCGAATGTTTAAACCTGATTGGAGACCAAAAGGCGCAGTTTTAGCTGCTGCCGAATTAGTCTATTCATTAACTGACAAACCATTAGCATTCACAAGACAATTCGTTCCACCGTTACAGCTCGGAGGAATTGCCCTGGATCTATCATTTATTGTTGTATTTTTTGTAGTGCAATTATTAATTAGGCTAGTGGTAATTCTTTAAATACTTTTTTCTAGTTTTAATCCAAGGCCTAACTCGTTTGTTGCCGGCTTTTCATCTGCGACTTGATTCATTTTAGTAGCTAGAACTTCAGCACTAATTTCATTTTGAGCAGAATTAATTGCATCGGCTAACTCTTTTGGAGCACTCCAAGTAACAATAATTCGATCACTAACGTCAAGACCAATGTTTTTTCGTTCCTCTTGTATGGCCCTAATAGCTTCTCGGATTAAACCAAGTCTTACTAGCTCTGGAGTTAGCTCAAGATCTAATGCCAAACTTTCACCATTATGAGATGAAACCGACCAGCCAGTTCTTGGCGTTTCAGTAATGACTAAGTCATCAATATCGATTCTAAAAATCTTAGAGGACCCTGAAACATCAACAGTTAAGTCATAGTTATTACTCACTCTTAACTGTTTGACCATAGCAACAGCATCTGTTGAAGATATTTTCTTGGCGATTGCCTGCACATCTGCGCCATACTTTGTTCCTAAAGTCCTAAAATTTGCTTTAACGGAAATATCAACCAAATCTTTTCCAGCAACATGGATCCCATCTAGTGCAAGAATGTTAAGTTCTTCAGAAATATGATTTCTAATTTCATCTGAGATTAACTCCCATCCTGGTGCTGAAACCAAGGCTCGCGAGAGGGGCTGTCTAATCTTTACACCCGATTCAGCGCGGGCCGCTCTACCAAGCTCGACAAGCCGGCGGGAGAGGGAAACTGATGCAGAAAGCTCCTCATTGATTAATTCATCTGATGAGTTGGGAAAATTTGAGAGGTGAACTGACTCAGGTTGATCACTTTCAGCAACACGAATCAAGGTTTGCCAGACATGTTCAGAGATGAATGGGACCATTGGTGCCAATAGAAGAGTTAGATTCTTCAAGCAAAAATATAGTGTGTTTAACGCGCTCTCATCGCCATCCCAAAATCTACGACGAGATCTGCGCACATACCAGTTTGATAAATCATCAATAAATGAAGCAATCAACGAGCCTGCGGTTTGGGAATCAAAATTTTCTAAAGCAAAGTCAACATCTCTAGTTAATTTGTTTAGCTCAGAAATAATCCACCGATCCATCAATGTCAGATCACTTGAAAGCTCTGAAACAACAAAATTTGAGGCATTTGCATAAAGTGTGAAGAAGGAAATTGTGTTCCAGTAGGTCAAAAGTGTTTTTCTGACAACATCTGTTATTGCATCATGGCCAACTCGCCTTGCACTCCATGGTGAACCTGCTGCCAGCATGTACCAACGAACTGCATCTGCGCCATGCTGATCCATTAAAGGTATTGGCTCTAAAACATTTCCAAGGTGCTTACTCATTTTCCTGCCATCTTTATCCAAAATATGTCCAAGGCATAGAACTGTTTTATACGATGACTTATCAAATACCAAAGTTCCAATGGTCATCAAGGTATAAAACCAACCTCTAGTCTGATCGATGGCCTCGCAAATAAAGTCGGCAGGATATGCCGAATTGAATTGATCGACAGAGCCTTCTTTGTGTGGGTATCCCCATTGAGCAAATGGCATTGCACCGGAGTCATACCAACAATCAATTACCTCAGAAACTCTACTCATGATCGCTGAACATTCAGTGCACTTAAACTTAACATCATCGACAAATGGCCGATGAGGATCGAGTTTACTTAGTTCTGTTCCAGATAATTCGCCCAATTCAGAGAGAGAGCCAACACAAATCTCATGATTATTTTCGCATCTCCAAATTGGCAGGGGAGTGCCCCAATATCTATTTCGAGAGACCGCCCAATCAATATTGTTGTTTAACCAATCACCAAATCGACCAGTCTTTATTGTTTCTGGATGCCAATCAGTTTTTGAGTTCTCTCTAAGTAACTCTTGTTTAATTGCCGTCGTTTTAACATACCAAGAAGGTTGGGCGTAATACATAAGCGCAGTGTGACAACGCCAGCAGTGCGGGTAAGAGTGCTCAAATTGCGAACTTTTAAACATCAGTCCACGGGATTTAAGATCCTTAATCAAATCTTTATCTGCATCTTTGAAGAATTTACCACCAACTAGCCCAACTTGATTCTGAAAGTGGCCATCTGGGTTTATGGGATTTACAACCACCAGGCCGTACCGGCGGCATACCTCTAAGTCATCTGCACCAAATGCAGGCGCTTGATGAACTAGTCCAGTGCCGTCTTCGGTTGTTACATAATCGGCAAGAACTACAAAGTGAGCATCTTCAATTTCAATAAGTTCAAATGGTCGTTGGTACTTTGTATGCTCTAGCTCTGTTCCGTTAAAGGTGGCAATAACTTTTCGGTCTTCGCCTAGAACCGAGGCTAGATCAGAAGCCACCACTAATCGCTCAGTTTTGTCCTCGTTTGATATCTCAATAACCTGATATTCAACTTTTGGATTAACAGCAACGGCTGTATTAGAAACTAAGGTCCAGGGCGTTGTAGTCCATATTAATAAGCTGGCGTTTAATTCTGCTAACTTTCCAGAAAGCGCAGGTAGGCGAACATAAACCGAAGGGTCTTTAATGGTTTCATACCCTTGTGCTAATTCGTGATCGGATAAGCCAGTACCGCACCTTGGGCAATATGGCGCCACGCGGTGATCCTGAACTAACAAACCTTTTTTCCAGATTTGTTGCAACGACCACCAAACGCTCTCAATATATTCTGGCGACATAGTCCAATAAGCATCTTCAAAGTCAACCCAAAAACCCATGCGCCTTGTCATTTCAGTGAACTCGCCGACATGTCGCTGAACCGACTCTTTACATTTTTGATTAAAAGCCGCTACGCCATATTTTTCAATATCTGATTTACCAGAGAACCCCAATTCTTTTTCCACGGCAATTTCAACTGGTAAACCGTGGCAATCCCAACCAGCCTTTCGAATTACCTGTTTGCCTTTCATTGTTTGAAAGCGTGGAAATAAATCCTTAAAAACTCTTGCTTCAATGTGATGAGTACCAGGCTTACCATTTGCAGTTGGTGGACCTTCGTAAAAACTCCAGCGTTTTGCACCGTTGCGATTCTCAACAGATTTTTCAAAAATTTGATTTTTTGACCAGAAATCTAAAATGCCTTTTTCCATGGAAGGGAGATCTATTTGCGCAGGCAGACTATTAATTTCGCGCTTTGGGCTCATACTCACCCTGCATTCTAACGCGGAGAATATGGTTTTCCAGAACTCCTTTTTATAAGCGGGGGTGGCGGTTGGTAATTAGTTCAACCAAGCCATAATCTTTGCCCCTCCGGGGGGTATTGTGGCTATTCGTAAGTTATTTAAGAAAAGTGCATCAAAGAGCACAAAGTCAGCAACGAAGAAGAATGCTAAGAGTCCAGCAAAAAAGGTGGCAAAGAAAGCGCCGGCTAAGAAGGCCTCTTCGAATAAAGCTGCAAAAAAGCCAGTAAAGAAAATTGCAAAGAGATCTGCAAACATAGTAAAGCCACAGTTGGCCAAAAAACCACTTGGTAAAAAAGCTCCAGGAAAGCCATTTCCAGCAAAGCTACAAACATCTACATCTGGTTCTTCGACCACCATCTCGGTGACTTCAACAATTCCAAACACCAATTCATTACCAGTTGTTGAAGAGCGCAGATTGGTAATGCTTCCACCACCAAAGCCAGTTATTAAGTCTAAAAAAGCAGCAGCGCTTAAACCTATTAAGTCTGCACCTGCCCCACTAGTAGTTCAGGCTGAGGAGATTGCTTGGAATGCGACTGAACTAAAGAATATGAAGGCCGAGTTATCAAAAGATTTAATTAGATTGCGTAAAGAATTAGAAATTGCTGAAGCCGAAATGGAAGATCTAGTTGAAGCAGCAGGCGTTGGTGCCGGAGATGACCAGGCCGATGCAGGAGCAAAAACTTTTGAACGAGAACATGAGATGTCTTTGGTTTATAACGCTAGAGACATGGTGGAGCAAACAGAAAGAGCACTAGAGAGAATTACTAACAAAAGTTATGGAAAGTGTGAGGAGTGCGGAAACTTTATTGGAAAGGCTAGATTGCAAGTTTTTCCAAGAGCAACTCTATGTATGGTATGCAAACAAAAAGAGGAACGACGCTGAACTTAACTCAGCGCAAGTGGTTAGCGGCAACGGCCTTAATCATTTTTGCCCTGGACTACTCGTCAAAAGAGCTAGCCTTAAATGTTTTGGCAGATGGCCCAATAAAGGTTTTAGGTTCTTTCTTGCAACTAAAACTTGTATTTAATTCTGGCGCTGCCTTCAGCTTAGCCTCGAATGCGACAATATTGCTATCAACTTTTGCAATGATTGTTGCTGCTGCAATTTTTTACTACGGGCGAAAAGTAACATCTACTAAATGGGCTGTCGCACTAGGTTTAGCATTAGGTGGGATATTTGGGAACCTTTCTGATCGAATATTTCGAACACCAGGTGGTTTGAAAGGTGAAGTTGTTGATTGGATACAACTTCCGAATTGGCCAGTTTTTAATATTGCAGATATGTCAGTAGTGAGTGCAGCAATACTAATTACATACTTGAGTTGGAAAAATGTGCCTTTTGCAAAGGATAAGGACCTTAAGTGAGTAATCGAGAGGTAAGAAATATTTCTATTCCTGAAGGTTTAAACCAAGAGCGAATTGATGTGGCAATCTCAAGGTTGCTTGGTCTATCACGAAATGTAGTAGTGGGATTAATTGAATCTGGTGATATTTTAAAATCAGGGGAGCCAGTTGGAAAATCAGACAAAGTTATGACCGGTGAATTAGTTGAGGTAAGACTTCCGGAAGTAAAAGGTGAACCAAAACTGGTAGCAACACCAATAGATGGTTTAAAAGTTATTTATGACGATGAATTTCTAATAGTTATAGATAAACCAGTTGGAATAGCTGCGCATCCAAGCCCTGGATGGCAAGGTCCAACCGTGGTGGGAGCAATTTTCGCTGCCGGCTATCAACTAGCCACATCTGGTTCGGCTGAAAGGCAAGGCGTTGTCCACCGGTTAGATGTGGGTACATCTGGGCTGATGGTGGTAGCAAAAAATGAAATCGCGTATTCAAGTTTGAAGGATCAGTTTAGAAATAGGAGTGTGTCAAAGATTTACCATGCATTAGTTCAAGGGCACATGGATCCAACTGTTGGGACAATTGATGCTCCTATCGATAGGCATCCTCGAGAAGATTATCGGTTTGCTGTAGTTGCAAATGGAAAGCCAAGCATTACCCACTACAAAACCTTAGAAGTATTTCCGGCTGTAACGTTGCTAGAAATTGAATTAGAGACTGGCCGGACACATCAAATAAGGGTTCACTTTTCGGCATTGCACCATCCATTAGTTGGAGATTTAACTTATGGATCAGATCCTGTTTTAGCTGAAAAATTGAAGGTGTCTAGGCCGTGGCTACATGCAATGCACCTATCTTTTACTCACCCGGGCAGTGGGCAGCAAATATCCTTTTCATGCGATTACCCTGAGGATCTGACACGCTCACTGGCCCTACTTTCGGATTTTGCCCGTTAGAAATGTAGGTCAGTAGTAATCTCACCACCGATGTCTAACTCACCTAAAAACTCCAACAACTCAGATAATTTTGTGCATCTTCATGTGCATACTGAATATTCGATGTTAGATGGTGCTGCAAAAATAACAGAGTTAGTTGAAGAGGTTGCAAAGCAGGGTATGCCAGCTATTGCAATGACTGATCATGGAAATGTATTTGGGGCTTATGAGTTTTATAAATCTGCAAAATCAGCCAACGTTAAGCCAATCATTGGAATTGAAGCCTATGTTGCCCCCGAATCCAGATTTGATAAGCGAAGAGTTAAATGGGCAGATGGCGGAGAAGATGATGTCTCAGCCGGCGGTGCTTACACCCATATGACACTGCTTGCTCAAAACAATCAAGGATTATCCAACCTATTCAAGCTATCTTCATTAGCATCTCTTGAGGGTTTCTATTACAAACCACGTGTTGACAGAGAATTACTTTCAAAGTACTCAGCAGGATTAATTGGTACAACTGGATGCGCCGGTGGCGAGATTCAAACTCGCTTAAGAATGGGAGCCTACGAAGAAGCCAAAAAAGCTGCCAGTGAGATGAAGGATATTTTTGGGGCTGAAAATTATTTTCTTGAGTTAATGGATCACTCAATTGATATTGAAAAGAGAGTATTTACTGACTTACTAAGACTTGGGAAAGATTTAAATTTACCACCATTAGCTACAAACGACCTGCACTATACATTTCATAATGATGCAGCCGCTCACGAAGTGCTTTTATGCATTCAGTCTGGTTCTACGCTAGCAGATCCAAAGCGGTTTAAATTTGAAAATTCTGAGTTTTATCTAAAGACAGCATCCCAGATGCGAGCACTCTTCAAAGATATACCAGAATCTTGCGATAACACTTTAATAATTGCTGAGCGTTGCGATATAACTATGCGCGAGGGTGAGAACTTATTACCTAGATTTGAAGTCCCTGCAGGTGAAACCGAAGATAGTTGGTTGGTAAAAGTTGCAAACAAAGGTTTAGCTGAAAAATTAAACAGCAATATTCCGGTTGAATACCAAGAACGCCTAAATTTTGAGTTAGATGTAATGATTAAAATGGGATTTCCAGGATACTTCTTAGTTGTCTCTGATTTGTGCTCTCATGCAAGAAAAGTTGGAATTAGAGTTGGACCAGGTCGCGGGTCAGCGGCTGGTTCATTAGTTTCTTACGCCCTAGGAATCACTGGCTTAGATCCAATAAAATTCGGATTGTTATTTGAAAGGTTTCTAAATCCAGAGCGTATTTCTATGCCCGATATTGATTTAGATTTTGATGAGCGAAGAAGATCAGAAATGATCCAATATGCAACAACTAAATATGGTGATGATCGTGTTGCACAGATCATTACCTACGGAACCATTAAATCTAAGCAAGCAATCAAAGATTCAACCAGAGTATTGGGGTATCCATATGCTCTCGGCGAAAGACTGACCAAATCATTGCCACCTTCTGTAATGGGAAAAGACATATCCCTCAGTGGAATCTTTGACGTTGAAGATGATAGATATTCAGAGGCTTCTGAATTTAGGAATTTATATGCAAGTGATATTGATTCTAAAAAAATTGTTGACACTGCTCGAGGAATCGAAGGATTAAAGCGCCAGTGGGGAGTTCATGCAGCTGGTGTAATTTTAAGTAAAGAACCATTATTAGATGTAATTCCTATTCATCGTAGAGAGGCCGATGGCGCGGTAATTACCCAGTTTGATATGGGAGCGTGTGAGGCAATCGGTCTATTGAAAATGGACTTTTTAGGACTTAGAAACTTATCTGTTCTCGATGATTGTTTGGTAAACATAGAAAAGAATTTAGGTAAGAAAGTTGTGCTTGAAGAATTACCACTAAAGGATGCGAAAACTTTTGAACTGCTTTCAAGAGGAGATACTTTAGGAGTATTTCAGTTAGATAGTGCGCCAATTAGAGCCCTGCTCCGTTCTATGGCACCAGATAGTTTTGAGGATATCTCTGCGGTAATTGCACTTTATCGACCGGGTCCAATGGGTGAGGACTCGCATAATAAGTATGCAGATTACAAGAATCGTCGTAAAGCTCCTGTTGCAATCCATGCTGAACTAGAAGAGCCATTAAATGAAATTTTGAAAGATACTTATGGACTAATTGTTTATCAAGAGCAGGTGCTAGCAATTGCCCGAAAAGTTGCTGGGTTTACTCTTGGCAGAGCGGATTTATTAAGAAAGGCGATGGGAAAAAAGAACAAAGAAATTCTTGATAAAGAACGAGTTCACTTTGAACAAGGTATGAAGTCAAATGGATTTTCAGAAGATGCAATAGAAAAGCTTTGGCAAACACTTATCCCGTTCTCTGATTATGCTTTTAATCGAGCACACAGCGCAGGATATGGATTGCTCTCTTTCTGGACTGCTTATTTGAAAGCAAATTATCCAACTGAATACATGGCTGCCCTACTAACTAGCGTTAGAGATGATAAAGATAAGAGTGCTCTATATTTGAACGAATGTAGGCGAATGGGGATAAAGGTTTTACCTCCCGATGTAAACGAGTCAGACTCTGAATACACCCCGATAGGTGAAGACATCCGATTTGGTCTTACTGCCATAAGAAACGTTGGAGAAAATGTTGTTGCGTCAATAATTAAGAACAGAATTGATAAGGATAGATATCTAAATTTTGGTGATTTTTTATCGAAAGTAGATTCAATTGTTTGTAATAAGAAAAGCATTGAGTCACTTATCAAAGCTGGTGCATTTGACTCCTTAGGGCACACACGAAGGGGATTAATGATGGTCTATCCAGAAGCCTTGGATGCAATTTCTGAAACCAAGCGAGCTGAATCAATTGGCCAATTCGATCTTTTTGGTGGCAGCACTGCAACAACCTCTGTTAGTGGAGTAGAGCTTGATATTCCAACTACTGAGTGGGACAAAATGGTTTTGCTCGGTTATGAAAGAGAAATGCTTGGATTATATGTATCGGATCATCCACTACTTGGAGTAGAACATGTCTTAAAGAGCGTATCTGACTTTACGATTAGCCAAATTTCTGAGGTTGGGCATGATCAAGTAATTACAATCTGCGGATTGATAACTCAAATTCAACGAAAAGTATCTAAGCAAGGAGCACCTTGGGCGATAGTTACTGTCGAAGATCTAGAAGGTGCAATCGATGTACTATTTTTCTCAAATTCTTATTCAACTCATGGCGTTAATTTGGTCGAAGATAGGATTGTTGCGATAAGAGGCAGAGTAGATAAAAGAGAGGAACAGCCAAGAGTTTCAGCGTTGGATTTAAGCATTCCAGATTTGAATATTGTGCCAACTGGCCCCTTTGTGATCTCAATGGAAATGGCGAGGTGTACTCCACCAGTTATTGATCGAGTAAAGGAAATTCTGCGTTCACATCCAGGTGGTCGGGAGGTTCATTTGAGATTGGCAGACGGGGAGAAAAATACAATACTGAAATTAGATGAAGCTTTGAAAGTTACTTCTTCGCCAAGTCTTAGTGCTGATTTAAAAACGGTACTTGGTCCAGATTGCCTGGTAGGTTGAACTAAATATTTGATTTAGGTTAATTTTCAAAGAAGTACTTCATATAAGAATTTAAGCGGGATTTATTAGATACGCTCATAGGAATTTGCCAATTACGCGGATCAAACTATAAGTAACGAAACAGTGGGCGACTAAGGCACAATAAGCACATGAATAAGGCACTGATGTCCCTTACGGAATTTAGGCAGTTCGCGGCAACTCATAACGTTATTCCTGTTGCACGAAAACTCACCGGTTCGAAAGAGACTCCACTTTCAATTTATAGCAAACTAGCAAACCACAGACCGGGAACTTTTCTTCTTGAATCAGCTGAAGCAGGAATTTGGGCACGATACTCTTTCATAGGTGTAAATAGCGAAGCGACCTTAACTGAATCCAACGGGCTGGCAGTCTGGAGTGGCGTAATGCCGGCTGGGGCTCCGTTTGGTATTGATCCACTATCAGCACTAAGAGTTTCTACACTGCATCTTCGCTCACCTAAATTGAATGATTTACCGCCATTAACTGGTGGATTAGTTGGTTACTTAGGATACGAAATTGTTAGGCGCTTAGAAAAATTACCAACTCACACTAAAGAAGATATTGATATTCCAGAAATTGCAATGATGCTTACCTCAGATCTAGCTGTATACGATCATCAGGAAGAAGCAGTAACCTTAATCGCAAATGCAATTAATTGGGATGGCAGTAATGAGCGAATTGATGAAGCATATGAAAAATCAATAAATCGTCTAGATAAGATGGAGAGAGATTTAGCAGAAAAAGAGCCACCAAACTTTCTACCAATTCCAGGGCGAATAGACCCTATTTATTCCAGGAATACAACAGATAGCGAGTACACCTCAAAAGTTGAATTAATTAAAGAAGAAATTAAATCAGGAGAAGCTTTCCAAGTTGTTTTATCGCAAAGATTTTCGATGCCAGTTGAATCAGATCCTTTTGATTTATATCGAGTACTTAGGGATCAAAATCCAAGTCCATATATGTATTTATTTAAATTTGAAGATGGCCTATCTGTTGTTGGATCAAGCCCTGAAGCGCTAGTTAAAGTTACTTCAGATAAGGTAATGATTCACCCGATTGCAGGCACTAGAGCAAGAAGTGGTGATTCAAAGATAGATGAGGACATAGCTAAAGAATTGCTATCTGATCCGAAAGAGCGGGCAGAACACCTAATGTTGGTTGACTTAGGTAGGAATGATTTAGGTCGAGTATGCCAGCCTGGTTCAGTTGAGGTAACTGAGTTCATGCAGATAGAGAAGTATTCTCATGTAATGCATATTGTTTCGACGGTAATTGGTAAGTTGCTTTCAAACAAGAAACCAATTGATGCATTATTTGCAGTTTTCCCAGCTGGCACACTTTCTGGTGCGCCCAAACCACGAGCAATGGAAATAATTGAAGAAAATGAAATTAACACACGTGGAATCTATGGTGGAACAATTGGCTATCTAGATTTTACGGGGAACATTGATACTTGTATTGCTATCCGCACTGCTGTTATAAAAGATAATGTGGCTTATGTACAGGCAGGGGCAGGAATTGTTGCTGATTCAAATCCTAAAGCCGAGAATCAAGAGTGTATAAATAAAGCAGCAGCTGTCTTAGGTGCAATTGCAACCTCTAATAGAATGATATCTACTAAATGAAATCATCATTAGTGGGAGTTTTTTTACTCATCATTTTCGCTATTTACTTGATCATCAAGTTAAGTAAGCGCTCTAGCTCTCAACGATATGAACCAAAAGCTAAAAGCACTTGGAATCTACTTTCTGAGGGAAAGGATCCAACTGATGGAAAGTAATAGTGCGCTAAGTCAAATCATTGAAGGTGTTCTCGCAGATGTTAATAATAGGTTGGTTCCAATATCAATTTTAGAAAAGCAGTTAGACCAAGCACCAGTCTTGCGAGATGCTTATTCGGCATTGAGCAAGAAAGGACTTAGTTTAATTGCAGAGGTGAAGCGATCATCACCTAGCAAGGGCGCGCTTGCAACTATTTCTAATCCGGTTGAGTTAGCTAACTCCTATCAGGCCGGTGGAGCTGAGATCATAAGTATTTTGACTGAAGAACGAAGGTTTAAGGGGAGTATTTCAGATCTAGTCTCCGTAAGAAGTGCAGTGAGTATTCCAGTTCTACGAAAAGATTTTATAGTCACAGAATTCCAAGTGTATGAATCTAGAATTATCGGTAGTGATTTATTACTACTTATAGTTGCTGGCTTATCAAAGTCTCAATTAAAGGATTACTTTCAGTTGGCTACTGGCCTTGGAATGCAGGTCTTAGTAGAAGTACATGATTTGTCGGAAGTGGAGTTGGCCCTTGAGATTGATAGCAAAATAGTTGGCGTTAATTGCCGCAATCTTAAAACTTTAGAGATTGATAAAACTGCCTTTGATTTGATTCTGCCAAGGTTGCCAGAGAATGTGCTTAAAGTTGCCGAATCAGGGATCTCGACTCGAGATGAGGTGGAGAAAATTGAATCACTTGGAGCTGATGCCATTTTGGTAGGCGAGACTCTTGTTAAGTCAGGTAATCCAGTTCATACGATAAAAGAACTACTCAATCGCTAGATTTCCAATAAACTTCACTAATGGCTAAAGATAAAATTCAGGATTTTGAATCAAAGGTGTTGGGACACTTTGGGCCTTATGGTGGACGTTTTGTTCCAGAAGCGTTAATTGCTGCATTAGATGAATTAGCTGAAGCACATAGTAAGGCTCAGTCAGATCCTGAGTTTCATGCTGAACTAAATCAATTACATAAAACCTATACAGGTAGGCCAAGTATTTTGACTGATGCAAAGAGATTTTCGCAGTATGCAGGGGGAGCGAGAATTTTATTAAAGCGCGAGGATTTAAATCACACTGGCAGTCATAAAATAAATAATGTGTTGGGTCAAGCTTTATTGACTAAGCGAATGGGAAAGAAAAGAATTATTGCAGAGACTGGTGCTGGCCAACATGGAGTTGCTTCTGCTACCGCTGCTGCTTTATTTGGTTTGGAATGTGTTGTTTACATGGGAGAAGCCGATACCAAACGCCAAGCATTAAATGTGGCAAGAATGAAGTTACTAGGAGCTGAGGTTGTCCCAGTTACTCAAGGATCCAAAACACTCAAAGATGCTATAAATGAAGCAATGCGAGACTGGGTTACTAATGTTGAAACTACACATTATTTGCTTGGAACTGTAGCCGGACCTCACCCATTTCCAACTATTGTTAGAGATTTTCAAAGAATAATTGGAGTAGAGGCTAGAGAACAGGTATTGGAATTAACCGGAAAACTTCCAGATGCTGTTCTTGCCTGTGTTGGTGGTGGATCAAATGCGATTGGTATTTTCCATCCATTTATTGAAGATGCATCAGTGAGATTAATTGGGCTAGAAGCTGGTGGAAAAGGAATTGAGACAGGATTACATGCTGCAACCATTTCAGGAGGATCTCCTGGTGTACTGCATGGTACTCGTTCTTATGTATTGCAAGATAAGGATGGACAGACAGTTGAATCACATTCAATTTCTGCCGGACTTGATTACCCTGGAGTTGGCCCTGAACATGCCTATCTAAATGATTTAGGTCGAGCAGAGTATCGGCCAATTACTGATGATCAAGCAATGTATGCATTCTCTTTGCTTTGTAAATCAGAAGGAATAATTCCTGCGATAGAGACTGCGCACGCACTTGCGGGTGCGCTAGAAATTGGAAATGAACTAGGTAAAGAAGCAACTTTGTTGATAAATCTTTCAGGTAGGGGCGATAAAGACGTTCAAACCGCAGCAGATTATTTTGGATTACCGCTTTAATGTCTACCCCGCTTGAAAAACTCTTTACAAAAGCAAAAACAGAAAATCGTGCTCTGTTAATCGGGTATTTACCGGCAGGATTTCCTACTCAGAAAAAAGCTAAAAAAATTATTAAGGCAATGGTTTCCGGCGGTGTCGACGCGATTGAAATTGGCTATCCATACTCTGATCCTGTGATGGATGGACCTGTAATTCAAGCAGCTTCTGAAGAAGCGATTAAAAACGGAGCTGGCGTTGCTGAAGTTTTTGAGTTGTTACAAACAAGTGTTGAGCTAGGTGTGCCTTCGGTAATAATGAGCTACTGGAGTCCGATAGAAAAATATGGAGCGACAGAATTTGCTCGCGAGGTTTCAAAGCGCGGCGGATCTGGTGTCATCACGCCGGATCTAACCTTTGAAGAATCAGATAGATGGAGATTAGAGTCGACCCAAAACTCATTAAATCGAATTTATGTAGTTGCACCAAGTAGTACAAAAGATCGCTTGGCAAAAGTATCTAATGAATGCACAGGATTTGTTTATGCTGCAAGTTTGATGGGCGTAACTGGTACAAGAAGTTTAGTCTCAGCAAATGCTAAGCAATTAGTCGAACGTGTTAGATCAGTTTCAAATACCCCTGTTGCAGTAGGATTAGGCGTTTCCAATAAGGAGCAGGCAAAAGAGGTTGCAGTTTTTGCTGATGGCGTAATTGTGGGCTCCGCTTTCATTAAAGTTGTTCAAGAATTTGGAGCTGGACGAACTGGATTGAAGAAAGTAAAACAGCTGGCCGAATCACTATCAGAAGGGGTAAGAAGTGCAAGAAAAATTTAAAATCGCACAACCTTGGTTAACCCTTCTTGCTCGTTTGATTCTTGGTGGAGTATTAATAGTTGCAGGTGCATTAAAAATTGGAAATCTACAAAAATCTGCAATGTCAGTACGCGCTTACGAAATGCTTCCCATCTGGCTTGCGAATTTTTTCGGTTATGCCCTACCTTGGGTTGAAATAGGTATTGGTGCTCTATTAATACTTGGAGTCGCTGTGAGGATTATGGGAGCACTTGGCGCATTAATTATGCTGGGCTTCATAATTGCAATTGCTCAGGCATGGGCGCGTGGGTTAAGCATTGATTGCGGGTGCTTTGGCGGTGGAGGCACAATTGACCCAGAGGACACCAAATATCTATCCACAATCCTTAGGGACATTGGATTTCTTGCGCTTGGCGTTTTCTTATATTTCTACCCAAAGGGTAGATTTGCGTTAGATAAATAAGTTATAAACCAAATAGGAGAGTAGACATGGCAACAAGTAGTAGCGGTGATAAGGGAACAAGAAATCTGGTAATAATAATGGTGGCATTTATTGTCGTCGTTGGTGTTATTTTTTCAATAATTAGCAACCGTGCCAGTTCAAACTACGAAATCCCTGCCGCTGTGTCTGAGGCCGATGGTTACGGAATAGTTCTCAACCCTACGGCAACTCCTAAAATTGATGTTTATGTTGATTATCAATGTCCAGCCTGTCGATCTTTTGAAATTTTAAATGGTGGATATCTAAATGAGGTAATTGCCCAAAATAAGGCAAAGGTAGTTTTCCACCCAATGACATTTATTGGACCAGAATCAATTCTTGCAGCAAACGCTGCAGCATGCTCAGCTGATGAAAGTAAGTTTGTAGATATGAACCTAGCGCTGTTTCAAAATCAACCGTCAGGTGAGAATACCGGTAGATGGACAAATGATTCTTTGATAGCAATTGGCAATGCAGTCGGCATTACTAGCAATACCTTTAAAGAATGTGTGAATGAAGGTAAGTATGTGAAGTGGACTAGAAACATTACAGTTGAATCTGGAAAAGCTAATGTAAATAGCACGCCAACTGTATTAGTAAATGGTAAACCGCTGGATAGAGATACTGAGTATGGTGATCCAGTTAAGTTTAAAGCCGCTTTGGCTGCTGCTGGTGTTAAGTAAAAAAATTAAATTTAGAGGACTAACTTGATTCCAAGCCCAAGTTCTTCTGCACTTAGTATTGGACCGTTTACGGTTTATTACTATGCAATCTGCATAATTATTGGAATTGCGGTTGCAATTTTTATCGGCAAAAAAAGATATGCAGCAATGGGTGGCAATCCAGAGGATGTATTAGAAGCATCAATATGGGCAGTTCCTTTTGGAATTATTGGTGGCCGGATTTACCATGTGATTTCTTCTCCTCAACAATATTTTGGCAAATCAGGAGAGCCACTTGATGCGCTTAAAATTTGGCAAGGTGGTTTAGGTATCTGGGGCGCGATATCACTTGGTGCCATAGGTGCTTACTTATATTTTCGAACTCACAGTACAACCCTTGAGTTTGCAAATTTTTTAGATGCGCTAGCACCTGGGGTCGTTTTAGCACAAGCAATTGGGCGAATTGGAAATTGGTTTAATCAAGAGTTATTTGGAAAACCAACTGAGCTTATTTGGGGACTGGAGATACAGGCAAGTAAACGACCAAACGGTTATGAACAATTTGAGACATTTCACCCCACCTTCCTGTACGAATTAATTTGGTGTGTATTAGTAGCTATTATTTTGGTTAAGCTTCCTTGGCTTTTGAAGAAAATTCCAAAGCAATCTGGAGATTTGTTTGCGATCTATGTTTTGGGATACACAATTGGAAGATTATGGATTGAGGCGTTAAGAATTGATGATGCGAATCAGGTATTCGGCTTAAGAGTAAATATCTGGGTCTCAGCAGTGGTAATTGCTTTGACTTCTGCCTATCTAATTCGAAGTAATATTCGCAGCCTTAAAGGTGTCAAAAAGGCTCCGTGAGATTTAGCAAGTTAGGATAAGTGCATGGGTCTTGAAGAAGTTCAAATGCGAAACCTGGAACATCGCACCAATCGAACTGGGTGGTTAAGAGCTGCAGTATTGGGTTCAAATGATGGGTTAGTTTCTACCGCCAGTTTGATGATTGGTGTAGCAGCAGCAAGTAAGAGTGACTTACTGATTACTGCAGGTTTAGCTGGAATTGCAGCGGGGGCTATGTCGATGGCAGTGGGTGAGTATGTATCAGTTAAATCTCAAACAGATATAGAAAAAACAGATCGTGAAATTGAGATTAGACAATTAAAAGAAGACCCCGAGGGTGAGCTTGCTGAATTGATACAAATTTATACCGATCGAGGTTTGTCTAAAGAGTTAGCAACTTCAGTGGCAAATGCTCTCCACGAAAAAGATGCATTAGAAGCTCACCTACGAGATGAATTAGGTCATTTTGATCACACAAGAGCTCGTCCAATACAAGCTGGTATTGCTTCAGCAATCGCTTTTACCGCCGGAGGTGTAATCCCATTAATTGGTGCGCTCCTTGGCAATGGAAACAAGGTTCCGTTTATTCTTATTTTTACAGCAATTGGTTTAATAGTTGCTGGGGTGATAAGCGCACGGATCGCCTCATCACCAACTTTAAAAACAACTGCACGTATTTTTGCTGGTGGCACACTAGGGGTAGCTATCACCGCAGGGATTGGTTGGCTGGTCGGACTAACCGGAATTTAATCTGCCTGCTACAATTTGATTAGATTTTAAGAAGTTGGGCCATTGTTGTCCCGACCCATAATCGGGAGCGGCCACTTAATTGAGCAGCAAATCTCTTTTTTCGACAACCCCAAAAGCACTTGGGTTATACGATCCTGCTAACGAGCATGATGCTTGCGGTGTTGCCATGGTTGCAACTTTAAATAATTTACCTTCACATGAAATTGTTTCTCAGGGATTAACTGCTCTTTGTAATTTAGAGCATAGAGGAGCATCTGGTGCAGAGCCAGATAGTGGTGATGGTGCAGGAATTTTGATACAAATTCCAGATAAATTTTATAGATCTGTCGTAGGTTTTGAACTACCAAAGGCTTCCCTATATGCAACTGGTATTTTATTTATTAGCCAAGATGAGACCGATTATGAAAATGAAATTTCAAGAGTTGCGTTAGAAGAAGGATTAGAAGTATTAGGTTGGCGAGACTTACCAATTAATTCTAAACCTCTGGGCAAGACAGCACTTTCCGTTATGCCTATTTTTAAACAGATTTTTATCGTTGGTAAAGAAAATGAAGCTGACTTGGACCTGGAGCGAAAAGCTTATTGTTTAAGAAAGCGCATAGAACATAAATTAAAGATATATATCCCTTCATTATCAACTAGAACTATTGTTTATAAAGGAATGTTGACTACTGGTCAACTTGAAGTTTTTTTCCCTGATCTTTCTAATCCATTAGTTGAATCATCCTTAGCTCTTGTGCACTCTAGATTTTCTACTAACACATTCCCATCTTGGCCATTAGCTCATCCATATAGATATATAGCTCATAACGGGGAGATTAATACAGTAAAAGGAAACCGGAACTGGATGAGAGCACGCGAGTCCTTACTAGAGAGTGAATTAATCCCAGGAGATTTAAAAAGGCTATTCCCAATAGTTGATAATTCTGGAAGTGATTCTGCTTCCTTTGATGAAGTATTAGAGCTTCTATATCTTGGCGGTAGATCCTTACCGCATGCAATGTTAATGATGATTCCAGAGGCTTGGGAGAATCATTCAACAATGCCGCAGAAGTTAAAGGACTTTTACTCCTACCATTCAACTTTGATGGAACCATGGGATGGTCCAGCGTGCGTGACCTTTACTGATGGCAAACAGGTTGGTGCAGTGCTAGATAGAAATGGATTGCGACCATCACGGTTTTGGGTAACAAGCGATGGACTAGTTGTACTTTCTAGTGAGGTTGGAGTTTTAGATTTTCCTCCAGAAAAAATTGTGCGAAAAGGACGGCTGCAGCCAGGCAAAATGTTTTTGGTTGATATTGAAGAAGGCCGAATTATTGAAGATGACGAGATCAAAAAAACACTTGCAGATTCTGCCCCCTATGCAGATTGGCTACATGCTGGCTTAGTCAGGTTAAGCGATCTGCCATCTAGAGAACATATTGTTTACCCGCACTCCTCTGTTGTCCGAAGACAAAGAGCATTTGGATACACAGAAGAAGAGATAAGAATCATTATTACACCAATGGCAAAGAATGGTTATGAACCGTTGGGCTCAATGGGAACAGATACGCCAATTGCTGCATTATCTGATAAGCCAAGATTGCTTTTTGATTATTTTGCTCAGTTATTTGCACAAGTCACGAATCCACCATTAGATGCCATTAGAGAAGAATTAGTTACCTCCCTGGGTAGTTCAATTGGCCCAGAACATAATCTCTTAGATCCAGGAGCAGCTTCCTGCCGACAAATATCTTTGCAGTTTCCAGTAATAGATAATGATGAGTTAGCAAAAATAATTCATGTTAATGCCGACGGTGATCAACCTGGTTTGGCTTCACATGTAGTTCGAGGCTTATTTAACATTGCCGGTGGTGGAAAATCTCTAGTAGCCAGAATTGAAGAGATTCGAAAGGAAGTATCGAAGGCGATCGAAGATGGGGCAAGAATAATTGTCTTATCTGATAGAGATGGCGATGCAGAAAATGCTCCAATTCCATCTCTGCTTTTAACCTCAGCGGTACACCACCATTTGATTCGTGAGAAAAGTCGAACAAAGGTAGGACTAGTTGTTGAAAGCGGCGAGGTGCGCGAAGTTCATCATGTGGCGTTGCTAATTGGTTTTGGAGCAGCTGCTGTAAATCCATATTTAGCTATGGAAAGTGCGGAGGATTTAGTAAGGCAGGGTGTAATTACAGGAATAACTCCAGAAAAAGCAGTGCGTAATTTAATAAAGTCTTTAGGCAAAGGTGTGCTTAAAGTTATGTCCAAGATGGGAGTTTCAACTATTGCTTCTTACACAGGGGCACAAATCTTTGAAGCTATTGGATTATCTAAGGAAATAGTGGATGAATATTTTGTTGGCGTTACCTCTAGATTAGGTGGAGTAGGTATCGAATCTATTGCACAAGAAACTATTCAAAGACACCACATTGCTTATCCACCAGGCGGAGAAATTCCAGGATCCAAGCGACTTCAAATAGGTGGGGAGTATCAGTGGCGTCGTGAAGGCGAACCACATCTGTTCGATCCTGAAACAGTTTTCACATTGCAGCATGCAACTAGAGCAAAGCGTTTTGATGTATTCAAGCGTTATACCGCAAAAGTAGATGACCAATCTAAGCGCTTGATGACATTAAGGGGATTGTTTACTTTTAAAGAAGGGCTAAGAAAACCAATACCAATTGAAGAAGTTGAGCCGGTATCTGAAATATTAAAAAGATTTGCAACTGGTGCGATGTCCTATGGCTCGATTTCTCAAGAGGCACACGAAACTTTAGCGATTGCTATGAATCGAATTGGTGGTAAATCAAACACTGGTGAGGGCGGCGAGGACCCAGCAAGAAATATCCCTGAAATTAATGGTGATTCAAAACGTTCTGCAATTAAACAAGTAGCTAGCGGTAGGTTTGGTGTCACTAGTGAGTATCTTGTTAATGCTGATGATATTCAAATAAAGATGGCGCAGGGAGCAAAACCAGGTGAGGGAGGCCAGCTTCCTGGAAATAAGGTTTATCCATGGATTGCAAAGGTTAGATATTCAACTCCAGGAGTAGGACTCATCTCGCCACCACCGCATCACGATATTTATTCAATCGAAGATTTAGCACAGTTAATTCATGACCTTAAGAATGCAAATAAGGATGCCCGAATTCACGTCAAACTAGTTGCAGAGGTTGGAGTAGGAACGGTTGCAGCCGGTGTAAGTAAGGCCCATGCTGATGTGGTTCTAATTTCAGGTCATGATGGTGGAACTGGTGCTTCGCCATTAACATCTTTAAAACACGCTGGTGCGCCTTGGGAGTTAGGTCTTGCTGAAACTCAACAAACATTAATTTTAAATGGTCTTCGAGATCGGATTGTTGTACAAGTCGATGGCCAGATGAAAACCGGCCGCGATGTCGTAATAGCGGCCTTACTAGGTGCTGAGGAGTTTGGTTTTGCAACTGCACCATTGGTTGTATCCGGTTGCGTAATGATGAGAGTGTGCCATCTAGATACATGTCCAGTTGGCGTAGCAACACAAAATCCAGAGCTAAGAAAGAAATTTACGGGAAAGCCTGAATTTGTTGAAACTTTTTTTGAGTATATTGCAGAAGAGGTAAGAGAGCTCCTGGCTCAACTTGGCTTTAAAAATCTAGAGGAAGCAATTGGGCAAGTGGAACTACTTGATACCAAAAACGCGATTGATCATTGGAAAGCAAATGGCTTGGATCTAAAACCATTATTAATCAGTCCAGAAAAGAATGCTCCTAGAAAGAATCTTTCTACTCAAGATCATGGACTTTCATCTGCACTGGACAATAAATTAATTGATCTATCCCAAGCAGCTTTATCAAATAAAACTCCGATTAGGCTGGAAGTTCCAATTCGAAATGTGAATAGAACTGTCGGCACAATGCTAGGAGCGGAGATCACTCGTAAGTTTGGTGGCTCAGGATTGCCTACCGACACGATAGATATCACTTTCCATGGTTCTGCCGGTCAGTCATTTGGTGCATTCATTCCAAGCGGCTTAACGCTAAGACTTTATGGCGATAGCAATGATTATGTTGGTAAGGGCTTATCAGGCGGTCGCATAATAATTAGGCCTGATGAACGAGCAACTTTTGAATCTAATCAAAATGTAATCGCTGGAAATGTTATTGGATACGGCGCAACCTCTGGCGAAATAATGATTGCTGGAGTTGTAGGTGAAAGGTTCTGTGTCAGAAATTCAGGTGCCATAGCAATTGTTGAAGGTGTTGGCGATCATGGCTGCGAATATATGACGGGTGGAACTGTAATCGTGCTTGGTAAAACAGGTCGTAATTTTGCAGCGGGTATGTCTGGTGGACGTGCATTTATTTTGGATTTAGATCACAGACTTGTTAATCCAGAGTTGGTTGATATTTTATCTCTGCCTGAGGATCAAGAGGAGATGGTAAGAAAAAATATTTCTAAATTCTTTGTTGAGACTGGTTCAAAGATTGCAGGTGAGTTATCTAAGAATTGGAGTGCAGATAAATCACGAATTTCTCTAGTGATGCCAAGAGATTATGCGCGAGTATTGGAAGTTATGGCAAAGGCAGAACGCTCTGGTCTCTCGGCTGAGAGTGAAGTTATGGCGGTGTTAAATGGCTGACCCAAAGGGTTTTTTGACAACACCAAGAGAGCTTCCAAAGCGAAGACCTGTTGATGTACGTATTAAGGATTGGAAAGAGGTCTACCAAGAACAAGAGTTTTCTGATCTACAAAAACAAGCCGGCAGGTGCATGGATTGTGGCATTCCATTTTGCCACCAAGGATGTCCGCTCGGAAATCTAATTCCAGAATGGAATGATTTAATTTGGCGGGGCGAAAAATCTGATGCAATAGATAGATTGCATGCTACAAATAATTTTCCCGAATTTACCGGAAGACTTTGCCCAGCTCCTTGCGAGACAGCTTGTGTGGTTGCGATTAACTCAGATGCTGTAACAATCAAACAGGTTGAACTACGTACCATCGAAGAGGCTTTCAAAGATAATCGAGTAGTTCCTTTAATCCCAGACAGATTATCTGGAAAAACTGTTGCAGTTATTGGTTCAGGTCCGGCTGGTTTAGCAGCTGCGCAACAATTAACCAGAGCAGGTCACACTGTGGCAGTTTATGAACGTGCTGATAAAATTGGCGGGCTTTTGAGGTATGGAATTCCAGAGTTTAAAATGGAAAAATCAATTGTTGATCGCAGAATTAAGCAGATGGAGCAAGAAGGAACGCGATTTAGGACAAATGTAAGCATAGGAAAAGATATTTCAGGAAGTGCGTTACGTAACAAATATGACGCAGTAGTGATTGCTATTGGTGCTACAAACTGGCGAGATTTAGACATACCAGGGCGGGATGCAAAAGGAATTTATCAAGCGATGGAGTACTTACCTTGGGGAAATAAACAGGCGCTAGGTGAGCTAGATTCTGAACCAACTATAAATGCTGCCGGCAAAGATGTTGTGATTCTAGGTGGCGGTGATACGGGTGCTGATTGTTTAGGAACTGCAATTCGGCAAGGAGCAAAATCCATTACCCAGCTTGAAATTATGCCGCGACCAACTGAAGAGCGACCAAGTAATCAGCCGTGGCCAACATACCCAATGATCTACCGAGTTAGTAGTGCGCACGAAGAATCTGGTGAAAGATTGTATGCCGTATCAACTCAAGAATTTATGAAAGATTCACAGGGGAATTTAACCGGTCTAAAACTAGTCGAAACAAAGTTTGTTGATGGAAAATTTGAGCAAGTTGTAGGAAGTGAAAAGATTATTCCGGCTGATTTAGTATTTTTGGCAATGGGGTTTACTGGACCAGAGAAATCAGAGATGCTTACTCAATTAGAGGTTGAGTTAGATGAGCGTGGAAATATTAAGCGAGATGAAGATTATGCAACTTCATCTGATGGCGTTTTTGTATGTGGTGATGCCGGACGTGGACAGTCCTTAATTGTCTGGGCGATTGCAGAGGGAAGAAGTGCAGCCGCATCCGTTGATAAGTACTTGACTGGACACACACAACTTCCTTTTCCAATTGAACCTTCAGCAAGACCATTAATGGTTTAGGGTCTAGGTATGCGTCGAGCAAAGATTGTTTGCACTATGGGCCCTGCGGTTGAGTCTGTCGAAAAAGTGACTGAGTTGATTAATGCCGGCATGAACATGGCTCGATTAAATCTTTCCCATGGAGGATATGAAGAGCATCAAGCGCGGTTAAATACTGTTAGATCTGTATCGAAGAAATTTAATAAACCGGTAGCAATATTGGTTGATTTACAAGGGCCAAAGATAAGACTTGGCAGATTTTCAAATGGTCCGCATGAGCTTGCTGTTGGGGATAAATTTGTAATTACTACAGATGACATTTCTGGAACTAAAGACCGGGTCGGAACAACCTACAAGGGACTGCCAGGGGATTGCCGTAAGGGCGATTTAATCATGATAGATGATGGAAAAGTATCTGTCAGAGTAGTTGAAGTAAAAGGCAGTGATGTAATCACAGAGGTAATTCAGCCTGGGTCAGTTAGTAATAATAAAGGCATAAATCTTCCAGGAGTAGCGGTCTCAGTACCTGCTTTATCTGAGAAAGATATTGCAGATTTAAGATGGGGATTAAAAGCAGGGGCTGATTTTATTGCGCTGTCATTTGTAAGAAGCGCTGCCGACATTAAAGGTGTTCATAAAGTGATGGATGAGGAAGGAATAAGAATTCCTATTATTGCCAAGATCGAAAAGCCTCAAGCTGTAGAAAACTTACAAGAAATTGTTGATACATTTGATGGAATTATGGTGGCAAGAGGAGATCTTGGGGTTGAACTTCCAATTGAGGATGTACCGATGGTGCAAAAAAGTTGCATAACTATGGCGAGAGAATCTGCAAAGCCGGTTATTGTGGCCACTCAAATGTTAGATTCAATGATCAGTAATTCCCAACCGACTCGAGCAGAGGCAACTGATTGTGCAAATGCTGTACTAGATGGTGCAGATGCGTTAATGCTGTCAGGTGAAACGAGCGTTGGTCAGTTCCCAATCGAGGCAGTAAAAGTCATGGCCCGAATTATCGAACGAACCGAAGAAATTGCACTTGATCAAATTCCGCCACTAAAACATTCACCTGCAACCAAGGGCGGCGCAATCACCAAGGCTGCAACTGAGGTTGGCCAAACAGTTGGTGCAAAATTCTTAGTAGCTTTTACGCAAAGTGGTGACTCAGCTCGAAGGATGTCTAGACTTCGTTCTGGAATTCCAATGTTGGCATTAACTCCTGAAATTGGAACATACAATCGACTAGCTCTTTCTTGGGGAGTTGAGTCAATGTTAACTCCGGTTGTTAACCACACCGATGAAATGGTTATGCAGGTTGACTCAATCCTAATTGAATCAAAGAGAGTAAAAATTGGAGATTTAGTTTTGATTGTGGCAGGTTCGCCTCCTGGCATTCCAGGTTCAATTAACGCTATGAGAGTTCATAAAATCGGAGATGCGGTTACAGGCGTTGCGCCCGCGTATCGAAAATAATTAGTCTTTAAAAGATTACCAATATAAACTACACCTCTCTTTTCGCCTCGGTACTCCAACGGTAGAGAGGACGGTCTCAAAAACCGTATAGTGTCGGTTCGAATCCGACTCGAGGCACATGAGCCAAACAAATAACGATACAAAGAGTAATACCATGTATCGAATTGTTGTTGCTGAGGATGAAACATTAATCAGAATGGACTTAGTTGAAATGTTAACTGAGTCTGGTTATCAAGTAGTTGCGCAAGCTACCAATGGTCAAGAGGCAATCACATTAGCAACCGAACATAAACCAGATTTGATAATTTTAGATGTAAAGATGCCGATCTTGGATGGCATTTCAGCAGCTGAGCAATTAATAGGTATGTGTCCTGTGCTAATGCTTACTGCTTTTAGTCAAAAAGAATTAGTCGAAAGAGCAAGAGATTCAGGTGTGATGGCTTACGTTGTAAA
>DAOROF010000006.1:0-29732 GCA_035441405.1 Candidatus Nanopelagicus sp.
TCATAAGGATTGCCAGTTCTTGAATCAATTCTGGTTAAAGCTTTTTCATACTCCAGTATCAATGCTTCATGACTTGAATAGAAATCTACCGACTTAAAAGTCTCAGGATCTACACCAGCAGATTGCATAAACTGTAATGCTCTACCGATTTCATTGGCCATCTCTTCATAGCGAGCGCTAAATCTGGCATCGGCTGCAAATCCCTTATTCCAGCTATGGACTTGTCGGATATCAGCAAAGCCTCCTTGAGTAAAAGCCCTTACTAGATTTAGAGTTGATGCCGATGTGTTGTACACCTTAAGTAGTCGATTTGGATTAGGGGTTCTAGCCTCTTTAGTAAACTCAAGATCATTGACAGCATCTCCCCTATAAGCAGGCAGTGTCACACCATCTCGAGTTTCATTATCATTGCTTCGCGGCTTTGCAAACTGGCCAGCCATTCTGCCTACCTTTACTACTGGTAATGATGAAAAATACTGTAAGACAGCCGCCATTTGTAAAATTGTCTTAATGCGATTTCGAACTGAATCTGCAGTAGCAGCTACAAAAGTCTCAGCACAATCTCCACCCTGTAACCAAAATGCGTTACCAGCAGCGGCCTGAGCAATCTTCTCCTTTAAATTATCGCACTCGCCAGCAAAAACTAGTGGCGGGTAGGTAGCTAACTCTTTTACAACTGAATCAACCGCGCCTTGATCAGGCCAGGTTGGTTGTTGGGCAGCTTTCAGATTTGAATTAAAAATTGAGTTGGCGTTCATTAGATAATGGTATGCAATCTGCTTGGCAGGATGTGGTCAATTTTGACCCATCTTCTAACCGAAGAAGATCTCCGCCTCTTTGTATCGGGCAAGGTCAACAGTTTTTAACTTAGCTGTTGCTGAAGCTAACGGGACACGCTCAATATTGGTGCCATGCAAGGCGACCATCTTGCCCCAATCACCATCATGCACTGCGGTAATTGCATGTAAGCCAAATCTAGTTGCTAGTACTCGATCAAAAGCAGTTGGGGAACCACCTCGCTGAATGTGTCCTAAAACTGAAGTTCTAGCCTCTTTGCCAGTCTTAGCTTCAATTTGTGAAGCCAGCCATTCTCCAATTCCAGATAACTTAACATGGCCAAAAGCATCTAGTGTTTGATCTTTTGTAATCATATCGCCATCTTGCGGAATGGCTCCCTCAGCAATAACAATAATTGGTGCATAGCTTTGCTCAAATCTAGATTCGACCCATTTACAAACTTGATCAACAGAAAACTTAACCTCTGGAATCAAAATACAAGAAGCCCCACCTGCGATTCCAGCATGCAGTGCTATCCATCCAGCATGACGTCCCATAACTTCAACAATTAGCGCTCGATGATGTGATTCTGCGGTTGTGTGTAATCTATCAATTGCTTCAACTGCAATATTAACTGAAGTGTCAAACCCAAATGTGTAATCAGTGTTGTTCAAATCATTATCAATTGTTTTTGGAACTCCAATTACTTTTACACCAAGTGAATCTAACTTGGTCGCAACACCTAAAGTGTCTTCACCACCAATTGCAATCAGGGCATCGACTCCCATCTTTGCCAAATTCTCTTTTATTTTTTCAACGCCACCCTCAATTTTAAAAGGATTGGTTCTAGATGAACCAAGTATTGTTCCGCCCCTAGGCAAAATTCCCCTAGTAGCAGCAATATCTAATTTCATGGTTAGACCCTCAAGTGGTCCACGCCAGCCATCTTTAAATCCAACAAATTCATATCCGTACTCTTTTTCGCCTTTGCGAACTACTGCTCTAATTACCGCATTTAATCCAGGGCAATCACCACCACCTGTTAAAACTCCAATGCGCATTAAATTAACTCCACCCTAATTTGATCAATAATTGGTCAACGTCGACGGCTAAGTCTACTCTGCCGCAATGGGATTAAAACCCGAGATCAGGCAGTATCTATCTGAACGTAGCGCCCTAGGGCTGCCGGCAGTTTGGCAAGCCCCGCTTGATGAAATTAGGAAAAATACCAATCTACATATTGCCCTTTCCCAACCACTTATAGATTTATTTGAAGTTAAAAAGATCCTAATTCCAGGACCAAAATCAGATCTGCCAGTTCGAATTTATCGCCCCAGTCAAAAATTGAATTTACCAGCCCTAGTTTTTTTCCATGGTGGTGGCTGGGTGTTAAATTTTTTAGATATATATGAACCTGCGCTTAGAAAATTAGCATTGGCTGGTGATTTTGTAATCATTGCAGTTGAGTATCAAAAAGCACCAGAACATCCATATCCTGCTGCATTTAATGATTGTTTTGCCACACTTGAGTGGGTAGTCAAAAATGCTATGAGTTTGGGAATTGACCTAAAGGCCATTGGTGTTGGCGGAGATAGCGCGGGTGGAAATTTAGCTTCAGCTGTTGCGCTAAAGGTAAGGGATTTAAATCTATTTCCACTTGCCTACCAATTATTAATTTATCCTTGTAATGACTATGAAATGAATTATAAATCAGCAAGTACTTATGCTGAGAATTATGGACTAACATCAAAAGCTATGAGGTGGTTTTGGGAGCAATATTTGGCTGATAGTAAATTCCAAATTGACCCCTATGCTGTACCAGCAAAAGCGGCCACACTAACTGGCCTAGCTCCGGCCCTAATCTTTACTGCTGAAAATGATCCACTTGTTGATGATGGTAAAAACTATTACGAACTACTAGTAAGCCACTCTGTGCCTGCATTTTACAAAGATTATCCTGGTCAAATTCATGGCTTTTTCAATTTAAGTGGAGTAACAGCAGATGCTGAGTTGCTATACTCAGACATCTCGCGAGAGATTAATACTTTGTTAGGAAGAGATAAAAATAATTGACTAAAACTGGCTGGGGTCGCTTTGCCTTACTTGGATTTCTTTGGGGAATCCCCTACCTATTTTTGAAGGTAGCTGTTGAAGAGATATCTCCAGAAGTAATCGTATTCTTTAGAGTATTTATTGGTGCATTAATATGCCTACCAATTGCTTTAAGTAAAAGTCGCCTGCGAGTAGCAAGAAAGTATTGGCCATTTCTAATTTTGTATTCGATAACTGAAATGATTGGACCTTGGTATTTAATTACCCATGCCGAGAAGGAAATCTCCTCTGGGCTTACTGGATTGTTAGTAGCCACAGTGCCGATCTGGTCGGCAATTCTTGCCTCAATTTTTGGCGATCACACTGTGTGGCATAAAACTAGGTTATTTGGATTGATTATTGGCTTTATAGGAGTTGTAGCTGTTGTTGGAATCGAATCTTTTGGTGGCAAGCAAGATATAGTTTCAATTGGAATGGTTATTTTGGCAGCAGTTGGTTATGCCTATGCAATAAATATGATTAATCGTCGTATTCCACACATACCTGGTATCGCTATTAATACCTGGGCAATGATTATTACTTCAGTTGTATATTTGCCATTTGCAATTATTACTTGGCCGGCTACTACTCCGTCAGTTGAAGCAATCGGCTCAGTAATCTCGCTAGGTGTACTCTGCACCGCAATTGCATTTATTGTTTTCTTTAAGTTAGTTGCTGAAGTCGGTCCACCAAGAGCTTCTTTGATAACCTACTTAAATACTGCGGTTGCAGTTTTGCTAGGAGTTCTACTACTGAGTGAACCGATTACATTAGGAATAGCTTTGGGATTACCACTAGTGCTTGTGGGGTCATATTTTGCTAGTAAAAAAGTTACTCAGTAAATCCTAATCTAGCTAACATTTTTGGATCCTTTTGCCACTCTTTAGATACTTTTACATGGATTTGAAGAAAAACTTTCATACCCACTAAGTTTTCAATAGATTTTCGAGCAAGTGTGCCAATTGCCTTCAATTTACTCCCTTGGGGACCAATAATTATTCCCTTCTGGCTATCCCTTTCAACATGCAATGTTGCAATAACATCAAAAATATTTCCACTATCTCGCTGTCCAAACTCATCAATAGTGACCATTACCGAGTGAGGTAATTCTTCGTAAAGTTCAGCAATCGCTGCTTCTCTTATTAAATCAGCCATCATTAGCTCTTGTGCTTGATCTGTGTTTATATCTTTTGGATATAACGCAGGAGAATCTGGCATGGAATTTGAGAGTAATTCCAAAAGTAACTCCGTTTGATCCAAATTCTTTGCAGAAATTGGAATAATTTCTGCTTTCGCTAAACTTAATCTAGCTACAAAATCATTAAGATTTGATAATTTCGCTGCCAACTCCGACTTTGAGATCATATCGATTTTCGTTACAACAATAAATAAAGGTTGTCCAGATTTTATTTGCTTTACAATATATTCATCACCAGCTCCTATTTCTTCATCTGCTGGTAAACAAAGAATTATGCTGTCAGTTGAATCTATATTTTCACTAACCATTGAATTTAATCTGGTACCCAGAGCTGTTTTTGGTTTATGCATCCCAGGTGTATCAACCAATATAATTTGGAAGTTATCTCTATTGACAATTCCTCTTATTGGGTTTCTAGTTGTATTTGGATGGTGGGACGTAATAACTATTTTGCTTCCAACCAGTGCGTTTACTAAGGTTGATTTTCCAGTATTAGGACGTCCAACCACCGCAACAAAGCCTGCTTTAAAATTATTCATTGGCCTTATTCTCTCACCTTTTACGCTCCTTCAGTGCATGGGAGTTATAAGCTCCAAAATTTCACTAAAACTAGTTGCAATATCGGCAACTCTCTCAGAAATTAATCGATGACATCCTTGGCTTAATGGTGATGTAATTTCGCCGGGGACAGCAAATACTGGTCTGAATATTTCTGCTGCATCTCTGGCGGTTCGAATAGAGCCACTCACATACTCAGCCTCGATGACAACTGTTGCTTTTGAAATTGCTGCAATTAATCTATTTCTGACTAAGAACCTAAATGGCTGGGATAAAACACTCGGCATGACCTCGCTTATTAATAATCCATTTCTTGTAATCTGATCAAAAAGCCTCAAGTTGTCTACTGGATATAGGTGATTGAAACCTCCGGCTAAAATACATATGGTTTTCTTACCTAGACTTAAAGTTGAAATATGAGCTGCAGTATCAATACCAATTGCGCCACCACTTACCACCGTAAAATCTGCCTTTGCAGCTTGAGTAGCTAAGAATTTGGCACTTGATACTCCATAACTAGTTGGTTTTCTACTTCCTACAATCGAAATAGAGGTTTTTAAAGTTTCAAGTATTTCTCTATTTCCCTTTAGGAGAAGTCCGATTGGTGGGTTAGGTAAGTCTTCCATCCCAATTGGCCAGTCGAGATCCCTGGGAGTGATAAAAAATGAGTTTGAATTCTCAATTTCTTTTCTAGCCTTCAATAAATCGGTTTTCATTATTTTGTCTCTAATAATCGATAATGAATTGCTTTCTGAGAAGTGACTTTTGGAAGTTATATGATGATAAACAGCTTGGGCGCCAAGATCTGATATTTGGGCGCTCCAAAAAGGGTCTGCTGGTTCAATACAAGTAAAAAGAATTAGTCTGCAATCTTCTTCAGTATGCACTTGACTAACTTAATCAGAGATAACCTTTGATTGTAGAACTTAAAAATTCTGTGAATTAGTTTTTAGTTTTTAAGATTTCAGCAATATTTGAAAACGATTTTCTATGAATAGGCAGTACTCCGTACTTCTTTATGGCGGCGGTATGTAATGCTGTGATATACCCTTTGTGATTAGCAAGCCCATAATTAGGATATTTGCGATCTAGTTCTATCATTATTCGATCTCGATAAACCTTAGCCAATATAGACGCAGAGCTAATTGATATTGCAACTTGGTCACCCTTCCAAACCGCAAGATTTGGCTCAGTCATACCTGGTATTGAATATCCATCAGTCAAAATATACTCAGGCTTTACTTTCAAAGCATGGACAGCCCGTCGCATACCTTCAAGATTACATTTGTGTAAACCTAGAAGATCAATCTCAGCTGCTGAAAATTCAATGATTGAGTAGGCAATTGAATTATTCAATATTACTTCATACATGCGATCTCTTTGAGGTGCTGATAATTCTTTTGAATCTCTAACTCCATTTAGTTCCGATGAAGTTGGATCTTTCAGAATAACCGCTGATACTACAAGGGGTCCGGCACAAGGACCTCTGCCGGCTTCATCCACTCCTGCAATTTTTGTAATTCCAGATTGCAAAAGTTTGCTTTCAATCATTTCTATGGTTTTTCTTGTACTGGAACCTTTTTTAGGTCTTCACCTTTGGGGATAAAAGCAGCATTTGTAAAGGGCCAAACAATAAATGTAGCGCGTCCTACGACTTTACTTAGTGGAATCATTCCATTATTTGCACTTTCAGGGTGAAACCTTGAATCTGCACTGGCTCCACGGTGATCACCCATTACCCAAATAAATCCTTTAGGTATATCAACATTAAATTTTACTTCGCTTGGCTTATCGCCTGGATAGATGTATGGCTCAGTTATAGAAACACCATTTACCTGAACTTTTCCAGAAGAATCGCAACAAGTAACATTATCTCCGCCCACACCAATTACGCGCTTTATTAAATATTGTTTAGCGGGATCAGGTAGTACTCCAACAGTAATCAAACCACTTTTGAGCTTATTAGAGATGCTTGAACTCTCACTTATCGGTGCCTCGCCTAGCCATTTATCTGGGTCAGAAAAAACTACTACCTCACCACGTTTAATTTCACTAAATAAGGCTCCAAATTTGTTTACAGCAATTCGATCTCCAACTTGTAATGTGTTCTCCATTGAACCTGATGGAATAAAGAAAAAGTGGAGAAAAAACGTTTTAATTACAATTGAAATTATTAGAGCTGAAACTACAATTATGGGTAGTTCCCGAAGGAATGAACCCTTCTTAAACATAAGTGATAATGCTTAAGCTTGTGGTGTTTCTTCGGCGGTAGCTTCAGCAACTACTGCTTCAGGTGCAGCTTCTGTAACTGGTGCTGCCTCTTGCGTAGGAGTTGATTCTGCAACTGGTGCTGCCTCTTCAACTACTGGAGCACTTTTAGCCGCAAGTCTTTCGGCAGCTTTTTTCTTTAAAGTTGTAGCACCATCTGCTGGCTCATTCATAGCTTCTTTAACAGCTGCCTCGTAAGCCACCCTCTTATCAATTCGTGCAGGTTGTAACTTCAAAGTGCCTTCACTTCCTGGTAGGCCATTAGCTTTTTGGTAATCACCTGTAATTTTTAATAATGCCGTAACTGCTTCAGTTGGTTGTGCTCCAACTCCAAGCCAGTACTGAACTCGCTCTGAATTCACTTCAATTAAAGAGGGTTCGGATGCTGGTGAATAACGACCAATTTCTTCAATTGCCTTTGAATTTCTAGCTGAACGAGAATCCGCTATAACAATTCGAAAATGAGGTGTACGGATCTTTCCAAGTCGCATTAACTTAATCTTTACTGACACAAAACTCCCTATAGAAAATTAATTTGGATTTATCTTATGTAAACAGCGGGGGCGTTCACATTCGACAAAATTACGGACTAAATTGCTATGGGTTAGAGGGTCCCATTCGCAGGTGGCTAATCTTGCCAGTATTAAAGCCATAACCCAAATTGGGAAGGCAGTAGGTCAAATTCCCTCTTCTATCGCTCGTTTAGCAGGATTTCCGGAGCGAGACTTCTTCTTTGGTTTTTGGCTAACCTGATTGGTTTTTGGCATCATGCCCATACTGCCTGCACCTGCTAAAGATGGAGGGATGGAGCCCGAACGCATTTGTTTCATTACTTTTTGGGCTTGCGTAAAGCGCTCTACTAATGAGTTTATCTCAGAGACAGCTCTACCACTGCCTTTAGCTATTCTTGCTCTTCTTGATCCATTTAATACTTTTGGATCATTTCTTTCCAACGGTGTCATCGATTCAATGATTGCACGAGTCCTAACTAACTCTGTTTCATCAAAATTCTGTAATTGCTTTTTCATACCAGCAGATCCAGGCAATAAACCAAGCAACTTATTCATACTTCCCATATTTTTCATAGCTTCAAGCTGAGATAAGAAATCTGTAAAAGTAAAATCCTCCCCCTTGATAAATTTATCTTCAAGATCTTTAGCTGTTGCTTCTGGCATTGCTCGCTTTGCTTGCTCAGCTAAAGATGCAACATCTCCTAAACCAAGAATTCTTGAAGCCATTCTCTCTGGATAAAAAAGGTCGAAATCTGCAGTATTTTCACCAGTGGCAGCAAAAATTATTGGCTTACCTGTTAACTCTACAATTGATAATGCGGCGCCACCCCTGGCGTCACCATCTAATTTAGTTAAGACCACCGAATCAAATCCGACGCCCTCAGAAAAAGCCTTTGCAGTTCGAGCAGCATCTTGACCCGTCATGGCATCAACTACAAAAAATATCTCATCAGGTTTTACAGCATCTCGAATCTTGATTACTTCTTGCATCAACTCTTCATCGATGCCAGTCCTGCCTGCAGTATCAATAATTACAAAATTGTGTAATTTATCCTTTGCAAACTGCAATCCAGCACTAGCTACTTGAATCGGATCTCCAATGCCATTTCCAGGTTCAGGGGCAAAGACTGGAATATTTATGGATTTACCAACAATTTGAAGTTGATTTACTGCGTTAGGTCTTTGTAAATCAGCTGCAACTAGTAATGGTGTATGTCTTTGTTGGGAAAGATAATGTGCAAGTTTGCCCGCTAATGAAGTTTTTCCAGCACCCTGTAATCCGGTTAACAGGATTACAGTTGGTGGTGATTTTGCAAACTTTAAGCGCCTAGCAGAGCCGCCCAGTATTTTAGTTAGCTCCTGATTTACAATCTCAAAAATTCTCTGAGCAGGATTTGTGCTTTTGTTTATCTCAGATTCAAGCGCTTTAACTTTACTAAAAATTCGATTCGAAAATTCTTCAGCTACCTCTAAAGCAACATCAGAGTCTAAAAGAGCCAATCTGATCTCAGATAAGAAATTTTCTAATTCTGACTCTGTTACTTTGCCGCTAAGGCCAGAGAAAATCTTGCCAAACCTCTGGCCCAGCGCTTCAAACATGTAGGAATCCTACATTTGTTTAGATGGCTGCTTCACCGCTTTCACCAGTCCGAACCCGAGTCACAGAATCCACAGTTGTTGCCCAAACTTTGCCATCACCAATATTTCCAGTTCTGGCAGCTTCGGCAATGACCTTAATTGCTTTTTCTGCAACATTAGAAGCAACTAAAACTTCTAATCTAATTTTAGGAATCAGATCGACTTTATATTGAGCGCCCCGATAAACCTCGGTTAACCCAAGTTGTCTTCCAAAACCTTTTGCATCAGAGACAGTCATACCGGTAATTCCAGCGCTAACTAATGCCTCTTTTACATCTTCTAGTTTCTGTGGCTTAATAATTGCGGTTATTAGTTTCATAGTTAGAAACCTCCTCGTGAATTAGAAGTTAATTCATAACCAGTTTCGGCATGTTGGTCATAATCAATGCCTGAAATTTCAGCTTCTTCTTTGATTCGAAGTCCCATTGTTTTATCAATGATAAAGCCGATAATCAAGGTGACTATAAATGAATAAACTAAGACAAAGAAGGCGCCGAATGCTTGCTTAGCTAATAGCGCTGTTCCTCCGCCATAGAAAATTCCATCCAGGCCAACACTATTAACTGCGCTGCTTCCAAAGAAACCAATGGCTAAGCTGCCCCATAATCCACCAATTAAATGGACTCCTACGACATCAAGTGAGTCATCAAAATTTAATAAATACTTGATACCGACAGCTAAGGCACAGAAAACACCTGCAAGAAGTCCAATTACCACCGCTGCCCAAGGGGCAACAAATGCACATGCTGGTGTAATTGCGACTAGACCAGATACTGCCCCTGATGCCACTCCTAAAGAGGTTGGATGGCCATCCCTTAACTTCTCAACTAGCAACCAACCTAATGCAGCGGCGGCTGTAGCTACCTGAGTATTTAGGAGAGCTAATGCTGCAACTCCATTTGCACCAAGTGCTGATCCTGCGTTAAATCCAAACCAACCAAACCAAAGTAGGCCGGCTCCAATTAGGACAAGTGGTAGCGAGTGTGGACGCATTGATTCCCTGCGCCATCCAACTCTACGTCCTAAAATAATTGCCATAGCAAGTCCAGCAGCGCCCGCATTTATATGCACTGCAGTTCCTCCAGCAAAATCTTGAACACCTCTGGCTGCTAAGAAACCTGCACCCGTAACTGTATCGCCAACCTTATTTCCAAAAGCAAATACCCAGTGAGCAACTGGGAAATAAACAAGCGTTACCCATACAGTTACAAAGACTGCCCAGGCAGTAAATTTTGTACGATCTGCAATAGCGCCAGAGATTAATGCTGGAGTGATAATTGCAAACATTAACTGGAAAGCTGCAAAAGCCAATAATGGAATTGGATAGACGCCACCGTTATTTGTTAGTTCATTAACAGCGCTTCCAAGTCCAGAAAATGATATTTCGCCATACCATTGCGAATCAGCTTTGTATCCAAATGCTAATTTGAATCCATAAATTACCCAAAGAACACTTACGATGCCGATTGTTACCATAGACATAAGCATCATATTTAGAACGCTTTTTGCTCTAACCATGCCACCATAAAAAAGGGCTAGGCCAGGTGTCATTAAAAGCACCAGGGCCGTACTGGCCAATACCCAAGCGGTATCACCGGTATTTAGAACTATCTCTGCCATTTATTCTCCGATCGTTCTTCTTAAATAGGTCAAAATCCTCGCCATTGAGATGGGGTAACTATCGGGTACTAGGGTTAATTTCAGCGGCAATTTAGATTTCAGGCTTATGAAACAAAGGGCTGGATTGTTAAAAGTATGTTACTTAATCGAATAATCCTGCCAAGTAGGCGACTTGATCAAAAGAGGTGAAATCTTCAATACCTTCTCCAGAACCCACAAATTTAATGGGTAGACCTGTGGATTTCTCGATCGCAATTGCAATTCCACCCTTGGCAGTTCCATCTAATTTCGTCACGATAAAACCCGAGATATCAACTGCCTCAATAAAAGTTGCAGCTTGGTTAATGCCGTTTTGTCCGGTTGTTGAATCAACTACTAGCAATATTTCATCAATTGTTGATTGCTTCTGAACTACTCTAACAATTTTTCCTAGCTCATCCATTAAATTCTGCTTAGTATGTAGTCTTCCAGCAGTATCTATTATTAAATAGTCTACATTTAATGCTTTAGCTTTAGTTATGGCGTTAAACGCCACCGATGCTGGATCACTACTTTCTTCACCAAAGACGACTTCAACATCAATTCTTTTGGCCCAAGTTCTAATCTGATCGGTAGCAGCTGCACGAAATGTATCTGCAGCAGCAAGCAGGACAGAATTTCCTTGGGACTTTAAAAAATTAGCCAACTTAGCCGCTGAAGTAGTTTTACCAGTGCCATTTACTCCAACAATTAAAATTGTCTTTGTTTCGGCTTTAGAGTTTAAAATGCCTCGAGGTTTAGTACTTAACCAAGAACTAACCTCATCAATGATGGATTTTCTAGCGTCCTCAGGTTTTAGTGACCTACACTTTAGAATTAGTTGATCAACTAGTTTTGGCCCCAAATCCGAAGCAATAAGTTGTGCTCGTATTTCATCCCATTCTTCCTGCGAGATTGAACTAGATTTAAGTGCAGTAAAAAGCTTTTTAAATAAGCTCATTTAGAATCTAAGAAACTGCGTCGACTTCACGAATACGCTGAGAAATAACTTCACTAACTCCATCCCCACGCATGGTCACGCCATAAAGCGCATCTGCAATCTCCATTGTTCTTTTCTGGTGCGTAATAATGATTAACTGAGATTTCTCTCTTAACTCTTCGAACACGCCCAGTAATCTGCCTAAGTTTGTGTCATCAAGAGCTGCTTCGACCTCATCCATAACATAAAAAGGTGAGGGTCTGGCTTTGAATATTGCAATTAGAAGTGCAACTGCTACTAGTGATCTTTCACCTCCGGATAGTAAAGATAATCTCTTAACTCTTTTACCAGGTGGTCTGGCTTCGACATCAACACCTGAGGTCAGCATGTCAGATGGGTTTGTAAGAATTAATTTTCCATCTCCGCCTGGGAATAACCTAGCGAAAACAAGTTCGAACTCTCTTGCGGTATCTTCATAGGCTTCAGTAAATATCTGCTGAACACGATCATCAACCTCTTTAATTATGTCTAATAAATCCTTTTTAGTCTTTTTTAAATCTTCCAATTGTTCAGCAAGGTAGCGTAAGCGCTCTTCTAGAGATGAATACTCTTCTAATGCCAATGGATTAATCTTTCCTAATAATGTTAGCGATTTCTCCGCCTGGGAAAGGCGCTTTTCTTGTTGGTCTCGTCGGTACGGAATTAAATCTCCAGGCACAAATTCGCCTTGCTCATTCTCGTAAAATGTAGGAACGTCATTACTTGGACCATACTCATTTATAAGTGCCTGAACATCAATCCCAAGTTCTTCTACTGCTTTTGTCTCTAATTGTTCAATTCTAAGTCGTTGCTCAGCTCGAGCGATTTCGTCTTTATGCACACTTGAGGTTAATCTCTCTAACTCAATTGAGAGCTCGCGACCTATTGTTCTTAAACTTAATATTTCGCCCTCTCGAGAAGATCTTGAAGTTTCCAATCTTTCTCTCTCAGAACCTGCACGCGCAATAGAGGACTCAATTTGAATTAATGCCTCATAAGCTGTGTCGGCAATGTCCTGCGCAGTTATCGCAGCCTGTGCCCTATTTTCACGGCGAGAAATTGATCGAGATGCAGATTCACGTTCCGTAGCTGCTTGATTCTCTAAAGCTTCAGCCCGCTGTGATAGCGCATCCTTACGCTCTTCAATAGTTCTTAGATTTAATCGAGACTCAACCTCTTTTGATCTTGCACTTGAAACTTGAGATCTTAAGTCCTCTAAGTTTGTTAAGTCAGGTTCAACTGGAGTTTGGTGCGATTCAAATTGTGCCAAAGCTGCAGCCAAATCTCTTTCGTCAGAATTGCGCTGATCAATTGCTGCTTGCAGTGCCGAATTTAACCGATCAAATTCATCAACAGAATTCTTTACATTCTGGCCTGAGATAGCAAGTTGCTCTGCGAGCCCAGTCATGGCTGCATCAGACTCATTTAGCTTAGAGAGTACAGACTCATACTCGCTGCTTACTTTATTAAAATCATCATTTGCGCTACTGAGTTCAAACCTGATTCGATCACAATCAACAGAAACCTTATTTACTTCAACTTCACAGTTTGAGGTCAAATCATCAATTTTAGATATCAAGTTGGCATTTTCTGAAGTTTTGACTAGTTCAGTAATTTCTTTAAATGCAGTTAATCTACCTAGTGATCCGGCTCGCAATTTTTCAGTAGATTGAAGTTTTTCACTAAGCACCTTAAGGTCTTTTTCAGAGTTCTTCATTTCAACTTTTAACTTCTCAAATAAGCTATCAAGACCAGGCTCTGAAGCCGCTAGTGATGATATTTGAGTTTCAATCGTTGCAAAATTTTCTCGATAGTTCTTTAGTCTTTGCTCGACAGAATTTCTAGCCTCAGTTAATCGATTAACCTCACCTGAAGTCGCATCTATTCGTGAGCGTAATCCATTTATGTGACCTTCCTGTCGAGCAGTTCCCTCACGTTGATCTGCAATAGCGCGAAGTGCAGCAGATACTCGGCTCTCTTCAAGTGCTAACTTATCTTCGATAGCCTTTAATAAATTTGAGTCAGTGTCTAATTGCTCTTGAGATTTATTAACTTTGTTAGCAAGCTCTTTCTCTTCATTTCGTAACTGTTGGGCCTCTTGGTCTAATAAAATTGGATCACGACCGGATGCTTTGGCTTCTTCAGCTTCTTCAGAGAGAAACCTTGCGCGTTCAGATGATAAGTTTTGCACTGCACGAATTTGCTCTCGTTGTGCAGTAAGACGGTAAAAGTTTTCTTGAGCTGCAATTAATTGAGGGTTTTCACTAGCCGCAATCGCATCCAACTCAATTTCGCGACTTCTGGCAGAATTTAATTCACTCTCAACCTGTTCCTTACGTTGCCGCAACACATTTTCATCAGCAACCTCTAACTCCATCTCATTGCGCATGCGAAGCATGTCATCTGCCATTAAACGTAATTTTGCATCCCTGACATCTGATTGGATTATCGAGGCTTTGCGTGCCACCTCTGCCTGTTTTCCTAATGGCTTGAGTTGTCTTCTTAACTCAACAGTTAGGTCCTGAATACGAGCTAAGTTAGTTTGCATTGAATCAAGTTTTCTAATTGCTTTTTCTTTTCGCTTTCGATGTTTTAGTACTCCAGCTGCTTCTTCAATAAATGCTCTGCGCTCTTCAGGATTCGCTAACAAAATTGCATCTAATTGGCCTTGTCCAACGATTACATGCATCTCCCTACCAATACCACTATCGCTTAATAACTCTTGGATATCTAAAAGTCGAGTTGTTTCACCATTCAATAAATATTCAGAGGCGCCATTTCTAAATAGAACTCGCGTAATTGTTACCTCAGTAAAGTCAATTGGTAATACACCATCAGTATTGTCGATAGTTACCGAAACCTCTGCTCTACCAAGAGGTGCTCTACCTGAAGTGCCAGCGAAAATTACATCTTCCATCTTTCCACCACGCAGTGATTTTGCCCCTTGCTCACCCATTACCCAAGAGAGCGCATCAACCACATTTGATTTACCGGACCCATTTGGACCTACAACACAAGTAATTCCCTGTTCAAAATTTAAAGTAGTTGAAGAGGCAAAGGACTTAAAGCCCTTCAAATTCATACTCTTTAAATACATAGGACGATCCACCCACAGCGCATAGCGCAAACCTATCTAAAAAGTGATCGAAAACTTGGTACCTAACGCTGGCAACGCGGGCAAAAATGGGAGGATCTGTTTGCAAAGGCTATCCGGCGAATCTTTGATCGGCACCTCGGGCAAGGCTCACCCTCTCTGCCATAAACCTTTAGGGAGCGGGAAAAGTATCCACTTTCACCATTTACATTTTTATACTGCTCATCAAATGAAGTACCACCTGCTTGAATCGATGATTTCATTACTGAAATGGCTGATTTAATTAACTTTTTGATTTCATTTTCGTTTAAATCTTCGCAAATAATCTCAGGATGTATCTTTGCTCGCCACAATGCTTCATCTGCGTATATATTGCCAATTCCACTAATAATATTTTGATTTAAAATAGCAGGCTTAATAGCTGTTTTCCTACGATTAATGTTTGAAACTACCTGTCTTAGGTCAAACTCTGATTCAAATGGATCCTTTGATATCTTCAATACCGAGGTTGGGATTCCCTCAAAAACCTGCTCCACAGATAGCCAGCCAAAGGTTCGCTGATCTATGAACCTAACCTCATTGGCATATCCCTTGCTCGAACCGCTTAATATAAATCTAGCTCTTAGGTGAGGGTGATTTTTAACGATGCTCTTCTGAACTAGTAACTGCCCGCTCATCCCTAAATGGGCAACCAAGACAAAATCTCTATCAAGTTCTAGCCATAAAAATTTTCCTCGCCTTCGAACGGAGGTAATTTTTGCGCCTACCACAGCAGAAAGCGGTGAGATAGAGCTTGGTTTTAACGCTCTTGGATGAAAACTTTCTGCGTGTCTAATCTGCTTACCAACAATATACTTTTCTAAACCAGCCCTTACAGTTTCTACTTCAGGTAATTCTGGCATGCTTACTTACTTTTTATTTCGATCGACCAATACTTCATATGCAATCTTTGCAGCTGCTTGTTCAGCTTCCCGCTTACTCTTGCCCTTTCCAACTGGAAACTTCTCATCGCTTAATAATACGCAAGCCATAAAACTCTTATCATGATCTGGCCCAGACTCTGTTATCTCATACTCTGGTGATGCTAGGTTCATTAACGCCGATAACTCTTGTAATGCTGTTTTACTATCTAAAGTCGAACCTTGCGAAGTTGCAGTGACTATGGCTGGATTAATCCACTTTGAAATTACTTCAGCACTTTTTACATATCCATGTTGTAAATAAATTGCCCCTACTAGTGCTTCAAAAGTGTCAGCTAAGATTGAATTTTTCTCTCGCCCATTTGTTGCTTCTTCACCTTTACCTATTTTCAAATAGGAACCAAGATTGATATCACGGGCAATCTGAGCCAGTGCTCTCATATTTACTACGCCTGATCTAAGTGGACTTAATCTACTTTCATCCAGATCGGGAAATAATTTATAAAGCTCATCTGTAACAATTAATCCAAGAACTGAGTCACCTAAAAATTCAAGTCGTTCATTGGTTGGAATTCCACCTGCTTCATAGGAATAAGAGCGATGGGTTAATGCAAGTTCAAGCAACTCATCCTTAACCGATATCCCGAGTTGTTCGGTTAGGCCAGAGTACAGATTAAACCTCTAGAACCTGTCGACGGTTATAAGTGCCACAAGTTGGACAAGCTACGTGTTGCAATTTAGGTTGTTGGCATTGCTGACAAGTTGCAAGGTGTGCAGGAGTTGTCTTCCACATGCTTCGACGAGAGCGAGTACGTGCTCGCGACATTTTTCGTTTTGGAACTGGCATGATCTTTACTCCCTGTTTTCTACGCTTCCTAGCGCAAGATGAGAATTATCTACGAAAAACTCTATCTTGTAAAAACCATTAGTTTTTAAGCGGGAAATCCTTTAATGCTGACCATCTCGGATCAGCAGGTATCTGTGCTTGATCGGCTGGTAAGTATGACCAGTTTTCACCCTGCTTGGCTTCTATACCTGGGCAATCCTCTGAGCAAAGTGGATTTACCTCCATATTCAAAATAATTGCATCTCTAATTGCTGGTTCAAGATCAATCTCATCGCCAACCATAAAACTTAAGTCATCTACTTCTAAATCAATATCTTCTTCATCGATTGATTTAGATTTTGAGCCTTTTTTAGCATTCGTCTTTGCTGCTCGTGATTCGTAGTAGTAAAGCTCTGTAAAGTTTTCATCAATTGGCCAAATAATCGGCTTTAGGCAGCGCGTACATTCGCCAGTGGCAGTTGCTACTACTCGGGCAGTTGCAAGTACGCCTTCATCTACTGATTGAATCCTTAGATCAATCTCGATTATTTCACCAGGCTTTACCGAGAGTAAATCAATACCTAAAGGATCAGAAATTTCTAGATCGAGCTCGTATTCACGCATTTCGCCTGCGCGATGAGGCAAATCATGGGTATTGAAAACAAAGACAGATCGTGCCATTTGGATTACTTTAATTTAGAAAGAACGTGCTTAGTTTCAACACCATTTAGCTGATCTCTACCTTTACTAATGACATCTAAGGTCTTATTTAAAATAACTTCAAGGTTGGCTAATCGCGAATCAATATACTCTTCAATCTCTTCTCGATCTCGGTCACTATCTGCCTTTGCTTCAGACAAAATTCTTGCTGCCTCTTTGCGTGCTGATGAAACAATAGTTGTTTGCTCAACTAATCGAGAGACCTCATCTCGTGCTTGTTGAATTACCGCATCAGCTTGGACATGGGCCTGCTCTAAAATAGATTCTTTTTCGCGCTGAATTGAAATAGCTTTTGCTAAGTCATTTGGAAATGAGACCTTAACTTTATCTAGTAGTTGCAGCATTTCACTTCTATTAACAACACATGATGCAGACAATGGCACAGATCTTGCTTCTTCAACAATTGCAATCGCAGCTTCAATATTTTCAACTACGTCCATATTAGCCCTTTCGCTCAAGTCTAGATCTTAACTTATCAACTATGGCCGCTGGCATATATGCCGAGACATCTCCACCATAACTTGCGATTTCCTTCACAAGTGATGAAGATAAAAAGGAGTGTGATGGTGCGGTAGACATAAACAATGTCTCTATACCCTGAAGTTGTAGGTTCACTTGGCTCATTTGCAGCTCGTAATCAAAATCACTGACTGCCCTTAGTCCTTTAACAATTGTCGGTATCTTGTTAGCTCTGCAGTAATCAACTAATAGTCCGGTCCAGGAATCAACCTTTACATTCTTATATCTGCTAGTTACATCTTTAATCATTTCAATACGCTCATCAACAGTGAATAATGAACTCTTTGTTTGATTTACTAAAACTGCAATAACCACCTCATCAAACAAAGAACAGGCTCTAGCAATAATGTCTAAGTGGCCATTAGTAATTGGATCGAAAGATCCTGGACATACGACTCGCCTCATAGACAAAACGCTAGCAATTAATTGCTAAGTTAGCCATTTTTTTTCATATCAGGCTCAGATATCGCGCCATAGTGAATACTTCCTGCTCCATATGCGCGAACCTTCACCTCTGATAACCCTTGTGGCCAAGTAAAATTTTTTGTTTTACCATCACGCTCAATAGCTATCACGCCATGCTTATTTAATAAATTTAGAGTTAGGACTTTCTTTAATATCTTTTCAATTTCTGTATTTGCTACTTCATATGGAGGGTCAATAAAAATTATTTCATATGAGTTACTGGCAGAGTGATTCAAAAATTCAAAAGTAGTTTTGTTATGAACTCTATATTTTCCGACACCGCTTATCCCAGAAAGTAATGCAAAATTTTGCTCGCAAACTTTGGCACTTATTGGGTTACTTTCAACCGCTTCTACCAATGCTGCCCCTCTAGAAAGTGCTTCAACACCTACTGCTCCAGATCCTGCGAATAAATCCAGAAAGTGCAATCCCTCTAACGAGCTAAAGGTGGAAATTAATGACGAGAACAGACCTTCGCGAGCGCGATCTGAAGTTGGTCTAGTAATTGAAGGTGGAGAGAAAAGCTTTCTGCTCTTTCCATATCCGGCAATTATTCGCATACTCATGATTTGTCCATAAATCTTGCAGCCTCGTCAATTCTCAATTTTTCAATTTCATCTCTAAGTTCTGGAAGCTTATTTAGCTTAGGATCAATTGATAAGATTTTATTAGCCATCTCTTTAGCCCTATCAATTAATTCCTCATCCCTTAGTACTCGTAAAAGTCTAAGGTGTGATTTTCCACCGGATTGAGATCTACCCAAAACATCACCCTCTTTACGTTGCTCTAAATCGATTCGAGCAAGTTCAAATCCATCTAAGGTGGAAGCAACGGCATTAAGTCGCTGCATACTTTGAGACTCCTCAGATGCATTTGAGACCAAAAGGCATAAGCCTGGAACTTTTCCTCTGCCAACCCGCCCTCGCAATTGATGAAGTTGAGATACGCCAAATCTATCTGCATCCATAATCACCATCATTGAAGCATTTGGCACATCCACACCTACCTCAATAACTGTTGTAGCAATTAGCACATCGATTTGTCCCTGTGAAAAAGCCGCCATGGTTTGCTCTTTTAGATCACTAGGTTGCCGGCCATGCAATACGGCAATTTTTAATCCCTTTAAATCACCTGTGGCAAGCTCTGGTGCTAGCTCCTCAACTGCAACCATCTGCTCATTATCTAAATACTCCTCACCTAGCAACATAGCCGCAGCGATTTCACGTTCGCTTAATTTTTTATTTGGATTACTAATACGGGGAGCAACAATGTAAACCTGATGCCCTTTGGCTACCTCTTCTTTTACGCGCTGCCAAGCTCTTGATAAAAAATGTGGTTTTTCTAAGACTGATATCACATGAGTGCTGATTGGAACTCTTCCTGATGGTAATTCACGAAGCGTAGAAATATCTAAATCACCAAAAACTGTCATTGCCACTGTTCGCGGAATTGGCGTTGCGGTCATTACTAGTAAATGTGGTGGGTATTTAGCCTTTACCTTTAACGCATCTCTTTGCTCCACACCAAAACGATGTTGTTCATCAACTACCACTAGCCCTAAATCAGAAAATGTCACACCCTCTGATATCAGCGCATGAGTTCCAATCACTATTCCAATTTCACCATTTGCTAACCTTGTGTGTATTTCCTTCTTCTTTGAAGTAGGAAGTGAGCCAGTTAGTAACTCAATTTGAGTTCCAATCTCATTAGATCCTAATGTGCCATGCATTGCTAAGTCGCCAAGTATTTTATTAATTGTTCGGTAGTGCTGTTGCGCTAAAACTTCAGTTGGTGCAAGAAGTGCAGCCTGTCCAGCTGAATCAACCACACTCAACATCGCTCTTAAGGCAACAACGGTTTTTCCAGAGCCAACTTCACCCTGTAGCAATCGATGCATAGGAAACTTTCGCGAAAGATCTAGTTCTATTTGTTCATTAACTTCGATCTGACCTTTTGTATAGCTAAATGGTAAATTCTTTTCAAACTCTGCAACTAAAACTGGTGTATTAGGGGTTCGAGATCTAGTGCTTAAACTTTCAATCTCTAGCCGTCTTTGACCAAGCAGTATTTGAAGTAAAAGCGCTTCATCAAAGGTTAATCTCTGACGGGCATTCTCGGCCGATTCTAAATCTGAAGGTTGGTGGATTTCCTCAAAAGCGGTTTTCAGATTGGGGTAATTATGCTGCTTAGTAATTTCTTCTGGTAGGTAATCTGGTAGATCTTCTAATGAATCCAACGCCAATTTCACACACTGCATAACTTTCCAAGATGGTAATTTTGAAGTTGCTGGATAGACCGGCAAGAACTTGCCGGCAAATTCAGCAATGGCCGCATCTACATTTTCACCATCTGGGATAAGTTGAAAATCAGGATGAGAAAGTTGCCTCTTGCCGTTAAAAACCCCAACTTTACCGGCAAATAATCCAACTCTGCCAGCTTTTAAATCTTTTTCGCGCCATGCTTGATTAAAGAATGTTAGGGAAAGTTTTGCACTGCCATCTGTAACAACTACCTCCAGAATACTTTTACCATTTGCCCTTCTTAACTTAACCGCTTCAATCTCCGCCAAGATTGTCACATCTTCATCAACTAATAATTTTGAGATATCGGTTAATTCACCTCTAACTACATACCTACGGGGATAGTGTCGAAGTAATTCATTTATGGTGGTTATCCCAAAAGACTTTTCCAGCACAGCAGCAGTTCGATCACCGAGGATATTTGGTAAGCGAGTCGCAAGGGTTGCCATAGAGGAAGTATCCAATGCCAAATGGCTAGTTGCGCGTAATTACCCACCGGATTAGCCATTTAATGCCCTAAGGAGGTAATCTTTCGCCTTCATTAAGTTTAAGTCGGCAAAAATAAGGAGCAATACGGTGTCATCAGTCTGTGATTTATGTGGAAAAGCTCCAAGCTTTGGAAACAATGTTTCGCACTCAAAGCGGGCAACTCGTCGCCGATGGAATCCAAACATTCAAAAAATTCGCACCATAATTAACGGCCAAACTAAGCGTAAAAATGTTTGTGCTTCATGCTTGAAAGCTGGAAAAGTTCTTCGTTAATTAAAAGTGTTGGTAGCCTTTTATTTCAACTTCTTTTGTATCTAAGCGCACTTCTCCATCTCCTGCTTCAACAATTCCTATCTCAATTCCCAAATCTTTACTTCGGTATTTCGGATCAACTGTAGCAATAAAGAAATGATCCTCGCCACCATTTAGAATCCAATCAAAAGTATCTTCACTTAGTTCAGTAGATAGCTCTGCAAGATCTTTAAAATCATCTGCTTTAGAAATCAACTCTCTACTGAGATTAATTGAAACGCCAGAGGCGCTAGCTATATGTCCAGCATCAATACTCAAGCCATCGCTGATATCACACATTGCAGATGCAACTTTGATCAGTGCATCAGGTCTAACTAATTTTGGATTTAAATGAGCCTCGACAACATACCTTGGTCGATCTAAACCCCTATTTAGAATTGCAAGTCCGGCTGCAGATAATCCAGGAAGGGCAGAGACATAGACAATATCTCCAACTTTTGCACCATCGCGTTTGATTGGTTTTGAGTTTATATGGCCTATAGCAGTAATACTTAAAACTAATTTCTCCGATTTACTTAAATCACCTCCAATAACACCTACCTTAAACTTGTCAGCGACTGATCTAATTCCTTCTGCAATCTCGGTAATGACTTGTGTCTTTTCATTCTGGTTAATTCCGGCAGCAACCAATAAATAATTAGGTTCTCCCCCCATTGCAAAGACATCAGCCAAACTTGCTGTAGTTAGCTTTGCTCCTATTTGAAATGGTGAAGACCAATCTCGCTTAAAATGTATACCTTCAACGGCCATATCTACTGTTGCAATAAAATCAGAGTCTGTGCCGCTGAACACAGCTGCATCATCTCCAATACCGACCTTTACTCCGCTTTGGAATGAACTATTAAATAACTCCCCAAGCCGGCGTATTAGCGCATCCTCTGACTCCATAAATGGCACTCCCCAATTAACTCGCTATAGGCTACCCTTTAATGACGCTAAAGTTCATCGCTGAACATGTGGCGATAATTGAAAGGCTTTAAATGTCCGTACAGGCTTATATTCTTATTCAAACAGAAGTTGGTAAGGCAGCAAGTGTTGCAAAGGCAGTTTCAGCGATTGCTGGTGTAACTATTGCAGAAGGTGTTACTGGTCCTTACGACGTAATTATGCGAGCTGAATCTGCATCGATGGAGGATTTGGGTCGAACTGTATTAGCAAAGGTACAGGGAGTTTCTGGAATCACTAGGACTCTAACCTGTCCTGTAACCACATACTAATTAAAGTTAAGAGCTACTAAAAAAAGTGGCTCTTAAATTAATTTAAAGTTAAAACCAGCGAATCATTCCTATAACGCCTGCAGTTGCATAAAAAAATTGCAAAAACAAAATACCTTTATGTTTACCTAGGTATGCCCAAATACCAATTAGCGCCGAAGATACCAGCAGTAAAGTAAACCCAATAAACTCAGCTCCAATATTGGCTGCTACTAACAAAGAATAGACAATTGCGGTTATTACCCCAAGCCATTCAAAAATTCTTACCTTTGTAACCTTAGTCATTTAAAACTCCCTTCACTAACTTTATTTGATTACTAAAAATTTAATAAGCAGATATTGTTCCCCTTAGTTAATCGCCTACTTTCATAACCTTTGCAGCTAATGCACTTTTTAATTCGTTAAATGAAGTTGGAAAAACTGCATGCGGATGCCCGGCAGCAGCCCAGACAACTGAGTAATCATTTAGTACTTCATCGATTAGCACTATTGATGGAGGATTTAACCAACCTATTGGTGAGACTCCTCCAATTGAGAAACCAGATTTTTCTTTTACATAATCTGCATCAACTCGCTCTAATTTTTCAACCTCTAAATTACTTGCTACTAAATCAGTATCAACCCGATGCCGGCCAGAAGTAATTATCAATAGCGGTGATTGGTCAGGAAGTTTGAATATTAGTGACGAAGCAATTTGTCCAACTTCAATTCCTAGTCCAGATGCAGCTTCTGAAGCACTTTTTGCAGTTTCCGATAGCACTTTAATTTGACCTTTTATTTCATAATTTTGCATGGCAGCGATTACTCGCTTGACCGCTGACTTTTCTAGAACACCATTCATTTTTACCTAGTAATGCTGATAGATCTATTCATTGCAGTTTTAATCAATTTTGTTATTAGTAGCTGATAATCTACGCCACTTTCTTCAATCAACTTTGGATAAACAGATGTTGGTGTAAATCCTGGCATAGTGTTAATTTCATTAATGATCACTTCGCCGGTATTTGAGTAAAAGAAATCAATTCTTGCTAATCCTTCACAACCTGCCGCTGAAAATGCTATCAATGCAGCTTTCTTTATCTGATCCTCAACACCCTTTGGTAAATTAGCAGGTACAAGTAATTTCATAGAATTATCAAGATACTTTGCTTGGAAATCATAAAATTCAAACTCTTTAGAGATAGCGATCTCACCGACTGCTGAAACTGTTAACTTTTCATCAGACTCTAGAACTGCGCACTCAATTTCTTTACCCACTACAGCTTGCTCAATTATTACCTTTGAATCAAAAGTCAGTGCATGTTCTACCGCACCTGCTAACTCTGATATTTGATTCACTTTAGAGGTACCCCTACTAGAACCACTTCTTGCTGGCTTTACAAATAATGGAACTGAAAGATTACTTGGTAGTTCAAATTTATTAGAAGTAACTACAATTCCTGGTGCAACTTTTAACCCAGCAGCAGCAAATATTGGTTTGGCATATGACTTATCCATACAAACTGCACTTGCTAAAACTCCAGAGCCGACATACCGTAAACCAATTATCTCTAGCAAGCCTTGAATAGTTCCATCTTCACCATATGGCCCATGTAGTACTGGAAAAACCACATCTATTGCCAGATTTTTTCCACCAGCAATTAATCCTTGGCTAGTAATACTTACCTCAATCCCATTTTCTGGAATTAAGGGAAGCACGCCATTTACAACCATAAAATTTGAATCTTTTGGTAGGTGGAGCCATTTACCAGACTTTGTTATACCAATAAGCTCTATATCAAAAAGATTTCTATCAATTGCTTGTAATACGCCATTTGCCGATATGCAAGAGATTTCATGTTCACTGCTTCTGCCACCACAAATTATGGCTACTTTAGTCTTACTCATTAAATTTCAGCCTTAATACTTACCTTCATTAATCTATCCAAGGCATCTTTTGGCTTAAGTGTTTCGGCAACAACATCCGAGACAGCCTCAATAATTGGAACTTCTACGCCTACTCGATGTGCTAATTCCAGCATGGCACCAGCTGAGTAAACACCTTCGACAGTTTTAACTATCTGCTGTCGAGCTTTAACTATTGATCCTGATTTACCTAGGACCTCACCAAAGCTTCTATTTCTAGATAGTGGAGATTGCGCACTTGCTACAAGATCGCCAATACCTGCTAACCCTAAGAATGTAAGTGGCGTAGCACCATAAGCCTCTCCAAGGCGAGCAACCTCAGATAATCCTCTAGTAATCATTAATCCTTGAGTGTTCTCGCCATATCCCATACCCACCGCCATGCCAACAGCAATTGCAATAACACTCTTTGCTGCCCCGGCAAATTCACAGCCAACTAAATCTTTAGATGGGTAAATTCTGAAGTAATTGGTTGAAAACATATCGGTAATAAGATCGATGATTTCTTGATTTTCAGATGCCGCCACAGCTCCTGCTGGTTGTCGCATAATTATTTCATTTGCCAAATTTGGTCCTGTGATTAATCCCAATTTTGATTTTTCTATTCCTAAAATTTCCTGTATTACCTCAGTCATTCTAAACTGAGTATCAACCTCAATACCTTTAAGTGTGCTAATAACTGGTAAATCCGTTGGGAAAAAACCTTTCCATTCCACTAAATTTTCACGCAAAGTTTGAGCAGGAATTGCCACTAAAATTACATCAGCAAACTCAAGCACAGCTTTGATATCAGTAGTTGCCTTTAACTCTCTAGGTAAATCTATGCCTTTAAGAAAGCGGCGATTAGAGTGTCTACGATTTATCTCTCGAACAACTTTCTTATTCCTACCCCAAATTAAAACCTGCTGGCCAGAGTCAACCATTACCTGACCTAGTGTTGTTCCCCAGGCACCAGAACCTAAAACCGCAACTTTTCTCATTTCACATCCTTTTTATAATTACCCGTTCTTGGTAATTGTGACTTCCTTGGATCAAATATTTCAGTTGGGGCTTTTTCGCCACGTAATTGCTCTAATAATTTTGTAATAGAACTCATAACATATGCGGTTGCTTCTTCAAGCGCAATTGGATCTTCGGATTTTCCATACCATTTTGAAAAATCAAGTGGTTGACCTGCAATCACTTTAACTTTAGTTCGTGGAAAAATTCTAATTTTCTTACTATACGCTGGCAAAATTTTCTGAGCTCCCCATTGCGCACATGGAATTACTGGCGCTTTAGTCAAAATTGCTAATCGTGCAATTCCGGTTTTTGCTTTCATCGGCCAATAATTTTGGTCTCTGGTTAAAGTTCCCTCTGGATAAACTCCAAGTAAGTGTCCAGATTTCAAAAAAGCTATTGCATGCTGCAAAGAATTAGATGCATTTGCTGTTTCCCGCTCTACTGGAATTTGTCCGGCGCCAAGTAAAACTCTGCCAACAATTGGAAGTTTGAACAAGGAAGCTTTCCCTAGATATCTAGGTGCTCGACCATTGTCGTATAAGAAGTGAGTAAAAATTAATGGATCAATATAGGAAATATGGTTGCACACAACAATTGCCCCGCCAGACTTAGGTAGGTTCTCAGCACCTTGCCAATCACGTTTAGCTATCAATTTAAGTATTGGTCGGATCACAGTTGCGCCAAATTTGAACCAATTAGTGTCCCCTAAGGGTTTACCGCTGGGTGGTGCGTATGAAATTTTCAACTCAGTAGACACCGCTTAATTCTACGGCCAATTCCGGTAATGCCTATAAATGAGCGTAAAAAACGGGACCTCACGCATGAGATCCCGTTTTAATTTACTGCTCAGAAATTAGCGACGACGCTTTGCTTTCTTTGCAACCTTACGAACTGCTTTCTTGGCCTTTGAAGCCTTCTTAACTGCCTTTGCAGGCGCAGCCTTTGCTGGTGGAGTTGGAGCAGCACCAAGTTTGCGAGCACCAGAAATTACTTCCTTTAATCCCTTTGCAGGTAAGAAGCGAACTTTCTTGCTGGCTTTAATTTGAATCGTCTCTCCAGTGAATGGATTACGACCCTTACGAGCTGGTCGATCAACTTTTTTGAACTTACCAAAATCATTGATCATTACATCTTCGCCCTTTGAGATATTGCGAACAACCGCATCAAAAACTACCTCTACAGCGCGAGCAGCCTCTTTCTTGCTGTCACCGAACTGTGGAGCAAGATAGGCGATGAACTGTGCCTTGTTCATTTAATCCCCTTATTTACGCGTAAACATTAAGCATTTGCTTAACTAAGGGTTAATCTATGGGGTGAAGAGAAATAGATTGATTAATTAAATCGGTGTGTCGCATGCAAATTCTTATTATAAATCAAGGTTTTTTGCAGTTTTCGCGTAACTCTAAATTATTACTTTAGAGTTTTCGTTTAGCGAATTGGCAGTGTTTTAGGCTTAAAACTAGCTCTTTTTTCTTCAAAATTTGAAACTTGATCAATTTTGGTAAATGTTAGACCAATGTCATCTAACCCTTCCATAAGCCGCCAACGGGTGTAATCATCAATTGCAAATGCAATAGTTGTCCCAGCGTAGGAAACAGTTTTGCTATCCAAATCAACCGTAATTATGGTCTGTGGCTTACTTTCAATCTCTAGCCAGATCTTTTCAATCTCATCTTGGGGCAAAATCACCGTCAATAAGCCAGCCTTTTGCGAATTACCGCGAAAAATATCAGCAAATCTACTGGAGAGTACAACTTTGAAACCGTAATTTTGTAATGCCCAAACAGCATGCTCACGAGAAGAGCCAGTACCAAAATCTGGGCCAGCAACTAAAATAGTTGCCGACTTATACTGTGGTTGATTTAATTCAAATGCTGGATCATTACGCCAAGCTGCAAATAATCCGTCCTCAAAACCGCTTTTAGTAATGCGCTTTAGATAAACAGCAGGAATAATTTGATCGGTATCGACATTGCTGCGACGAAGAGGTACAGCAGTACCAGAATGCTTGATGAATTTTTCCATTTATAAGTCCGCTGGTGAGGATAGGGTGCCCTTTAATGCTGTAGCTGCTGCTACTAATGGACTGACAAGATGAGTACGCCCACCCTTTCCTTGTCTGCCCTCAAAATTTCGATTACTTGTTGAAGCTGCGCGCTCGCCTGGCTTTAACTGATCTGGATTCATACCTAAACACATGGAACACCCAGCACTGCGCCATTCTGCTCCAGCATCTAGAAATACCTTATCTAAGCCTTCAGATTCAGCTTGTAACCTAACTCGAGCTGATCCTGGAACAACTAATAGCCGAAGCGAGCTAGCAATCTTTTTACCTTTAATTACTTCGGCAGCAGATCTTAAATCTTCAATTCTGCCATTTGTGCAAGAGCCTAGAAATACCGTGTCTACCTTAATTGATTTAAGTGGTGTACCAGGTTTTAAATCCATATATTCAAGGGCTCGCTCTGCAGCTCCTCGATCCTCAGGGTTAGTAAAATCAGCAGGATTTGGGACAGACTCACTTAGTGGCAATCCTTGACCTGGATTTGTTCCCCAAGTTACAAATGGCGCCAAGTCGTCGGCATTTAAATAAATTTCCTTATCAAAGGTTGCATCACTATCTGTTACTAAGGTTTTCCAATACTCCAAGGCTAAATCCCAGTCAGCTCCACTTGGGGCATGCGGTTTTCCTTTTACATAATCAAAGGTTGTTTGATCTGGCGCAATCAGCCCAGCCCTAGCACCAGCTTCGATCGACATATTACAGATTGTCATTCTAGCTTCCATTGATAACGCCCTGATTGCACTTCCACGGTATTCAAGTACATAACCCTGTCCGCCACCTGTACCAATTTTTGCAATTACCGCCAAAATAATATCTTTACTTGTTACCCCGGGCTTCAAATTTCCATCGACATTGATAGCCATAGTTTTTGGCCTAATCAATGGCAAGGTCTGAGTTGCAAGCACATGCTCCACCTCACTTGTTCCAATTCCAAACGCTAATGCACCAAATGCACCATGTGTTGATGTATGTGAGTCACCACAGACAATGGTCATGCCTGGCTGAGTAATTCCTAGTTGAGGTCCAACTACATGCACAATTCCTTGTTCCACATCACCTAGTGAGTGAATTCGAACGCCAAACTCAGAGCAATTTTTCCGCAGGGTATCTACCTGTAATTTAGAAACAGGATCTGCAATTGGCTTATCGATATTTAAAGTCGGAACATTATGATCTTCAGTAGCAATAGTTAAATCTGGTCTTCTAACTTTACGATCAGCTAAGCGCAAGCCATCGAATGCTTGTGGGCTTGTTACCTCGTGGATCAAGTGCAGATCAATGTAAAGTAAATCTGGCTCACCGGCGGTAGAGCTAACTACATGCTCTGCCCAAATCTTTTCCGCCAATGTCTTGCCCATTGCAACTTATCCTTTCGCTGCCGATCTGAATTTGCTTCTCACCTATTGAGATGGCATTATCAGAGTATGGACAGAAAGAATAGCGGAGTCGGCGTCCTAGACAAAGCGGTAAAGATACTTGCTGCATTAGAGGCAGGGCCACAGTCACTTGGCGAACTTGTCTCAACAACTGGAATTGCACGGCCGACAGCACATAGATTGGCAGTTGCCCTTGAGTTTCATCGACTTGTATCACGAGATTTCTCAGGAAGATTTATTTTAGGAGCCCGCTCCTCTGAACTTGCTGCTGCTGCTGGTGAAGATAAGTTATTAGCGATTGCTGCCCCATCACTAACAGCGCTTAGAGATGCAACTAGTGAGAGTGCGCAGCTTTATCGAAGGCAAGGCGATCGTAGAATATGTGTTGCAACTGCAGAAAGATTAACTGGATTAAGAGATTCTGTTCCAGTTGGCACGGTCTTAACTATGCAGGCGGGTTCTGCAGCTCAAATACTTCTTGCGTGGGAGGATCCAGAAAAACTTCATCGCGGTCTAGTAAACGCTAAATTCACAGCAGCAAATTTAGCTGCTGTCCGCAGGCGCGGCTGGGCACAATCAGTTGGTGAACGAGAAGCTGGCGTTGCATCGGTATCAGCACCAGTGCGAGGACCAAATAATAAAGTAATTGCTGCGGTAAGTATTAGTGGGCCTATGGAACGGTTAAGTAGACAACCTGGAAGAATTCATGCCGCTGCAGTGGTTGCTACCGCTGCCCGATTAAGTGAACACTTAGCAAAAAACAATAAGTAAACAAAACTAACGTAGCTCCGAGGGGATTCGAACCCCCGTAGCTGGCTTGAGAAGCCAGAGTCCTAGGCCACTAGACGACGGAGCCGTACGGTAAA
>DAOROF010000007.1:0-17771 GCA_035441405.1 Candidatus Nanopelagicus sp.
GGATTACTGGCGATAAGCGTGAGCACCATCTATTAGATCGACCACGAAATGTGCCAAATCGAACCGCGCTAGGTGCGATGTCACTTACCTTTATGATCGTTGCGCTAATTAATGGTGGCAATGACTTAATCGCAACCCACTTTGATTTAACAATCAATCAAATTATGTGGTTCTCTCGAATTGGCATAATTGTGCTGCCACCGCTGGCGTTTGTTATTACAAAGCGAATCTGTCTGTCATTACAACGCAAAGACCGTGAACTAGTTCTGCATGGTAGAGAGACAGGCCGGTTGGTTATGTTGCCTCATGGTGAGTTTGTTGAAGTTCATGAAGAGTTAACTCCGGAAAAGAAATACACACTCACCCAACATGAGCAACCTGTTGCTATCGAGATGGTAAAAGAGGATGCTCGGGGTGTATTAAATCCAAAGGGCATTAGAGCCAAGTTACAAGCTCGTTTTAGTGCTGCAAATGCCGAAAACATTGCTAAACCAACCGCTGCTGAGCTAAAAGAGCTTGAAAGTGGTCACCACTAACTCTTAATCTCGCATTTTTTTCTGCCCTTAGATTAATGAATTAAGCTCGTTTATAATCAAGCAGATGAATACCTCACTCTGGCAAGGTAAATCAGAGATAACCTATCGATCTGCTATTGCCAAGAATGATTCCTTTGATATTTCAATTATTGGTGCTGGATTTAGTGGTTTATGGAGTGCCTACCACTTAAAACAATTACAACCTGCGCTGAAAATTGCTATCTTTGAAAAAGAGTATGTCGGCTTTGGCGCAAGTGGCAGAAATGGTGGCTGGGCCTCTGCTGAATATCCAACCTCAGGAAGAAGATTAATTAAAGAACATGGCCTAGATAGCTACAAACAGTTGCGTACTGCATTAATTAACTCAATAGATGAGATTGGCCAAATTGCCAGCCTGAATAAATGGCAGATTGATTATGCCAAGGGTGGCTCCCTTCTCTTTGCAACTAACAAAGCTCAATTAACTCGAATCTCTACTGAAATGGATGATGAGCATCAAATGTTCTCAAAAGCGCAGGTAAAAGAGTTAGTAAACATTCCAGCAGCTCTAGGCGGAGTTTTTACACCACACTGTGCGGCCTTAAATCCATTTTTACTTTGTCAATCCCTAGCAGCTCACCTAGAAAAGCTAGGGGTAGAGATCTTTGAAAATTCTCAAGTTTCTAAGGTTGAAAAGGGTCAAATACTTGTAAATGATTTTAAGGTTAAGAGTGAAATTTCAATCAGAGCTACTGAGGCCTTTACGCCCAGAGCTTGGCAAGAGAACAAACAGATTCCAATTTATTCACTTATGGTGGCAACTGAGCCATTATCTAATGAGCTTATGGCTGAGGTTAAAAACTCTAGTCGAGCCACATTGCAACAGGCTTGTCACTTAATCACCTACGCACAATTTACTGGTGACAACAGATTGGCTTTAGGCGGTCGCGGTGTTAGATATAAATTATTCTCTCGTCTTTCTGAGCGAAGTGAGATTGATAATCGAATGCATTCCGCACTGGAGCGAAGAGCTAGGGCCTGGTTTCCACAATTGGCAAATACTAAATTTGAGTATCGCTGGGGTGGACCAGTTGCGCTAACTCGCAGGTGGCAGGCTTACTTAAATTTCGATAGAAACTCCGGTATTGCCCAAATTGGTGGCTATGTTGGAGATGGCGTGACTTTGTCCTATTTAGTTGCCAAAACTTTAGCGCAAAGGATTAGCAATAAACCCACACCAAATCTTGCCTTTATTGATCAAAAAATTGGTAAATGGGAGATTGAACCTATTCGCTACTTTGCAGTTAATGCCGGCTTTAAAGCCACCGTTGCCGCAGATTATGAAGAAACGATAACTAAGCGACCAAGTTTGCTAGCAACGATTATCGATCCCTTAATAAATAGGTAAGTTCTTACTTTTCAACTATCTCTTTTAGTTTTACTAATGTCTTTGCCATCGCCTTTGGCACCCACTTACCTGAATCACTGACCCACCACTTAGATCTGGCAGTTGTGCCATCCCAGCTTTCTATTACCAAAGTCTTGTGATCACTAATTGATACCAGCTCATATCGCCAAACATTATGTAGTAGATGTCGCCAAGCAATTGCTGAGTTTTCCTTAAATTCAACTACCTGATTTGTAATTACGTAAGGAATGCCATATCTCATCTTCATACCAAATTTTGCGCCTAAATAAAGTTTTTCTGGCCCCTTAAACTCACCCCGCAGCATTCCCGAACCATCAATTAGTCGGTGATTTTTTGGTTGAATTAAAAAATCAAAGATTTTCTTAGCAGGGGCATCAATCTCGATCTGGACCTTAAAAAATAATGGATTTTTAGAATCTAAAATTTCAGCGCGGTAATTCATAACCTACTAATGAGCTGAGGTAGTTGGGCGCTCATACTCTAAAACCATACCCATAATGGAAACAATCAAAGCCCCTAGGGCAAGTAACACTAACCACCAACCAATAATTAAACCTAAGGCAAGTGCGCTGGCAGATAGTGCAACCGGCAGTGGCCACCAAGAGTGGGGTGAGAAAAATCCAATCTCACCAGCAGAGTCTGCAATCTCACCTTGCTGATTATCCTCCGGCAGTAAGTTACCTAATCTTCGATCGGTAAACCAAAGATAAAATCCAACAATTAAAGCTAGCCCAGCGCTTAATGCAATCGCCGTTATACCTACCGCTTCCCCACCTAGTTGCCAGTAAACCACAGTCAGAATTGCATAAAAAATTGAGAGGCCAACAAATAAAATCCAACTAGTTTTCATTAGTGCTTAGCTTTCTCAGCCATATGTGGGTAGTGAAGATCAAAGGCTGGGCGTTCACTTCTGATTCTTGGCATGGAGGTGAAGTTATGTCGAGGTGGTGGACATGAAGTTGCCCACTCTAATGATGCGCCATATCCCCATGGGTCATCGGTTTCAACCTTAGGTGAATTCCTTGAGATCCAAATATTAATAAAGAACGGAACCATTGATAACGCCAGTAAGCCAGAGCCAACTGTGGAAACCATATTCATAAAGGTAAAGCCATCCGAGGCTAAATAATCTGCATACCTGCGGGGAAATCCCTTAATTCCCATCCAGTGTTGGATTAAGAAGGTTAAGTGGAAGCCAAAAAATAATGTCCAGAAGTGAATCTTGCCTAGAGTTTCATCCAGCATTCGACCAGTGAACTTTGGCCACCAGAAGTAAAAACCAGCAAACATGGCAAAAACCACCGTACCAAATAACACATAGTGGAAGTGGGCAACAACAAAGTATGAGGCTGATACTGCGAAATCAAGTGGTGGTGAGGCCAAGATAATTCCAGTGATTCCGCCAAATAAGAAAGTAACTAAAAAGCCCAATACAAATAACATTGGAGTTTCAAATGTGACTGAACCTCGCCACATCGTGCCAATCCAGTTGAAGAATTTCACACCAGTTGGCACACCAATTAAAAATGTCATAAATGAGAAAAATGGTAGAAGTACCTGCCCGCTGGCATACATATGGTGAGCCCAAACCGCCACCGATAGAGCTGCGATTGCAATCGTTGCTGCGATTAATCCTTTATAACCAAAGATTGGCTTTCTACTAAATACTGGCAAAATTTCAGTTGCAATACCAAAAAATGGTAGCGCCAGAATGTATACCTCAGGATGGCCAAAGAACCAGAATAGATGTTGCCACAACATAGCTCCGCCATTTGCTGGATCAAAGATATGCGAACCAAATAATCGATCAGATTCCAATGCTAAAAATGCAGCAGCAAGTGGTGGGAATGCAATCAATACTAAGATCGAAGTTAGCAAAACATTCCAGCTAAATATAGACATTCTAAACATCGTCATACCAGGTGCTCGCATAGTTAATATTGTGGTTATAAAGTTAACGCCGCCAAGAATCGTTCCTAAACCACCAATTGCCAGTCCAACTAACCATAAATCTGCACCAATTCCTGGTGAGTACTCTGCGTTGGAAAGTGGCGCATAAGCTGTCCAGCCAAAAGATGCCGCTCCACCTGGAGTAAGAAACCCAATAAAGGCCATCGTTCCACCAAATAAATACAACCAATAAGAAAGCATATTTAATCTCGGAAAGGCTACATCTGCTGCACCGATTTGTAGCGGCATAATTACATTTGCAAAACCCACAAATAATGGGGTGGCAAACATAAGTAACATGATGGTGCCATGCATTGTAAATATCTGGTTGTACTGCTCATTACTTAAAAACTGCATGCCCGGACGAGCAAGTTCGCCACGAAGAAGCATTGCTAAAATTCCGCCAATTAAGAACCAGGAAAATGAAGTAATTAGATATAAATAACCGATGGTCTTATGGTCAGTTGAAGTTAGCCACTTAACTAGCAACTTACCTTTAGAGGTGGGCGCAGGAGCTGGCCTAGTTGCAGATATTGTGGGACGTTGTGCGTAAGTGGTCATGCGATGGCTGCTTTCTCTTCGGCTACTAACCCTTGGATATAAGTTTGATACTCCTGCAAAGTTACAACTTTCACGGTAAATAGCATTTGAGCATGATTTCTGCCGCACAAGATATTACAACGACCTGGATAGGTGCCTAATTTATTTGCTGTGAACTCTAGTTCGTTTGTTACGCCAGGAAGATTTTGCATTTGAATCATAAAAGCTGGAATCCAGAATCCATGAACTACATCATTGGCATCGAGGGTAAATCGAACTTTCTGCCCCTGTGGCAAATACAAGGTTGGTGGTTGAGCTGGCGTCCCAGTAACTGTGGCGCTCTTAAAATCACCAGCATCCCGGTATTTAAACTGCCAAGACCACTGGAAGCCAACCACATCTATGAAGTGGGAAACTTGTGAGTCTGGTGAAATTTTAACTATTCGAGATTCTCGTTGCACAGTGAAGTAAAACAGGACGGCCACAATTAAGAATGGAATTAATGTGTATGCCACCTCAACTGGAATGTTGTACTGAGTTTGTTTTGGAAAATTCTCATCTTTTTTGCGGTGGAAGAAAACTGGCCATAAAATCAAAATTAAAGTAATAACGCCAACAACGGCGGCGGCAATCCAAGCACCCTGCCATAGTGATAACGACTGATCATTAACGCTTGATAATCCCTCTTCAAACCCAAGGCCTGAAATTTCGGCCTGGGCACAACCAGAAAGTAATGGTGTAATCGCCAGTAGGCCCACTGAGGTTTTTAGGTGAGGCAGATGCATAGGGTTAAGGATAACCTTCTGCTCTAGCAATGTCGCACTGGCGCAGATAGGGGTAGCAGGTGGTTCGCATCACAGGCAACTTTCAGCAGGAAAGAGAGTTACACCCTGCTGCTTTTAGCCTTTTGCCGGAATTATTTGCTAAGGGTTGGCATGAGCCCTCAAAGTTAAATCAACAATCCCGCCAAAGCGCCATTTTGTTGCAGCAAGCTAAAGAAACTTTTGCATCTTCCTTAAAAGTAAATGTATCTGAGATCGAGTTCTTAGGGGAAACAGATCTGGGATTTCAATTAGGAATCCAAGGACTACTTAAACAAAGTAGTAAGTTATTTTACTCTGCTATTGATCGCCAAAAAGTCTTTGCAGTTGCAAAAACTGAAGAAAACTTAGGTCGAACTATCAAGGAATTACCAGTTGATAATCAGGGTGTAATTCAAGTCAGTAAATTCTCTACAGATGATGTTTTGGTATGGCAGATAGCAAATGGTGAGACTGGCAATAAACAATCTGCGCCAAAAGTTGATTGCCAAATTTTTGCCGACTGCACAAGCAGTGGTGTGGATTTACTGCCTGACTTTGATTATCAAACTGGTTTATTTGATAGCACCAGCTGGGCTGGACCATCTGGGGTGGGTATTTTGGTCATTAAATCCAAATCGAGCTGGCGCAATCCACTACCCCATAATGATTTGCTTCGAGTACCTAACTCCTTCTCACTTCCCTTAGTCCTAGCCAGTGCGGTCGCTCTTGAAAATTACCTTAAAGATCAAGATATTCGAGCTGAGTTAAAAGAGTACATAATTAATTTCATTTCTAACCAAATCAAAGATGTAGATATTGCCTCTAATCTATCTGGGCTTAGTAAACAGATCTCTATCTCAATCAAATCAGTTGAGGCAGATCGCCTGCTTTTGGCGTTAGAGGATGCTGGTTTTTCAGTGGACTCAGGATCAGCCTGTAAGTCAGCTGATATGCAACCTAGTCATGTATTGGCGGCTATGGGTAGACCGATAATCGGCAATATTCGATTAACTTTACATAAAGATTTAAATCTAGAGATAGTAAAAAACTTTTGCCTAGCTCTTAAGAGTGCAGTTGAAAATTTACGCAGCTAAAATCAAAGATTAATTAAAGGAATCACCACAAGCACAAGAGCCTTGAGCATTTGGATTATCTATTGTGAAACCCTGCTTTTGGATTGTGTCTACAAAATCAATTGTGGCACCCATTAAATAGGGGGTACTCATCTTGTCTGTTACGACCTTTACTTTGCCACTAGCAAACTCACTGATGCTATCGCCATCTAATTGACGATCATCAAAATACAGTTGGTAACGAAGTCCAGAGCAACCACCAGGTTGAACGGCAACACGAAGACTCAAATCATCTCTGCCTTCTTGTGTTAAAAGAGCTAACACTTTTTCAGCAGCCACATCGGATAAAGAAATTCCCTTAGTTGATATTGCAATATCTGCAGTAACTGATGTCTCTGTGCTCATACTCACTACTCTCCAATGTTTACCTAGGCTCATATGTTACTAGTAATTGCAAATGATTTCTGCACTAAAACCTGTGAGCGTTTACACTTACCTCTATGGGAATAACTGATCTACTACTGCTTGGTAAAGAGGCTGACCTGGGCAGCGAGCGCGGGGTCTCCTGTGATGGCACTCTGCCATCACCAAGTGATGCTGATCTAGTAGAACGCGCAAACCAGGCCAGATCTTCCCTGGGAGATCGAGCCATGATTTTAGGTCACCATTATCAACGTGATGAGGTAATTGCCTATGCCGATATTAGAGGTGATTCATTTAAGTTAGCACAAGCTGCAGCAGATAATCCAAGTGCTGAATTTATATTCTTTTGCGGAGTGCACTTCATGGCTGAAAGTGCCGATATTTTAACTACTCAAAATCAAAAAGTTATTTTGCCTGATCTTGCAGCTGGTTGCTCAATGGCAGATATGGCCACCGCAGCTCAAGTAGAGGATTGTTGGCAGGCATTAGAAAAATTAGGTGTGGCTAAAAAAACTATTCCAATAACTTATATGAACTCATCTGCGGCAATAAAAGCCTTTACAGGAAAAAATAATGGCGCAGTCTGTACATCCTCTAACGCTATGCGGGCTATGAAGTGGGCATTTGAAAAGGGTGAAAAAGTGTTATTTTTACCAGATCAACACCTTGGCCGAAATACTGCAGTTTTATCCTTAGGGTTAAAACTAGAAGATTGTGTGATTTGGAATCCATGGAAACCAAGTGGTGGTTTAAGTGAGGCACAAATTAAAATGGCCAAAGTTATTTTGTGGCGCGGACATTGCTCAGTTCATGGCAGATTCACCGTTGAAAATATTGAAAATGTCAGAAGAGTATTGCCACAGGTAAAGGTGCTGGTCCATCCAGAGTGCCAACATGAGGTGGTGGCAAAGGCAGATGTTGTCGGCAGCACCGAGATGATTATCAAAACTGTGACCGACTCTCCATCTGGCAGTAAGTGGGCCATTGGCACTGAGTTAAATCTTGTCCAACGTCTTGCCCGAGAAAATCCTGATAAAGAGGTTGTCTTCCTGGATAAAACTGTTTGCTACTGCTCAACCATGAATCGAATTGATCTGCCTCATCTGGTTTGGGCGATGGAGGCCTTGGTGGCCGGGCGAGTAGTAAATCAGATTAAGGTTGATGAGCAGGTGGCATTGCAAGCAAAAGTTGCATTAGAGCGAATGTTGGCTCTACCTTAATCACATGGCTGAGAAAAAAGGAAAACCAACTCCAAAGCGCAAAGATGCTGAGGCTAAGTTAAAGATCTCACCGCTATCGCCAACTGCAAGTAAAGATGCCAAGCGCGCCCTTAAAGAACAATCTCGAGTTCGAAGATTAGAGGCGCGAGCTGCTTATATGCGAGGTGAAGAGAGCGCACTGCCATACCGAGATAAGGGACCTGCTCGTAGATTTGTTAGAAATTATATTGATGAACGCCGAAGTATCTCGGAATACTTTTTAGTTTTAATTATGTTGGTCTTATTCTTAACCATTATTCCTATTCCCGCAGTTCAATTAGCTGCTGTTGCCCTGATGTATAGCTCTATGATTTTCATGACGGTAAATGGAATATTTCTCTCTCGAAAACTAAAAAAACTAGTAGCCGAGAAGTTTCCAGAGGAGCCAACCAAAGGAATTGGTATGTATGGCTGGATGCGATCTACTCAACTTCGTAGATTACGGGCGCCAGCCCCACAGGTTGGGCCAACAGTAAAGAGTAAGAAAAAGTAATTTAAGCTCTTGGCTTTGGACTAATAGTTTTAGCTGGATCCTTTTCCACAACTGAATCCAGGGCTGAATCGATTTCATCCATAATGGCTTTATCTAATTTAACTCCAGCAGCCTTCACATTCTCTTTTATTTGAGATGGCTTAGTTGCTCCAATAATTGCACTAGATACATTTTGATTTTGTAATACCCAAGCAATTGCTAGTTGAGCAGGAGTCAGATCAACCTTTTTCGCAATTGGGATTAATCGCTGTACCGCCTTTAAAATCGGCTCTTTCATAAATCCTGCGATCATATCTTTACCACCTTTTTTATCGGTAGCTCGAGAACCTGCTGGAACTTTTTCGCCAGGCAGGTACTTACCAGTTAACACCCCTTGTGCAATCGGTGACCAAACTATTTGACCAATTCCCTCTCTCTGGCTTAACGGCACAACCTCAGATTCAATTACTCGCCACAACATTGAGTATTGAGGTTGGCTGGAGATAAATCGGTAGTAACCCTTTTGATCTTGAATCTTAAGGGCGGCCGCAATTTGCTCTGCATTCCACTCCGAAAAACCAATGTATAAAACTTTGCCTGATCTAATTAGGTCATCAAAGGCACCAAGTGTTTCCTCAAGTGGCGTCTCATAATCAAATCGATGGGCTTGATAAAGATCTACATAATCAGTATTTAAACGCTTTAAGGATGCGTTACAAGATTCCATAATATGTTTGCGAGAAAGACCACGATCATTTTTTCCAGTACCGGTTGGCCAATAAACTTTGGTGAATAATTCATAGGACTCACGCTTGACGCCCTTTAATGCCTTACCCATAACACTTTCTGCTTTTGTGCCGGCATAAACATCGGCGGTATCTAAGGTGGTGATTCCTAAATCAAGGGCTGCTCTAACGCACTTAATCGCTGCATCAGATTCAACTTGGGAGCCATGGGTAATCCAATTTCCATAGGTAATCTCAGAGACATACATTCCAGTACTACCTAAGCGTCGGTACTCCATTTGCGAACCCATCCTTACTTGATTTGTGGGCATTTAAAGTAGCACTAAAAAGTATTAGAGAGAAACAAAAATTAAAGATTTATTGCTAACGCACCTTTGATGGCACAAATGGCAGGGCTACAACCTCAAAAACTGAATCACGCCCCCGTACATCAACAATGACCTGATCGCCCTTTGAAATTTCTGAACTGATTAAAGCCAGACCAATTCCCTTCTTTAATGAGGGTGAGAATGTGCCGCTAGTTACTTGACCTATTAGGTGGCCACTTTGATCTTTAACCTGCATATCTTTACGGGGAATGGCTCGATCGGTAGCTAAAATTGCCTTTAACTTATGAGTGGTGCCATTTTGTTTTTGGTCCAACAAGATTTGCTTACCAGTAAAATTTGATTTATTTAAATCTACCGCCCAACTTGCTGAGGCTTGGATTGGTGAAATATCTAGAGTTAGCTCATGTCCATGTAATGGATAACCCATCTCAGTTCGTAGTAGATCTCTAGCGCCTAATCCACATGCTGTACCACCTAAGCTAATAACTGAATTAAGTAATAGATCCCATACCTTGCCGGCATCTTGCCAAGTGGGAATGATTTCAAAACCTAGCTCTCCGGTATATCCAGTTCGACATAAAATCGCATCGGTGCCATCAAATTTACTCTTGCTAAATGACATGTAATCTAGTGAACAGTCCACCCCTAATGAGTTTAATAACTCAATTGACTTTGGCCCTTGCAGAGCAAAGACTGCAAATTGTTCATGTAAATTTTCTACCGAAATTCCTGCCGGTGCATTCGCCTTTAATACCTCAAATACGCTAGCTGTGTTGGCAGCATTAGGAATCAGGAAATAATCTGAATCTGAGTTGCGATAGGCGATTAAATCATCAATCACACCTCCCTGGGAGTTACACATTAATGTGTACTGTGCTTGGCCATCTATAATTTTGCTTAAATCATTAGTGAATTGTTCATTCAAAAAGTTTGTCGCACCTTTGCCAATTACCGATACTTTCCCTAAGTGGGAAACATCGAAAATACCTACGCCATTTCGAACTGAGTTGTACTCTTCAATTGCACCAGTTTTTGGGTACTCAATTGGCATTAGCCAGCCACCAAAATCTGCCATCTTGGCGCTTAAGCCCTGGTGTTTATCTACGATAGGCGAATTCTTCATTGGTTAAATCTACACTCCAAAGGCTGCTTTAAATACATTAGTGATCTGAATTCTAAAACTTCATTTTCTGAGGTTAACGACACCATAAAATATCCTCTAGGCTTGGGCAATTGAGTTGAGAACTTACCGAGTTAAATTGGAGTTAGAGTGGTTAAGGTAAAGCTAACTGAAAAGTTAGATAGTGAAATCTTAGTTGTTGGTTTTGGCACCGTCGATAAAAAGTTGAAGATCGAAGCCGGTCCATCTCAAATTGATACCGCCGCCCTGCTAGCCACATTAATTGCCATGGGAGCTAGTGGCAAAGCAGATGAAGTAATTAAGTTGCCTGGTAAAAATTGCAAAATAATTGCCTTCACTGGCCTTGGTGAAATTGGATCTGGGATAGAGGTTGAAACTTTACGTAGGGCTGCAGGGGCTGCTGCCAGAGAATTGTCTGGCAATAAAAGTGCTTGCTTTGCATTACCTAGTAAATCAGTGGTTGAGATTTCAGCTATCGCCGAGGGTGCATGCCTTGGCTCTTATTCATTTCATGAATTTAAAGGAAATAGTAAGGAGGAAAGTAAGCAAGCACTTTCACAGGTAAGTGTTTTGACTAAATTTGCCAATACCGCTCAAGCAAAAGATGCTGCTAAACGTGCTGAAATAATTGCCGAACAAACTTTCTTAGTAAGAGATCTAATTAATACCCCGCCTAGCCACTTAACTCCAATCTCTTTCTCTGAAAAAATTAAAAAGTTAGCTGGTAAATATGGTGTAAAGATAGAGATTCTCAATGCATCTGCTCTTAAAAAGGGTGGTTTTGGCGGAATAATTGGTGTTGGTCAGGGTTCGGTAAATCCACCATGCCTTGTGCACCTTTCTTACAAACCTGCTAAACCAAAAAAGAGATTTGCCTTTGTTGGTAAGGGAATTACTTTTGATACTGGCGGCTTGGCATTAAAGCCTGCAAATGGCATGGAGGCAATGAAGGCAGATATGTCTGGTGCAGCTGCAGTTGTAGCAGCTGTTTTTGCAATTGCCCAATTAAAACTGCCAATTGCTGTAGATGGTTGGGCGCCACTTGCAGAAAACATGGTCAGCGACACTGCAACTAGGCCAAGTGATGTAATTACTATTTATGGCGGTAAGAGTGTTGAGGTATTAAATCCAGATGCTGAAGGTCGATTAGTACTTGCCGATGCTTTGGTAAAAGCTACCGAAGTTGGAAAGAAATCTGGTGGGCTGGATGCAATAATTGATGTTGCGACATTAACTGGTGCTCAGGTTGTGGCATTAGGTACTAGAACATCAGCGGTAATGACAAATGATGATCAATTATGCGATCAATTTTTAAGTGCATCTGCAATTTCAGGTGAGCAATTTTGGCCAATGCCACTACCAGTTGAATTACGAGCATCCCTTGATTCACCAATTGCTGATATTGCAAATATTGGCGAGCGCATGGGTGGGATGCTGGTAGCTGGTTTATTTCTGAAAGAGTTTGTTGATCCACAAATTCCATGGCTACACCTAGATATTGCAGGCCCTGCCTTTAACACTGGTAAAGCACATGGCTACACGCCGGTGGGCGGAACTGGAATTGCTCTTAGAACCCTGGTTTGCCTAGCTGAGTTGGCTTGCTCACAGCGGTAGCAGGCTAAATCTGCGCCGTAAGGGACAACTACAAATTCGTGGCAAGATTACCTCATGGCCGATTTTGATTTAGTAATTCTAGGAGGCGGCTCTGGCGGATACGCCGCAGCACTTCGAGCCTCACAATTAGGTCAAAAAGTAGTGCTGATTGAAAAAGATAAATTAGGTGGCACCTGCTTACATAAAGGTTGCATACCTACCAAGGCTTTATTACATGCCGGTGAGATTGCTGACAACACCCGTCACGCTGGTGAGTTTGGCGTAAAGGCTGATTTTCACGCCATGGATATGAGTGCAGTTAATTCATATAAAGATGGCGTAATTGCTAAATTACATAAAGGTTTAGAGGGTTTAGTTAAATCTAGAAATGTTACCTATGTGCAAGCGGCTGGTAAGTTAATTTCAAATAACACAGTTGAGGCCGGGGGCACAAAGTACACCGGAAAAAATGTAATTTTAGCTACTGGTTCATATCCAAAGACGCTGCCCGGGCTTGAGATTGATGGTAAACAGATTATTACCAGCGAGCAAGCAATCAAATTAGATTATGTTCCTAAGTCGGTAATTGTATTGGGCGGCGGAGTTATTGGTTGTGAGTTTGCTTCCGTATGGAAATCATTTGGTTCTGAGGTAACAATCATTGAAGGTCTATCCCACTTGGTGGCACTAGAGGATGAATCCTCCAGCAAGCAATTGGAAAGAGCATTTCGTAAACGGGGTATTAATTTTGAATTAGGTGTTAAATTTAAATCTGCTACTAAAAACAAAAAAGATGTAAAGGTAGTACTTGAGGATGGAAAAGAGTTTTCAGCTGAAATCCTGTTAGTTGCAGTTGGCAGAGGCCCAGTCTCGCAAGGTTTAGGTTATGAAGAGGCTGGAATCAAGATGGACCGCGGCTATGTATTAGTAGATAACAAATGTCGAACTAATGTGGCTGGAATATGGGCAGTTGGCGACTTAATACCCACCCCACAATTAGCTCATGTTGGTTTTGCCGAAGGGATTATGGTGGCCGAAGAGATTGCCGGGTTAAATCCAAGATCGATAAATTATGATGGCATCCCCCGTGTCACCTACTCTGAACCAGAGGTGGCATCAGTTGGCTTAAGCGCAATCGCTGCTAAGGCTGCTGGACATGATGTAGTGGAGTTAAATTATGATTTGGCTGGTAATGGCAAGGCTAATATTTTAAAGACTGCCGGATCGGTAAAGTTAATTGCTAAGAAAAATGGCCCAGTGTTAGGAATTCATATGGTTGGCTCTCGAGTAGGTGAACTACTTGCTGAAGCACAATTAATTTTTAATTGGGAAGCTGATGCAAATGATGTTGCCCAACATATCCATGCTCATCCAACACTTTCAGAGGCAATGGGCGAGGCTCATCTAGCCTTGGCTGGCAAGCCACTACATGCACATGGTTAAAGGAGTTAGCCGATGACATTTTCGCTTACGATGCCAGCACTTGGTGAATCAGTAACTGAAGGAACTGTTACTAGATGGCTTAAAAAAGAGGGCGATCAAATTGCAATTGATGAGCCATTACTAGAGGTATCAACTGACAAAGTAGATACTGAGATCCCATCTCCAGTTGCAGGAGTGTTACAAAAAATTGTTGTGCAAGTTGATTCAACTGTTGCAGTTGGTGCCGAGCTTGCAGTTATATCTGAATCAGGTGCGGCCGCCCCACAAAAAATTTCTGAACCAGTAAAAGCTGTTGAGCAACCAAAAGCTGCTGCGCCAGTTGCACCCCCAACACCTGTTGCTGCTACCCCAGCTACCTCTGGCGCCACAATTGTTGCGATGCCAGCACTTGGTGAATCAGTAACTGAAGGAACTGTTACTAGATGGTTAAAAAATGTTGGCGATCAGATAAATGCAGATGAAGCATTGCTTGAAGTTTCAACCGATAAAGTCGATACTGAAATTCCATCCCCAGTAACCGGTACATTATTAACAATTGATGTGCCAGTTGATTCAACTGTTGCAGTTGGCGCACGACTTGCTTCCATTGGAGTTTCTGGCAGCACCCCAGTAGTTGCTGCAGCTGTAGAAAAACCAGCTCCGATTGCACCTGTAGTTACTGCCGCACCAGTTGCTGCTGCTCCAGTAATTTCCAAACCTTCACAACCACCAGTTGCTGTGGCTACTGCCCCAGCAGTTAATTCAGCTAGACCAGATGATTCCTATGTGACACCAATAGTTAGAAAGCTTGCCGCTGAAGCTGGTGTAAACCTTTCTACTATTAAAGGTACAGGAGTTGGCGGTCGAATCCGCAAAGAGGATATTTTGGCAGCTACGCCAAAAGCAGCAGCTACGCCAACTGCTCAAGTTATGGCATCTACAAATACCACTGCCAAGTCTTCAGTTACCACCTCACCGCTTCGTGGCACAACGGTAGGGATGACTAGGTTAAGAAAAGTTATTGCAGATCGAATGGTTGAATCGCTAAAAATTTCAGCTCAACTTACCACCGTAGTTGAAGTTGATGTCACAAAGATTGATCGCTTAAGAAATGCCGCAAAGGCCGCCTTTGAATCGCGCGAAGGAGTCAAATTAACTTTTTTACCATTCTTTGCAGTTGCTATATGTGAAGCACTAAAGCAACACCCAGTTTTAAACTCCTCTGTTGAGGGTGACCAAATTACTTACCACGCTGCAGAGCACCTAGGTATTGCAGTTGATACAGATCGTGGTTTATTAGTCCCAGTAGTTAAAGATGCAGGTGACTTAAATATGGGTGGCATAGCTAGAAAAATTGCAGATGTAGCGGCCCGAACTAGAGAGAATAAAATTACGCCAGATGAGTTAGGTGGCGGCACATTCACCCTAACTAATACTGGATCTAGAGGGGCGTTATTTGATACGCCGATCATTAACCAACCTCAGGTGGCAATTTTGGGCTTAGGTGCTGTTGTTAAGCGACCAATGGTGGTTAAGGGTGCCGATGGTGGCGAAACAATCGCCATTAGATCAATGGTTTATTTAGCTCTCTCATATGATCACCGGGTAGTTGATGGTGCAGATGCTGCTCGATTCTTAGTTACTCTAAAAGAAAGACTTGAAGAAGGTCGTTTCGAGTCTGACTTAGGATTGTAATTTGCAAAGCATTAAGAAAATTGCAGTTACCGGATCATCTGGGTTAATCGGTAGTGCACTGGTAGCGCAATTAAAAGCTAATGGCTATCAAGTTCAAAAAATTGTAAGAAGACCAACCAGGGCAATTGATGAAGTTATCTGGGATCCAATTAAGGGCCAGATTGATTTAGCGGCATTAGAGGGTGTTGATGCAGTATTTCACTTAGCAGGTGCTGGCGTTGGCGATAAAAGATGGAGTGCTGCTTATAGGTCTGAGATTTTAAACTCGAGGCTGCTTGGCACAACCACAATCGCAAATGCCTGCCAACAATTACAAACTAGCGTCTTTATTTCCGCCAGTGCAATTGGTTATTACGGTGAGACTGGAAATCGCGCAGTTACTGAAACTGATAAGGGTGGTACTGATTTCTTATCAGTTGTTTGTCGAGAATGGGAAGCGGCGGCAGATCTAGCACCGAGTGTTAGAACTATAAAACTGCGCACTGGTTTAGTGTTAGATCCAACTGGCGGCGCCTTGGGAAGAATGTTGCCAATATTTAAGTTTGGTTTTGGTGGAAAGTTAGGATCAGGTAAACAGTGGTGGTCTTGGATTACCTTGCATGATCAAATTAGAGCAATGATATTTTTAATGAACTCCAAATTAGAGGGTGCGGTTAATTTAACTTCACCAAACCCAGTTACCAATCAGGAATTTACCGCTGCATTGGCTAGAGTTTTAAATAGACCTGCAATATTTCCCGCACCAGCCTTTGCATTAAAAGCGGTGCTTGGTGGTTTTTCTAGTGAAGTATTAGGCTCGAAAAGAGTTATACCTAAAGTTTTAACGGACGCTAAATTTGAATTTGAATACCAGCATGTTTCAGCCGCACTTACTGCATTAGTTGATTAATTTTATTCGCAACTAATTCACCAGTTTGCATGGCACCTTGTTGCGAGGGAATCGCCGTATGATCGCCAATCACAAATAACCAGTCATTAATCTGTAATTTACCTAATTTTTTCTTACCCGGTAAATGAAGTGGCAGCGAATGTTGAATTTCATATCTAGCAACACTCTCCCAACTGCTTGTACTGGTATGCCATAATTTTCCAAGCTCATCTTTAAACTCTTTTTCAGTTATGTTAGTTAATGAGGTAGCTGAAATTAGGCTCTTGCCAACTGGCGCATACTTTTTAGAGACCTCGCTGATCACAATTGAGTTAACTAGCTTAGAATTTTTAGAAATCACAAGATTTTTAGAATTAGCTATTTTTTCATCAGTTGAAAAATAAGAGGTCGTACTAGAAAGAATTTGAGGCGTGCTCAGATTAGTAACTAATTTTGCGGCAGAGATTGAGTCTGTCGCCACCACGATATACCTTGCTTTATAACTTGATTTATTTGTATTAACACAGTTCGTAGTAATGCTCTCAACTTTTTCACTTAATGCAAGATTTTTTATCGGTTTTGCAAGTGCTTTAGGAAACTCTCCAACTCCAAGAGCTGGAACTCCTGGCAGGGACTTCACAAAACTTTGCAAAATCTCCTGAACTACATCAGCAGCAATTTGCTGTGGATCTGTCAATACCACTCCAGATAAGAACGGCTCTAAGGCATCTTGATATAGATTTGAAAATCTACTCGCATACATACCAAACTCTTTAGAATTTGACACTTTTTTGCTAAATATAAAATTTAAAAATCGTAGTTTCTCACTTACTGAACCAATTTTATTTGATAACGTTCCCAATGAATATCCAATTTTTAGATTTAACTCATTAATTCTTATCTTGCTTGATATTTTTTTAAAATCTAATTGATTTAATACTCCACTCTTTGCCACCTGAGGGTACTTTGGGTTAATAACCTGAAACCCTCGATCGCAGATATATCCATCAACTACATCACTTTTAACTCTGCCACCGACCTGATTGGTTGCTTCAAGCAAGAGTACAGATTTGCCAAGCTTCTCTAATTTTCTACTTGCAGTTAAGCCTGATAAACCGGCGCCAATAACGATGCAATCAAAATCCATGTTACCTAAATGATATTTCTCGCGCCTTGTCGATTATTTCAGCCACGTTAAGAGCTTCATCGGTAGTGACGGGCCAAACTCCCCCTGACAAAGCTTGTTTAACCTGTATATAAAATAATGAATAATTACCATCAATACTTGGGTAGGAAATTACTTTATCCCCTAGGTACAAAAATGCCTCACTCTTAGTGCTTTCTGACCATCCACCCTTTATAGGGTACTTACCACCTTTTAAAAGTTGTTCTTGAGGATCTATTTCATTTATTACCAATGACCCCTTATCCCCGGTAATTCTTATTCGTGGTCCTGGAGCTGCATTTATAGAACTAACTGAAAGATAAGAGTCAACCCCGCTGGTATGTTCTA
>DAOROF010000007.1:17871-26554 GCA_035441405.1 Candidatus Nanopelagicus sp.
GCTGCATTTATAGAACTAACTGAAAGATAAGAGTCAACCCCGCTGGTATGTTCTAATACCAAAGTAACATCATCATCAGACCCTCCGCGCAGGGAGCGAACTGATGCAGTAATTAAATTTGCTGGACCAAACCAATCTAGCGCTGTAGATACCAAATGGGGCTGGAGATCTAGCAGATTTCCTCCCCCTTCACTTGCTGTCTGGTTTTCGCGCCAAGATTCCGGGTTTAGCTCCGGTCTATATCTTTCAAATCTTGAATCCAGCCTAAAAATATTTCCTAGCACTCCTTCTTTAATAATTTTTTTAATAGTCAAGGCATCACTATCCCACTTGCGATTGAAATAAGTAGTAACTGGAACATTTACCTGCTTTGAGAAGTCAACAATTTCTTTAGTCTCTTTAAGCGTTCGTCCCATTGGTTTATCAACTACAACTGGCACACCCGCTTTTAGCCCAGCTATTGCCTGTGAGGCATGAGCATTATTTGCAGATGCCACAACTAAAAGATCTAGATTTAGCTTAAGTAGCTCTTCAATACTTTCTACCACACTGATCTGCGGGAAATCTGAAATTGCTGCCGCTTTGCGCTCTGGTTTTGTCGTTAGCGCACCTACAATCTCGAAATCAGCTGCCTTGAGAAATGGTGCATGAAAATAGCGCCCAGCTAGGCCATACCCTGCAATACCAACTCTGGGCGCCATTATCCAACCGTACTACTTAATATTTTCATACTGCAATTTAGATGGCCACCAGATCTTTGGACCAATTACATGCACCAGCGCTGGCACTAATAGGGATCGAACAATTATTGTGTCTAGAAGTACGCCAAAGGCAACTGCAAAGCCTAACTGCGCTAGGAAAACTAATGGCAATACTCCCAGCACAGCAAAGGTCGCTGCTAGAACGATTCCAGCTGAAGTGATCACGCCACCTGTCACAGTTAATCCTTTAATTACACCTTTTCTTGTGCCAAGTTTTATAGATTCTTCTCTGACTCTTGTCATTAAGAATATGTTGTAGTCAATACCCAAAGCCACTAAGAAAATAAAGGTAAATAGTGGGAAGGAAGCATCGGCGCCTGCAAAATTAAATACATGCTCAAAAACTAATTGGCATACACCTAAAGTTGCCATAAATGAAAGCACAACTGTTAGGAGCAATAATGCGGCTGCCACAATACTTCTAAGCAGTAAACCAAGGATTATTCCAATTATCACTAAGACCACTGGAATAATTATTCGATTATCGTGCCTGGAGGCCACATCTGTGTCATATTGAACAGCTGTACCGCCTCCGACCAAAATTTCCTTATCAACTGCATGCACAGCATCGCGAATCTCTGGAATTGTATTTCTAGCCTCAACAGAATCTGGTGCCACTTTCAAAGTGGCATTGAGTAATACCTTTCCTTCGACCACCTTTACCGGTGGCGTAGGCAAGCCAGGAATTTTCTGCCCAGCAACTACTGGTTCAACTGAAGAAACATTTTCGACAGTTAGTAGTGCGGCGGTAGCACGAGCTACATCATCCTGCTTTACCACTATTTCAACTGGTGAACCTTCGCCACTTGGAAAGTGCTCTCCCAATCTTTCTAAACCTATTACTGAGTCAGTTTTTTTAGTAAAGGCCTCAGTATTTGCTAGTCCATCAGCTTTTAAGGTGAAGGAAAAGCCGGCTAGTACTGTCAGTAAGAGTGCAGTGGAGATCCAAATTCTCTTTGGATTTCGTTCAACGGCATTACCAATCTTTGCCCAGGTACCACTTAACTGTTCATCGACATCATCAAATCTTGGAATCTTCGGCCAAAAAATCCACCTACCAAAAACTACTAATAGCGCTGGCAAAAAGGTCAACACCGTTAACATGGATGCAGCCACACCAATTGCACCTACTGGGCCTAACCCACGATTTCCAGATAAGTCACTTAACAATAAAACTAACAAGCCAGCAATCACTGTTGAACCAGATGCCAATATCGGCTCAAATACACCACGCAATGAGACTCTCATTGCGTCATATCGAGATTCATGATGATGTAACTCTTCTCGATATCTTGCAATTAGTAAGAGTGCATAATCGGTTGCTGCTCCTAATACCAAAACCGAAAGAATTCCTTGTGATTGCCCATTTAGATCCAATAAATCAGCCTTGGCAGCAAAGTAAACAATTGTGCCAGCAAGTGAGAGTGCCGTAATGGCCGAGAAAAGTGGCAGAATCCAAAGCAATGGAGATCTATAAACCACAATTAATATGATCGATACAACTAACAAAGTTGTCAGTAACAAGGTTGAATCGATTGATCCAAATGCGCCGAACAAATCAGCAAAAATTCCGCCAAAGCCGGTGACATGAGTGGTTAACTCTTGGGCTTCAAAGTTCTTCTTTAAATCCTCGCGCATAAAATCTATCAGCAAAGATAAAGTAGGTTTTTCCTCAACCCGCTGCTCAATTATCTCCGAGTTCAAAGAGATATTTACAAGTGCAGCCTTTCCATCCGCTGAAGGAATTGCTTGAATTGGAAAGCCTGGGACAAAGTAGGTAGAAAGTGGTTTACCAGTTTCTGGTAATACTTCATTTCCAATTCGATCTAGATAGTTTTGAATTTTTGCCAAGTTTGCTGGGTTTGTTGCCGGATTAACATCACCTAGGAATAAAAGTAAGGTTGGAATTTGATCATTATCGCTATCAGAGAATTTAATTGTAATTTTGCTAGCTAAAGTCGATTCGGCGCTATCTGGCAAAAATGCTGCATTGTCATTTTCTTGAACTGTCGAAAGTTTTCCAAAGGTCGGACCCGCCACAGATGAAATTCCAAGCCAAGCGATAATCACGACAATCGCTAGCCATAGTGGCTTGCGACCTTTTACTGTGCTTTTTGTTTTACTTTTTCCGACCATGGGTTTAGCAGCCTTTCTAAAAACTTAAGTAGGTAAGGGGTGAAATCTATCAGCGATGCCATTTTGCTCACACCAACCGCGATACTAGGCGTCTTCTTTAGCCAAATATTCACCCAGCAATTAGGCTTACCTTGTGAATTCAATCATGACCATTAATAGATCACTACATGTTGATCAATTAGGGGTAATGGATTATCTGCAAGCTTGGCAGCTGCAAAAGGATATTCAAGAAAAGGTTATCTCCGGCCAATCTCCAAATACATTGTTATTACTTGAGCACCCCTCGGTTTATACCGCAGGCCGTCGAACCGAGTTATCTGATCGGCCAGTCGATGGCACAGCAGTAATTGATGTTGATCGCGGAGGAAAAATTACCTGGCATGGCCTTGGTCAAATAGTTGGCTATCCAATAATCAAATTAAAGAATTCAACCGATGTAGTTGGTTTTGTAAGAGAGTTAGAAAATGCCTTAATTCAGGTTTGTAGCGAGTTTGGTGTTCAAGCTCAAAGATATTGTGAGCGTAGCGGTGTTTGGATACGAGATGCAAAAGGTGATCGGAAGATTGCAGCAATCGGTCTTAGGGTAGCTAAGGGAGTCACAATGCATGGCTTTGCGCTAAACGTTAACCCAGATCTTTCCGCCTATGACCAAATCATTCCTTGTGGAATTTTGGATGCCAAAGTTACATCTTTATCAGTTGAGCTAAATAGATCAATTTCAATTTCAGAGGTGATGCCAATTTTACAAAAACATATTAATCCAATGCTAGAAAGAGTTTGTTTATGAGCATTGAGCCAGCTGGACGAAAACTTCTTAGAATTGAGGCTCGAAATTCTCAAACTCCCATTGAAAGAAAGCCAGAGTGGATTAAGACACGAGCAAATATGGGTCCGGAGTACACAAAGCTTCGATCATTAGTAGCGGCTGAGGGACTTCATACTGTTTGCCAAGAAGCTGCATGTCCAAATATTTTCGAATGTTGGGAAGATAGAGAAGCAACTTTTTTAATTGGCGGGGAGGCTTGCACTAGAAGATGCGATTTTTGCAATATTGATACTGGAAAGCCAAAACCTCTTGACCGTGATGAGCCAAGAAGAGTTGCAGAATCAGTAAAGAGTATGAATTTAAGGTATGCAACCATTACTGGAGTTGCTAGAGATGATTTAGATGATGAAGGTGCTTGGCTATACGCAGAAACTATTTCACAAGTTCATGCATTAAATCCTGGAGTTGGCGTTGAGATGCTAGCTCCTGACTTTAGTGGCCATTCACATTTATTGAATCAGGTGTTTGAAACTAGGCCTGAAGTATTTGCACATAATTTAGAGACGGTACCGAGGATTTTTAAGCAGATTAGACCTGCATTTAGATATGAAAGATCTCTTGATGTAATTACGCAAGCTAGAGATTTTGGTTTAATTACAAAATCTAATTTAATTCTAGGAATGGGTGAAAGCCGGGATGAAGTTTCGCAGGCACTTACCGATCTTCGCTCGGCTGGCTGTGACCTAATTACAATTACGCAATACCTACGCCCATCGGCCAAGCACCATCCGGTTGTAAGGTGGGTTAAGCCAAACGAGTTTGTAGAGTTAAGCAAAGAGGCCGAAGATATTGGGTTTCTTGGCGTAATGAGTGGTCCATTGGTACGTTCTAGCTATAGAGCAGGTCGCCTTTACAATCAAGCCATGGCTGCTCGAGCAATTAAATAAGGAGAGATAATGTTTGGACGCAAAAAGAAAAAAGAAGAACAAGCGAAAACTGGTACTGCCAAAAAACAATCTCAATTAGCAGTTGTTAAAGATGCTTATCGGCTAGTTAAAAAAGATTCACCACTTGCAGTATTTTGGTGCCTATTAGTTTTTGTTTTGATTCTTGCATTTGGCGTAATTATTGGATACAACCTTGATCATCCAATCTATGCCGGATTTCTTTCACTCCCACTTGCATTCTTAGCAGCCTTTTTCCTTTTTACTCGATATGCCAATACCGCGGCTTTTTCTTCAATTGAAGGTCAGATTGGTGCTGGTGCGAGTGTATTGATGTCAATTAGAAGAGGTTTTCTCACTACTCCGGCGGTAAATGTTAATCGTAATCAAGACATGGTCCATCGGGTATCAGGTAAAGCTGGAATTATTCTAGTTGGCGAAGGTGGTTTTGGAGTTAAATCTTTAATGCAAGATGAACGACGTAAAATGGAAAGATTTTTATCTGGCGTACCAGTAACTGAAGTTATTGTTGGTGATGGGGAAGGTCAGGTTTCAATACGTAAGCTGCAAAAACATTTAAAGAAATTACCTAAGAAATTAAGTACTGTTCAGCTTAGAGAGGTACGAGCACGAGTTAAATCTGTTGGTGGTTTAAATCTTCCTATGCCAAAAGGACCAATGCCAACTAATATCAGAATGCCAAGAAGGTAATAACCTCTAGTAAAGCTCTCTTACTGTCTGGCTATTAGTGAAATGATTATGAAGTGCCCTGCCATCTTTTGTGAATACTGCCGGCAGTACCAAACATATTAGTAATGTTCTTAAAGCCACTTGCTTTGCTGAAATTCGAGTTTGATCAGGATAGCTGAGCACTTTAACGCCCATAATTCGCTGACCAGCGGAGGCTTGAAATAAAGTGGTAAATAGAGTTACCTCTAAATAAAAAACAATCAGAGTATTAAAATCACTATCAAAAAATAGATATGGTCCAATTAGACCCGCAATCAACCTAGACATCGTCCAGTCAATTATTAGGGCGATAACCCGCCTTAATAATGTGGCCTCTGGCAGTAATTGGGGCTCTCCTTGCCAATTCATGCGGGTAACCCTATCTCCTAGCCGAGGTAGGAAACATGGCTGTAACACAGGCTTTACTACTTTTTCACTATTTTCTACTAGGTTTTACCCATCTGAAGCGGTGCAATGTGGCCCTACTTTCAGCACTTTAGTAAACGGGAGAAAAGATGTTTAAAAACTCATCTGAGATTTTTGATTACATCAAGAAAAATGATGTGAAGTTGATCGACGTAAGATTTATAGATCTTCCTGGTATTCAACACCACTTTAACGTTCCAGTTGAATCGTTTGACGAGAGCGTATTTACAGATGGCCTGATGTTTGATGGCTCTTCAATTCGAGGATTCCAATCAATTCATGAATCAGATATGAAACTTCTACCAGTTCCATCATCTGCTTATCTTGATCCATTCCGTAAAGAGAAAACATTAATAATTATTTTCTCAGTACATAATCCAAGCGATAACTCTGCATACTCCCGAGACCCACGTGGAATTGTGGCAAAAGCAGTTGAGTTTATGCGCTCTACTGGAATTGCAGATACTGCATTCTTTGCACCAGAGGCTGAGTTCTATGTATTTGATCGAATCAGATTCTTAACTGGAATGAATCAAGCTTTCCATCATATTGAGTCTTATGAGGGCGCTTGGAATACTGGAATTGAAGAGGATGCTGATGGCACTCCAAACCGTGGATATCGCACCAGAATTAAGGGTGGTTACTTCCCAGTTTCACCAACAGATCAATTTGCTGATCTACGTGATGAAATGGTGATGAATCTTGGCAAAGTAGGTCTGCTTGTTGAGCGAGCCCACCATGAAGTTGGAACTGCTGGACAAATGGAAATTAATTACCGCTTCAGCGATATCTTGACTGCTGGAGATGAATTAATGAAATTTAAATACATCATTAAGAACACTGCTTGGGCAGCTGGTAAAACCGCAACATTTATGCCAAAACCATTATTTGGTGACAATGGCTCTGGAATGCATGTACACCAATCACTTTGGAAAGATGGCAAACCATTGTTCTGGGGAGATGGCTATGGTGATCTATCAGATACTGCTCGTTGGTATATCGGAGGCTTGCTAAAGCATGCTCCATCACTGTTAGCGTTTACCAACCCAACAGTTAACTCTTATAAGAGATTAGTACCAGGGTATGAGGCACCAGTTAATTTGGTTTACTCTGCTAGAAATCGATCTGCATGTATCCGAATTCCAATTACTGGATCAAATCCAAAGGCAAAACGAATTGAATTCCGTTGCCCAGATCCATCATCTAATCCATATCTAGCATTTGCAGCGATGTTGATGGCAGGTATAGATGGAATTCAAAACAAGATCGAACCACCAAAGCCAGTTGATAAGGATCTATATGAATTAGAAGGAGCAGAGGCAGCAGCAATTCCTCAGGTTCCTGGATCATTGGATGCGGTACTGGATAATCTTGAAAAAGATAATGAGTTTTTAACTCGCGGCGGCGTATTTACCAAGGACTTAATCGATACCTGGATTGACTTTAAGCGCAAGCAGGAGGTGGATTACGTCAGGTTACGTCCACATCCAGCTGAGTTTGAACTGTATTACGATCTATAAAAATAAGCATAAAAAACGCCTCAGTCTCTGGGGCGTTTTTTATTTATCCTAGATTTCTGCGTCGATATGAGTAAATTGCAAAAAATATTCCAGAGGCAATAAAAGCTGCTGAGGCTATGTAAATAGTAAGTGGGAAATCTGTTGTTGGATCCTGATTAATTGAGTCGACCTCAGCACTTTGTTCTTCAGAAAAATTGAAAGCAAATTCACCCTCAACTGGATGCCCATCAGCTGAAACCACACGGTAAAAGACCAAAACCGGCCCCTTAACCTCATTTGGCGTTAAAGATACAGAGATTACATTTTCATTTATAACCTCATCATCCTGGCTAACTTGATCCCCGAGTGAGTTATTTATGACAACGACATTTGATTTTTCTTGCCCAATATCTACCAATGCTTGATCAAACTCTAATTTCACCTGGGTTGGCCAAGTATTAAGTGTCACCCCAACTTCCGGAGTAGATGAGATTAACCTGGTATGAGCCGAGGCTCCTTGCGGGGTGGGGAAAGCGGCAATCATCAAAGCTAGTAGGCCGGCTATTCGCGTGCGACTGGATCCCATGATTAAAGGGTAGCAACATCTATTGCGAATCTTTGCAGATGCGAATTGTTTGCATTAACCTAGGTTCATGCATATCCCGGATGGCTTTATCAATATTCCTACCTCAGCTGCCTTTGCGGCAGCCTCCTCCGTTGCGGTTGCTGGCGCGGTTAAGGGAGCTAGAAAACAGTTAAGTGAGCAAAGTGCACCACTTGCTGGACTTACGGCGGTATTTATCTTCGCAGTTCAAATGCTCAATTTCCCAGTAGCTGCCGGTACCAGCGGTCACTTAATTGGTGCCGCACTTGCAATGGTTTTGGTGGGCCCATATGCGGCAACCTTGGCACTTGTTGTTGTCTTGATCATTCAAGCTTTTCTATTCGCCGATGGCGGATTAACCGCTCTTGGCTTAAGTATTTTTAATATGGCAGTAATTAGCGTCTGGGTTAGCTTTATAGTCTTTATGCTCCTAAAAAAGATCCTGCCGAAGACGAAATCCTGGTTAGTAGTGGCAACTTTTATTTCAGCACTTATCTCAGTGCCAGCAGCAGCGATTGGATTTGTAATTCAATATGCAATTGGCGCAAATGCAACTTTTTCGGTGGGAACTGTTTTAAACGCAATGGTTGGTTCTCATATTTTGATTGGAATTGGCGAAGCAATAATTACAGCTCTAACAGTTAGCGCAGTCCTAGCAAGCCGCTCAGATCTAGTTTTTGGTTGGGATAGTAAAAACAGCCCACTAGAAATAAGGTCATAGATTATGAAAATTTCAAACCGTAAATTTTTTGCAAGCGCCATTCTGATTAGCGCCATTCTCGCTGGTGGTGTTTCTTTCTACGCATCTTCATCCCCAG
>DAOROF010000008.1:0-16945 GCA_035441405.1 Candidatus Nanopelagicus sp.
ATATCTAGACCAATAATTAACTTATCTAAAGCTACCCTCTCACTCTTAAAATTCTCTTGCAGCTGGCGGGCATCTTTAACCCCAGATTCAAAGGTGCCGGTAGCACCCCCAGACTCTTGGATTACAAGTAGCCGAGATAGCTCCTGATTTATCTTAGGAAGTAGCTCTGGTCCTTGAATAGTTTCACAGCCTAGAGATACCACTAAGACCGATTGCACATTTGGATGATTAGCTAACTCAATAAAAAAGTTATCTACCCCCGGCACATCAATGCCAATAATTCCACAACCATTTTGATGGGCAAAGGTAATTGCCCCAACTGCATTTGCAATCTTTCGGCTGACATGGGTTGAGCAAACTACCGATGGCAAAATTAATTGGTGATCGCGCACTCCCACCCCACGACCTTTGTGGGCAAAACCAGTAATACTCATCTGTTAGGCACTCTCAGTAGATAGGCGATCGCCTAAGACATTGTGGGTATGAACATGTTCACCGCGAGTAATATCTTTTGTGGCATGTCCCATGCGCTCGCCATACTTAATAATCCCATCACCTTTTTTAATATCGCTAGTTGCCACCTTATGGCCTCTGGGAATTGATTGTTTGAAGGTTAACTTCAAATTATCTTGAGCTAACTCTTGGCCAGCTTGCATATCGGTTAAGCAGATTGCAATGTTATCTGCTGGATTTAAGATTAAAACCTGGCGCATAGTGTCAGAAGGTTACTACCCTTTGTACTTGGCAGTTAACTCCAGGAAGCTTTGATAATTTCGCGCTAGCTCTGCCCGCTGATCATCTTGTGGGGTGAAGATATTGGTTTGGGCAATATTTATCTCAGATAAGGCTTTGGCTAAATCATTATCTTGGGCATTATGGCTGGCATAGGCGAGCATGGCAGCGCCAATATCACTACCACTTTTAGCCATAATCACTACCGGCTTATTCATAACCGTTGCTCTGATTTGGCTTAGTAGATTTGATTTACCACCACCACCGACGGTAAAGATTTGAGAAGAGATACTTGCGCCAGCTTTTTCCAATAAATCATAAGCATACTTTTCGGTAAATGCGATCGCCTCCAATATTGCGCGATACCTCTCCACCTCACCGCTGGCCAGATTACTTTCTAGCTTTGGCATCTGGGTAGATAAAAATGGAAATCGCTCACCAACAGCTGGCAGTGGATAGCAGACCATATTTGCCACCCCAAAATCGGTAGCTTTTTGATTCCAATTATCAATATCGCTAGCAAACTCTTTATAACTTATCCCACCAATATTGCTAGCACCACCAGCTAAATATCTATTTTTAGGAAGTAGGTGAGAGTAAAAGGCGGGGCCGCTAATATTTTTTATACTTACCGCTTTAATCACCATGGTGGTGCCAAGTGAGGTAACTGAACCATTAGCCCCGGCGGCAGAGATTTGCGCGGTGCAACCATCGGTCATGCCGGCATAAATTGGAATTTGATCTAGCCCTAATTGATCTGCAATCTCTTTACTTAAGGTAGCTAATTTACTTCCAGGTAGCTCTAATTTAGGCAGCTTTATATTTAATACCTGCGCGGTACTTAGCGCAGCTGGGGAGTAGGTGATATTTTCTAGATCAACTCCAATTTTTAAAGAGTGGCTGCTATCGGTGGCAATTTGGGCAAGTGGGGTAGAGCTTAAATAAGAGATGACAAACTCTGGGGTGTTTGCTAATAAGAAAGGTCCAGGCTGATTTGCTTGAGCAATAATTTTCTCAGCCCGGCCTAATACGGAAGCAGCCCGGCCATCGTTGTACATCGCTGCATCTGCAATTGGCTCACCCCGTTCATTGGTGATCACAAAGGTGCCACTGGTAGCTGAGATACAAAGGGATACTGCACTTAATTGTTTTTCAGTAAGTATCTTGGCAATCTCACCTAGGACCTTACTTACAGCTCCTATCCAGCTGCGCACATCTTGAGTTAATCTCTTATCACTTCCTGCCATCACCTTAGCAAGTGGTGCGCTAGCTTGGGCGTGGGCTGCTCCACTCTTATCAATCGCTACCGCTCTAACATTTTCAGTGGCAATATCGATGCCGATATAAAGATCTTTATTCATAACTTACTTATTAGCTGCGTAAGGTTGGCTAAATTTTCAACTGTGATATCTGCTTGCGCTAAGTCGGCCGGACTTGGATCTGGATTTGCCTCACCACGTCTTACCCAAACTGTTTTCATCCCCAATTTTTTTGCCGGCAAGACATCGGTATCGATGCGATTGCCAATATGGATAATTTGATTAGCCGGGGTGGCTAATTTACTAATGGCCAGCTCAAAGATCGCCGGATTTGGTTTTTCAATACCGACAATAGCTGAGACGCCCAGAAAATCAATTAGATCATAAATTTGATCTGCCTTTAATGACTCCACCACCGAGGCTGGTTGGTTTGCCACGATACCTATTTTTACGCCCGTACTCTTTAACGTAGCAATAGCAGCTTTACTATCTTGATAGAGATCTTCGGGAGTAAATAACCAATTTTGGGTAGCAATCTTCATTAACTCATCTCGTTTTTCAAGTGAGCCTAAGAAGTGCTGACATAATTTGCTACGCAGTGAGCCAGATTGGGATTTTAAGTGCTCCTGATAAATCTGATCAAAGGCGGCTTGCTCAATGCCAGTTGATAATTTATTTAACGCCGTAAAGATAGCTCGCTTAAAGACATCATCTGAGTAGATCACCCCACCAATATCAAAGGTAACTGCAAGTGGTTGCATTTTCTCTTTAGTTATTTCTTTTTTTGCTCAGCGAGCATCTTGCGTCGCAACAACTCATCTGGTCGAAAGGCGATCGCCTCTGCATCTTTTTTAGAGATAAAATTAATTCCGCCACTAGATAATGCGCCAACTCTTACCTTGGCCGCCTTAACTGCAATCTGAGTAGTGGAGAGGGCTTCATTACTAACTGAGCCAAAGGTGCAAAGCCCATGGTTTCCTAAAATAATTTGGCCAGGAGATCTCTCATACTTTTTCTGATACTTAAGTACTCCCTGATAAACCCCAACTCCAAGAGCTAAACCAGGGGATTCATAGGGCAGAAATAATGGCACTGGTCCACAGACAACTGCCTCATCTGGAAAAACTGTGCCGCTGTAATGTTTAGCTGCATCCTTACTAGCAGCTAGGGCAACAACTGGGGTTGGGTGAGTATGAAGTGACCAGGTGGCATCCATTAATGCAAATGCCACCACATGCACCATAGTTTCAATACTTGCTTTGCGAATCTTGCCATCTGGAGTGGTAGATGATTTAAGAATTTGATCAAAGGCTTGATCTAGCTTTTTTGTCACTCCACTTTTACTGGCATCTGCTAGTAGCTGGGAACATTTTGCTAAATCTAAATAAACCCAATCCTCATCGGTGGCCTGCCCCATAACTACACCACTTGCCTTAACTAAAAATCGATTTGTACCTGGCTCAACTACGGCGATGTTGCCTTCCGCCACAATTGTTAAATCCGCCTCAGGCGAGCCGGTGACTCTAGCTAAATTAGTTAACTGCGAGATTAATTCACTCACCGCATATCCTCCTGAGTTAATTTTTCATATCGAGTGCGAACTTGAGCAATTGTATTTGGATTTATCCCTGAGCTGGGTAGAAATTTCTTTAAACCTAAATTGCTGTTTTCAATCATCTTTCGAGCAGAATTCTTATCGGTTAAGTGCGGCTGCATGCCTAGGGCAATCGCAGAGACCATGGCATTTCCTAGCGCGGTTGCCTCCACTGGACCGGCAATTACCTGCCGGCCTGAGATATCTGCGGTTAATTGGCATAGGTGTTCATTTTGGGATCCGCCACCAACAATATGAATTGCCGGCATTGGTAGATTACTAAGTATGGCCAAGCTGTCGCAGGTCTTGGCATATTGCAAGGCTAAGGATGCAAATACAGTTTGGGCAATCTCACCTGGGGTAGTTGGAATTTTTTGATTGGTATTTTTAGCAAATCTTTGAATCCGCTCAATCATGCCACCGGCGTGGATAAATAAAGATGCATCTACAAATATAAGTGTGGCAAATGGATCTGCTACCTGTTTTGCTTGCTCAACTAATTGGGCATAACTTAATTCAACTCCACTCTCTTTTAGATCTCGTCTTACCTCTTGAATTAACCAAAGACCCATAATGTTTCTAAGTAGGCGAATACTTCGGTCATAACCACCCTCATTTGTAAGGCGCTCATTCATAGTTATCTCATTTACAACAGGTGCTGATAACTCAACGCCAAGTAATGACCAGGTGCCACTAGAGATATAGGCACTACCTGGTGAAAGCAAAGGTGTGGCAAATACCGCAGATGCGGTGTCATGACTTGCTGTGGCAATACATTTAATTGGGCCAATGCCAGTTTTATCTTGCAGCTCTTTTTTTAACTCACCTCTGATAGTTCCTGGATCTTCAACCTTGGTAAAAATATTAAGTGGAATTCCTAAATCCTTAGCTAAATTTTCTGCCCACTTATTACTTACTACATCATATAAACCAGAGGTAGATGCAATGGTGTACTCAGTTCCAATCACACCAGTTAAGGCATACAAAACAAGATCTGGCATAAATAATAAATGCTTAGCTTTTTCAAACTCATCTGGTGTTTGCTGGGCAATAGCCAGTAATTGATAAATTGAGTTCACCTCTAGTAATTGACAACCACTTTCAAAGTGCAATCGCCTTTTTCCAACTAACTTTTCAGCCTCAGCTAACATGCCATCAGTTCTATGATCACGATGGCTAACTGGTAATTCAATTATTTCACCACTCGCATCGACCAATCCAAAATCTAATCCCCAAGTATCGACCGCTAGCGCCTCATATGGTCCGCTTTTACTTGCCTTACTTAATGCGATCACTACCTCATCAATTATCTTTGGAAAATCCCAGCACCTTCTATTTCTAGAATCGGTTTTAACTGGGGTTAGAAATCTATGGATCTCTTGGGTGAAGATTTGATCATCAATACTTACCGACATCAATCTGCCAGATTCAGCACCCATATCCAGGGCCAGGTAGCGCTTCATAGCCTCACACTCTTCCGCACCAGAGCACCCATCGTCTACTTATCTATTAGAAACAAATAAATAGTATTGAATCTAAAATCTGTCCAGATTCTAAGATGGCAGCGGGCTGGGATTACTTTTTTGTTACTAATCGATGCTGAGAATGATCTCCCATACCTAGGAAAGTCGAGCCGTTGGCGGTAGGGTCAGCGAGAGATTTTTACCATCTGTATTGTTCGAACTCAGACTAGAACGGAGTAGTAGTGGTTAAAAAGGGTGATCTTCTTCTAGAGATGAATAAGGTGCAAAAGAGATTCGGTGGTGCAGTTGCCCTTAGAGGAACTGACCTAAAGATCAGAGCAGGTGAGATTCACGCCCTCCTTGGTGAGAATGGCGCTGGAAAATCCACCATGTTAAAGATTCTAGCTGGTGTGCATATTAATGATGGCGGCACAATTAAATTAGCTGGTAAAGATTTTATTACTGGCTCACCACAAGCCTCAATTGAGCAGGGTATTGCTGTTATTTATCAGGAGCCATCATTGTTTTTAGATTTATCATTGGCAGAGAATGTATTTATTGGTCGCCAACCTAAAAAGGGAAAGATTATTGATTGGAAGTTTGCACAATCTGAGGCTGCAAGATTATTTAAGGAGCTAGGAGTTGAGTTAGATCCAAAACGGCAAGCACGTGGACTTTCAATTGCAGATCAGCAGGTGGTTGAAATTGCTAAAGCTCTTTCAATGAATGCCAATATCATTTTGATGGATGAGCCAACTGCGGCTCTTTCTGCCTCTGAGGTAGATCGATTGATGACCGTAATGAAATCTCTGAAAGCTTCAAATAAGGCAGTTATCTTTGTTAGCCACCGTCTAGATGAGGTATTTGCAATCTCAGATTACATAACAGTTATGCGAGATGGTGCAACAGTTAGCGAAGCCCCAGTAGGTGATACAAACTTACAAAAAGTTATTAAGGATATGGTTGGTCGAGAGCTAACTGAGTTATTCCCAAAGACTGAAAATAAGATTGGTTCAGTTGTGCTGGAGGTAAATGATCTAACTAATCCGGCTTACTTTAGAAATATCTCATTTAATGTGAAAAAAGGTGAAATTGTCGCCTTAGCGGGCTTAGTAGGTGCCGGCCGATCTGAGGTAGCTCGAGCAATATTTGGTGTTGATAAGTATGAATCCGGATCAGTAAAAATTAATGGTGAAGTACTGCCCGCTGGTTCACCAGTTGAAGCGATGGCGCGAAAGATTGCCTTGGTGCCAGAGGATCGTCGCCAACAGGGATTATTTATGATTGCTGGGGTTAATCGAAATATTTCCATGGAATCTTTTGACAGATTGACTGATAGAGGCTTAATTAATTTCAAGCGCGAGCGGGAGTTGACCAATACCTGGCGCGAGAAGTTAAGTATTAAATTTAATAACCAAGCAGATCCAGTTGATCGATTATCAGGTGGTAATCAACAGAAGACAGTATTAGCCAAATGGCTTGCTACCGATCCAGATCTATTAATTGTGGATGAACCAACCCGTGGTATTGATGTGGCTACAAAGGCTGAGGTTCATAGATTGGTAAATCAAGCAGCAAGTGAGGGCAAGGCGGTCTTGATGATCTCATCAGAGTTACCAGAGGTACTTGGTATGGCAGATCGAATTATTGTTATGCGGGAGGGTCGCCAGGTTGCTGAATACTCTAGAAAAGAGGCAACTCAAGAAAAAATTATTGCCGCTGCAACTACCGGAAAGAAGAGTGCTTAAATTATGAATCTACTAAATAAATTAAAGCCATCTAGCCGGGAAGCAAGCCTTGGCATAATTTTGTTAATTGCGGTAGGAGTGACTGGTTTAATTAACCCACGCTTTTTAACTGGTGATGGCACTAGAGATTTACTTACCTCAACCTCTGTTGTTGCACTACTTGCAATTGGCATCACACCAGTGGTGGTAATGCGACACATTGATCTATCTATTGCCTCTACTGTTGGTCTAACCGCATGGCTAATTGCTGATATGTGTGCAAAAAATCCAGATTTCACCTGGGTCCAATGCTTTATCGTTGGGCCAATTATTGGTGCATTAGTTGGCATCGTAAATGGATTACTTGTCGCAGGATTAAGATTGCCTTCACTTGTGGTGACTCTCGGAACTCTTTATATAGTCCGAGGTTTAGTTTATGTTATTTCAAACTCGGTAGATTACAACGCCCAAGAGATGCCACCTAGCTTGATTGAAGATCTTGGCCAGCGAGTATTTTTTGGTTTACTACCATTTACCTTTGCATTAGTAATTATTTTTATGATTGTAATTGCATATTTTATGAAGTATGCAAAATCTGGTAGAGATGCATATGCTATTGGAAGCAATCCGCCAGCTGCAGATTTGGTAGGACTAAAGGTATTCCGCAGAACCTTCTTGGCATTTGTATTCTCCGGTGCCATGGCAGGGTTAGCTGCCGTCTTTTATTTAATGCGATTTGCCCAAGTTGATTCCACCGCCTTTTACGGCCAGGAGTTAGCGGTAGTAGCAGCTTGCGTAATTGGTGGAGTTTCAATTTTTGGTGGAACTGGTACTGCAGTTGGTGCAGTAATTGGTGCGCTATTAGTGCAAACTATTCAAGGTGGCTTGGCTGCCCTTGGCGTAGATGCATTCTGGAAATCTGCTATCAATGGTCTACTTCTTATTATTGCAATTTATGCCGATCGCGTACTGGCAGTCAGAAGTGAGAAACGACTCTTACAACAGAGAATTAGGGAGAGGATCTAACCATGGCAATTTTTCCTAAGGTAATTCCAGTTCGAAAGAGTTGGGATACGGCAATATTAGTTTTCCTATTTGCAGTAATTATTTTGGCTTCAATTACTACTGAAGGATTCCTAACAGCTTTAAATTTCTCTTATATTTTTTCAAATACAAGTGAGATTATGATCATCGCTTTTGCCATGTTGTTTATGATTATTTTGGGTGAGATTGATCTTTCGGTGGCATCAATCTTGGCTTTAAGTAGCTCGATGCTGGGTTGGAGTTATGCCAAGGGCGCACCAATTTGGCTCTCCATACTCATCTGCCTAGTAGTTGGAACCGTGTGCGGATTTGTTAATGGTTTCTTAGTAACCAAGTTAGGACTTGGTTCTTTGGCAGTAACTATTGGAACCCTGGCGTTATACCGAGGTATTGCTAATGGAATTTTGGGAGAGAACACAGTAAATGAGTTCCCAGAGTTTTGGACTAGCTTTGGCTTTGACACATTTGGCACAACATTTATGCCGAAGACTTTGCCGATGATTATTATCTTTGGCATTATCTTTGGACTTCTGCTTCATAGAACACCATTTGGACGTCGCACACTTGCGATTGGACAAAGTCCAGAGGCGGCAAAGTTTGCTGGTATTAATGTTGTTCGCCACAAAATGATCGTCTTTACCTTTACTGGTTTTATGTCAGGGGTTGCCGGCATGGTTTACACATTCCGATTTTCAACTGCGCAAGCTGATAATGGTGTGGGCTTAGAGTTATTAGTAATTTCAGCTATCTTGCTTGGTGGCGTTTCAATATTTGGTGGAATTGGAACTATCTGGGGAGTTGTGGCAGGTGTGCTACTTGCTGGATCAGTTGAATCATGGCTAACTCTTCGTGAGATCAATGCGCAGTGGCGAACTATTGTTACCGGTCTTTTGTTGTTAATTTCAGTAGCTGGACCCGTACTAGTTGCTAAAAATAAGCAGCGAAGAGAGCTCAAAGCTCTAAAAAAGTAAGCAATGCAACCGCTCTTACTGGGGGTTGATGTTGGAACCACCGCAACAAAAGCGGTATTAATTGACCAATCTGGCCACCTGGTTGCCCAAGGCAGAGCTGAGTATCCAACTATTCACCTGCAAGCAGGTTGGGTGGAACAAGATGCAAATCAATGGTGGATAAGTTTTTGTAAAGCAACTGGGGATGCAATATCTCAGGCGCCGGGTGCAAAAATTACAGGCGTTGCAATCTCCTCACAGGCGCCAACATTATTGGGCGTTGATAATACCGGCCAGCCGGTAAGAAATGCACTGATCTGGATGGATCGAAGAGCTCAGGCACAGGCAGATAAACTTGGAAAAAAATTTCCTAATATTTCACAGCTAACTGGCAATCGGGCCGATCCATATTATGTAGCGTCTAAAATTATGTGGCTTAAAGAAAATGAGCCAGATAATTACGCTAAAAGTAAGTTTTTCTTGCAAATCCCAGGTTACCTAAATTACAAATTAACTGGCAAATTTAGTTTAGATTCTGCTCACGCCTCACTCTTACAACTTAGAAATGCCGATAATAAAGATTGGGCCACTGAAGTTTTGGATTTTATTGGCCTTGATCAATCAAAGTTTCCACCAATTGGCCTAGCAAGTGATTTATTAGGTGAGGTAATCCAAGAAAATGAGGCAAAAATTCCAGTTGGTACACCAGTTTACTTTGGCACAGTTGATGGTTGCTCAGCTGCGGTAGAAACTGGGGTGATTGATCCAGGAGTAGTCGCGGAGATGACTGGCACCTCTACCGTATTAATAATGCCCACCGATGGTAATAATTTTAATGACGCCTTTGTGGCTATTGATCATGCGATTGTAAATCGACAACTTCGACTTGGCGCCATGGTCGCTGCCGGCGCAAGTGTTTCTTGGCTTGTGACAAGTATTTTAAAAGATCAAAACTCCATGCCAGAGCTAACCCAAATGGCTACGCAGGTAGCACCAGGTAGTGAGGGAGTAATTTTCTTGCCATATATGATGGGCGAGCGAAGTCCGATCTGGAATACAAATGCCAGAGGAGTCTTCTTTGGCTTAACTTTAACCACCACACCACAAATGATGTTTAGGGCGGTTTTAGAGGGCACTGCATTTGCCTTAGCTCACAATGTTGAGATTGGAAAACAATCTGGCATAAAAATCGATGAGATCAGAAGTATTGGCGGCGGCAGCAAGAGTGCGCTTTGGAATCAAATTAAAGCTGATGTTTTAGGGTTACCAATTGCTATCTTAAAGGACTCAAGTGGGGCGGCGGTCGGTGATGCTTATTTAGCCGGATTAGGATCAGGTAGTTTTTCAGATATTAGAGATGTAATAAACTCAACTGTGAGCATTGAAAATCGCTACCTACCAAACAAAGCTAATCATGATTACTACCAAGAGCGGTATGCAAGATTTAGAAATCTATATGAGAGTTTAAAGGGTGAGTTTGACGCATCTGCTGCCTCAGCTAACTTTGTGGGTAAATAAGTGAAGGTATTTATAACCGCTCGGTTTGATCCGGTTGAAGTAGATCGATTAACTGCAAATGGCTTTGAGGTTGAGCAGGGTGGCTTTGGTGTTACTGGAGTTAAGTTAGATCCAGATCAATTGATTACAAAATTTAAAGATATAGATATAGCCATTATTGAGTTTGAAAATATCACAGGAAAGATTTTAGAAAGTGGCTCCAGATTAAAGCTAATGGCATGTCTGCGAAATGAGCCAGCTGCAAGTACTGATATTGAGGCGGCGACAAAGTTGAATATTCCAGTTTTATTTACTCCAGGAAGAAATGCGGTTGCTGTGGCTGAGTACACAATCGGCTTGATGCTTTCAGTTGCCAGAAGTATTGCTACCACCCATCACCTACTTAGATATACCGATGAATTAACCTCAGTTTCCTATAGTGATAAGGCAGGTGATCGCAAAGCGGTTACCTCTGAGTGGAGTATGGATCCGAGTGCACCCTTTCAAAGATTTCAAGGTGAGGAGTTAATGGGTAAAACTGTTGGCTTAGTTGGGGCTGGCTTTATTGGTCAAGAGATTGCAAAACGCGCTAGCGCACTTGGGATGAAATTAATTGCCTTTGATCCATACGCCAACGCAGAACAATTAGCTAAGTTAAATATTAAATCAGTCGAGCTAGATCAGCTAGCTAGCGAAAGTGATTTTGTCGTTATGGCGGCTAAGGTTACGCCTGAAAGTACTGGGGTATTTTCAGCCAAAGCCTTTGCTCAAATGAAAAAAAGTGCCTACTTTATAAATACGGCTCGAGCAGCGCTGGTGGATTATGCCGCGCTTTATAACGTATTAGCTGAAAACAAGATTGCAGGTGCAGCGCTAGATGTCTATCCAAGTGAGCCCCTGCCAGGTGATTCTCCGCTACGAAAACTTTCCAATGTCGTGCTAAGTCCACACTTGGCTGGGGCAACAACTGGGGTGGTAAAGCATCATTCAAAGATGGTAGTTGATGATTTATTAATGATTAAAGCCGGTAAAATTCCAAGTAGAGTTGCAAATCCAATAACTATGGCTGAGTTTATAAAAAAGGGTGGTTTAAAGTGAAGGTGGCATTGGTAACAGGTGGGGCCACTGGTATTGGTGCGGCCACAGTCTCTGCTCTGGCAGCTGATAATTTAAGTGTTGCCCTGCATTACTCAAATAGTAAAGAGGCTGCGATTAAATTAGCTGATCAATTAAAGAGTAATGGGGCGAAAGTTGAAATTTTTCATGCAGATTTGACCCAAAAGGGCGGTGCTGAGGATTTAGTTAAAAATGTAACCGGCGAGCTTGGGGCGATAGATATCTTAATTAATAATGCCGGGCTGATGAGTGATGCAAGTATTACCAAGATGAGTGATGAGTTATGGGATGAGGCAATAAATTTAAATCTATCAGTTGCCTTTAAATTAATTAGAGCAACTGCAGATCATATGCTCTTAAAAAAGTGGGGAAGAATTATTAATGTTTCTTCACAGGTGGCATTAACTGGCTCGGCAAATCATGCCCACTATGCCGCGGCAAAATCTGGATTATTAGGTTTAACATATTCAGCAGCAAAAGAGTTTGGCGCAAGTGGCGTAACAGTTAACGCGGTACTGCCTGGAAGAATTGAAACTAATATGATTGCGCAAAGATCTGTTGGGCGGATGGATGAGTGGTTGAAACAAACACCACTTGCTCGCTTAGGAAAAGCTGAGGAAATAGCTAGCATGATCGCCTTCTTAGCATCTGAGAAGGCCTCCTATGTAACTGGAGCAGCGATCAATGTAAATGGCGGATTGGTGATGGGCTAGGCGCATTTGAACCGCATTATCTGCGGTAATACAACTTAAATGTTATAAATCCGACTTGCGAGTAATCGACTACAGCAAGTAGGTTTACCCGGCAGTCCTAGGAGTCGTAGCTACTTTCCTAGGCCTACTTGCAAGTCCAATAAAGGTCTTGTAATCCCAATCGGAAGGAACTACTTTGAAGAAAGTACTCTCAGCAATTGGTATCGCCGCTCTTGCCGCAACAGCTGTTGTTGCAGCACCAGCACAGGCTGCTACCAAGTTAAAAATCGCTCACATTCCTAAATTAGGAACAATTGGATATTTCCAAGCTGCCCACAAGGGTGTAGAGCGTGCATGTAAAGAGTTGAAGGCAACTTGTGCATACAAGGGCCCAACTGAAATTACTGCAGCAGCACAGGTAAAAGAAATTAACGCAGCTGTACAAGGCGGATACAACGTATTAATCGTTGCTGCTAACGACAAAGATGCGCTAGTTCCAGCACTTAAGGCAGCAATGAAGAAGAAGGTAACAGTTGTTACTTACGATTCAGATGTTGCACAAGCTGGTCGATCAGTATTCGTAAACCAAGCTTCATCAGAGGGTATCGGACAAGCTCTTGCTAAGTCTGCTTCTGATCTTGCTGGTGGTTCAGGTGATATCGCGATCCTTTCAACAACTCCAGATGCAACCAACCAGAACGTATGGATTGATTACATGAAGAAGGAGCTTGCTGCTAAGTATCCAAATGTTAAGGTTGTAGCAACTGCTTACGGTCTAGATAAGCCAGAAGAGTCAACAACTGAGACCCAAGGTCTAATTCAGAAGTACCCAACCATCAAGGCAATCGTTGCTCCTACTTCAGTAGGTATTGTTGCTGCAGCTAAGTACGTTTCTGGCTCAGCTTCAAAGGGCAAGGTTTTCGTAACTGGTCTAGGTCTTCCAAATGACATGAAGACATACATCAAGGATGGTTCTGGAGCTCAAGCATCTCTATGGGATGTTGAAAACTTCGGATATGTTGCAGTTCAGGTTGCAAACTCAATCGTGAACAAGAAGCAAAGCGTGAAGGTCGGAGCCACAATTAAGTCAGGCCCTGGCGACAAGGGACTTAAGTCTCGTACAGTTATCAAGGGTGCAGTAGGAAATGAAGTTATCCTAGGACCTGCAACTGTATTCACTAAGGACAACGTAGATCAATTCAACTTCTAATTTAGAAGTTTAATTCGTCTGAAAAATTAGGGCGGCCTAGAAATGGGCCGCCCTAATTTTTTATTTATTTTTGTTTAAATAATGATATATAAATAAAAAAGTTGGACACCCCTGAAAAAGAGTGAAAGAATGCTCAGTATTCCAAGCATTTCATCAGCCAGTTAGGAGTGATCTATGCCAGCAGCAAAGCAAATTGAATTTGGTGGTCATGCTCTAGTTTGGGTAGGGGATTGGTCGCCAAGTAGTGCCCGGGCTGCAATCAGTAGTGCGGCTCGTAATGGGTATGACTACATAGAGCTGGCCATATTTGATCCATGGAACTTTGATACTAAGTTGACTAAGGATTTATTACAGGAGTATGGCTTAAGAGCACACGCTTCCCTGGGATTATCTGCCAAGACAGATGTCACAAGTACCGACCCATCCATTGTTGCAAAGGGCGATGAGCTGCTTCGTAAAGTTACCGATGTATTACATGAGATTGGCGGCACTGAGCTTTGTGGGGTTATTTTTTCTGCATTAGCAAAATATCCAACTCCAGCTACTAAAGAGAATAGAAATAACTCAATTAAAGCGATGCAACGGCTGGCAGATTACGCAGCAGATAAGGGAATCAATATCGATTTAGAGGTTGTTAATCGATATGAAACCAATATTATGAATACTGGCCTGGAAGGTTTAGCGTTTCTAGATGAGGTAAATCGGCCAAATGCATATTTGCACCTTGATACCTATCACATGAATATTGAAGAGGATGGCATGCAAAAATCTGTGATCGCAGCTGGTGATCGACTGGGCTATGTTCATATTGGTGAGAGCCACCGTGGATATTTAGGCACAGGTACTGTGGATTTTGACTCATTTTTTGCTGCGTTAAAAAAGATTAACTACAAAGGTCCAATCACCTTTGAATCCTTCTCATCTGCGGTAGTAGATCCATCGCTCTCAAATACTTTATGTGTTTGGCGAAATCTATGGAGTGATTCCGATGATTTAGCTAAGAAATCTTTAGATTTTATGAAGGCCAGGTATTAATTAATGGAGCGTGTTTGTTTTAGATTACAAGTTCGCAAAGAGAAAATGGATGAGTATGTCAGGCGCCATGCTCAAGTCTGGCCAGAGATGCTAGCTGCCTTAAGTCAGACTGGCTGGCATAACTACTCTTTATATTTAGATCGAAATGATGGCACCTTAATTGGATACTTAGAGACACCTTCACTTGCTGCGGCAAAAGCTGGCATGGAGAAGACTGAGATTAATGCCAAGTGGCAGGCGGAGATGGCTGAGTTTTTTGTGGCATTAGAGGGCAAGCGACCAGATGAAGGATTTTTGCAATTAGAAGAGGTATTTCACTTAAATTAATAAAGTTTTTCCATCAACGAATAAAAAGGGAGAGTATAAAAAATGGCATCAGCAAAAGAGGCAAAGGAAGTACTCAAGCGCTTCTATATTGAGACTCCATCCTGGGCGTATGGAAACTCCGGTACGCGCTTTAAAGTCTTTGCTCAACCTGGTGTACCAAGAGACCCGTATGAAAAGATTTCAGATGCGGCTCAAGTACATAAGTACACCGGAGCGGCTCCGGCAGTTGCCATGCATATTCCCTGGGACAAGGTTGATGATTACGCAAAGTTAGCAAAGCATGCAAAAGATAATGGTGTCTACCTGGGCACAATAAATTCAAATACCTTCCAAGATGATGATTATAAATTTGGCTCTGTATGTCACTTTGATAAGAAGATCCGTCAAAAAGCGGTAGATCATCTACTTGAGTGTGTAGATATTATGGATATTACAGGGGCTAAGGATTTAAAACTTTGGTTTGCCGATGGTACTAATTATCCTGGCCAAGATGATTTAGCTGGCCGGCAAGATCGCCTATTTGAATCCCTACAAAAAGTTTATGATCGCATTGGCGATCACCAGAGAATGTTGCTGGAGTATAAGTTTTTTGAACCAGCTTTCTACTCAACCGATGTGCCGGACTGGGGTACCTCTTATGTGCATTGCCTAGAGTTAGGTCCGAAGGCAAGTGTTTGTGTGGATACTGGACACCATGCTCCTGGTACAAATATTGAGTACATAGTTGCATTCTTGCTTCGTCGTAAACGTCTGGGCGCATTTGATTTTAACTCAAGGTTTTATGCCGATGATGATTTGATAGTTGGCGCAGCAGATCCATTCCAATTATTTAGAATCATGCATGAGGTAAATCAAGGTGGCGGCTTTGATAAGGGAACAACTGTTTCTTATGTACTAGATCAATGCCACAACATTGAGCCTAAGATTCCAGCACAGATTCGCTCCATAACTAATGTGCAAGAGGCGGTGGCAAAGGCATTACTAGTTGATGCCGATGCACTTAAGAAAGCACAATTAGCCGGAGATGTATTAGGTGCTAATGATGTATTAATGAATGCCTACAACACAGATGTCAGAGATTTACTTGGTGAGTTGCGAGGTGAGCAAGGATTAGCACCAGATCCAAAGAGTGCTTATGCTAAGAGTGGATACGCTGAAAAGATTGCTGCCGAACGAGTCGGCGGTGCACAAGCTGGATGGGGAGCTTAATGTCGACACCAAAGGTTGTAAGTGAATTACTAGCGCGCAGTAATCGCCTAGGTTCAGAGCCTAGATTTACTAATTACGCTGGCGGAAATACTTCAGCTAAGGGTCAGGTTAAAAATCCAGCAACTGGCAAAGATACTACTGTGCTTTGGGTTAAGGGCTCAGGCGGTGATCTTGGTACCTTAAAAGAGGCAGGACTTGCTGCATTAGATTTAGAAAAATTTAAGGATCTAAAAAATGTTTATCCTGGCGTTGAGCGCGAGGATGAGATGGTTGCACTCTTTGATTACTGCGCATTTGGTAAAGGTGGAGCTGCGCCAAGTATTGATACCTCAATGCATGGCTTAGTTGAGTTTGATCATGTCGATCACCTACACCCTGATTCAATTATTGCCCTTGCCACATCCAAAGATGGCCAGAAGTTAACAAATGAGTGTTTTGGTGAAGAAATTTTATGGGTGGATTGGCGCCGGCCTGGTTTTCAATTAGGACTTGATATGGCAAAGATTGCCGCTGAAAATCCAAAGGCAAAGGGCTGTGTCCTAGGTGGTCATGGTTTAACTACTTGGGGAGGTACAAGTCAAGAGTGTGAAGAGCGATCTGTCTGGGCAATTACTAAAGCTGAGGAGTTTATTAAAGCTAAAGGTAAATCAGATCCATTTGGCAAAAAGGAAAGTAAATTCGCCCCATTAGATCCAGCTGCTAGAAAGACGCGAGCAGCAGAGCTTGCCCCATATCTGCGTGGTATTGCATCAAAAGATATGCGCATGTTAGGTAGCTTTACCGATAATGATGTGGTCTTAGATTTCCTACAAGGTAGCAAGTTGATGCAATTAGCCGCCCTTGGCACATCATGTCCAGATCACTTCTTGCGCACCAAGATCTCACCAATGGTGCTAGATACCAAACCTGATGCACCACTTGAGGATGTAGTTAAGCGAGCAAATGAGCTGCATGAGGCGTATCGTAAAAATTACGCTGCTTATTACCAGCGCCATGCTAAAGCTGATTCACCTGCAATGCGGGGAGCTGATCCATTAATTATTTTAGTTCCAGGAATTGGCATGTTTAGTTACGGTAAAGATAAGCAAAC
>DAOROF010000008.1:17045-26044 GCA_035441405.1 Candidatus Nanopelagicus sp.
TGTGTTGTTGTGGCAGATCGTGATTTAGAGGGGGCAAGTAAGTTTGCCGCAGAATTAGGCGGCACCGACAAAGCAATTGCAGTTGCTATGGATGTGACTAGTGAGGATGCAATTGCTTCAGCAATGGCTGCCACAATGCTCGCCTTTGGTGGCATTGATATCGTAATTAATAATGCCGGTATCTCTATCGCTAAACCAATTACCCAAACCACAATCGCAGATTGGGATTTGCAATTAGATATTATGGCTAGAGGTTCATTCTTAGTCTCTCGCGAAGCTGCTAAAGCTTTAATCGCGCAAAAAATGGGTGGGGATATTGTCTACATTTCATCTAAGAACTCAGTATTCGCCGGTGCCAATAATGTGGCATATGGAGCGACAAAGGCTGCGCAATCTCATCAAGTTCGTCTGTTGGCAGTTGAGTTAGGTGAGTTTGGTATCCGAGTTAATGGTATTAATCCAGATGGTGTAGTTAAGGGCTCTGGCATATTTGCTGGCGGTTGGGGGGCAAACCGGGCTAAACAATATGGTGTGGAAGAGGCAAAGCTGGGTGAGTATTACGCACAGCGCACAATCTTGAAAAAAGAGGTGCTACCAGAACATATTGCAGCTGCGGTATTTGTGATTTTAGGTGGAGATCTAACACTAACTACTGGATTACATATTCCAGTTGATGGTGGCGTGGCTGCAGCATTTCTTAGATAGGCACACTTTTGCTTTACGCAGCGGTTGATCTTGGCGGTTCATCTGGTCGAGTTACTGTGGGTGAGTTAGTTGATTCAAAAATTTCACTAACTGAGGTTCATAGATTTAAACATGAACCGGTGCAGACAGCTACTGGGTTGTATTGGGATTGGCCCTTTATCGTTGACCAAATTACCGCAGGACTTGCTGCAGCTAAAAAATTAGGTCAGATCACAAGTGTTGGCGTTGATAGCTGGGCGGTGGATTATGGCTTAATAAATGCAAATGGTGAGGTCATTGGCCAACCACATTGTTATCGCGATGGCAGAACCGATGGCTTAATGGCTAAGTTAAAAAATGACTTGGGAGTTGATTACATCTATAGCCGCACTGGGATTCAATTTATTTTCTTTAACACTATGTACCAATTATTTGCCGAGAAAAGTTCAAATATATATAGCCAGGCTGATAAGTTTTTAATGGTGCCAGATTTAGTTAATTATCTACTTTGTGGATCTATCAGTACTGAGATCACAAATGCCTCAACTACTCAATTACTTAATGTCAGAAGCCATGACTGGGATTGGGAGATGATTGAAAAGTTAGGAATTAAAAAGGATCTATTTCCAAAGATAAACAAGCCAGGTAAACAAATGGGAGTGATTACGGGGCATGGCTCATTAGATGGTATTAAAGTGATCTCAGTTGGCTCACATGACACCGCAAGTGCAGTTGCTGGTACACCGCTTTCTTCCCAAAAAGATTCGGCATATATTTCAAGTGGCACCTGGTCATTAGTTGGTTTGGAGTTAGATAAACCAGTAACTGATAAAACTGCGATGGAGTTTAATATTACAAATGAGATGGGTGTTGAGGATCGAATTAGATTTATAAAAAATGTTGCTGGTATGTGGTTACTTGAGGAGTCATTGGATTACTGGGCGGCAAGGGGTGAGAAATACACCGCTGCCCAACTTGCCGCCGAGGCAGCGGTACTACCAAGGGGTGCGGTAATTGATGCAAATGATCCAAGATTTGAAAAGCCCGGTGCGATGCCAGAGCGAATTGCTGCGCTATGTCAGGAGAGTAATCAAGCAGTGCCAACAACTCCTGCTGAGTATGCCAGATGTATCTTTGATTCCTTAGCGGATGCATATGTAAAGGTGATTGATCAATTACAAAAGGCGGCAAATGTTAAGATCAACTCGATCAATATTGTTGGTGGTGGCAGTGCGAATAAATTATTAAATCAACTAACTGCTAATGCAACTGGAAAAACTGTTTACGCAGGTCCAGTGGAGGCAACTGTGTTAGGTAATTTAATTACTCAGATGCAAGCAGATGGGGTAATTACCTCATTAGATCATGGAAGAGAGTTGATAAAAAACTCATTCAAACAAGAGGTATTTAAACCAGCTTAAACAGATCTTAGGACCGCTGTTACCTTACCTAGTATCTGCGCATCATCTGCTGGAATTGGCGCGTAATCATCATTTGCCGGTAGCAACCAATAATGGCCATCTTTTTTAGACCAGGTCTTAACCGTTGCCTCACCATCAATCATGGCCGCAACAATCTCACCCTTTTCCGCACTCTTTTGCGATCTAATAACAACATAATCACCATCACAGATCGCCACATCAATCATGGAATCTCCCTTTACCTGCAGTAGGAAGAGTTCACCCTTACCAACAATTGACTCCGGCAGTGGCAGCACCTCTTCAACTACTTGCTCTGCCAAAATTGGATTTCCAGCTGCAATCTTGCCAACTAATGGAATTAATCTTGTTTTATCCTGCGGGGCCGCCTCACCATCTTGACCAGGAAGAGTGATTTCAATCGCCCGACCACGAGAGGCATCCCGGCGGATCCATCCTTTTTCTTCCAAGATCTGTAATTGGTAGGTGACGGAGGCGGTAGAGGATAGGCCGGCAGCTTGGCCGATCTCGCGCATGCTGGGCGGATAGCCCTGATCCTCAACCGCTTTTTTGATAACAGATAAAATCTTTAACTGCCTAGGGGTGAGCCCATTATCATCGGCTGGGCCATCTGGCAGCTCACTTACCTGCGCTTTTGCCGGTTTTTTAGCCATAAATGAAGGGTAGCAGGGGGAGGGAAAAAAATCAAACATATGTTCGGTTTTAAGTAGACATTGTCAGTGGCGTGGTGTTTAATACTCTATAGAACAGGTGTTCGAATCCCCTACGGACCTGTTATTAACGGAGTACGAAAAGATGAAGGCAAGAAGAGCAAAACGGCTAGCTAGAACTGGTTTGAGCCTATCGCTACTAGTTGTGATTGGCGCTGGTTTTAGCTCAATCTCAAGTGCTAGCAACAGCTCAGATCAACCAAGTGCAAAAGCTAAGAGTAAGTATGTCCAGGTGGTCGTAACACCGGGTGAGAGTATCTGGTCAATTGCCGCCATGGTGGCGCCAAAAAACTCAATCGCCTCTGTAGTGGCCGATATTGTCGAGGTTAATCAATTATCCTCAGCTGATCTCTCTGCTGGCAGCAAGATATTGGTGCCAATTCAGTAGTAAAAAGTTGTGTTTAAAAATAATTTATTAATAACTTAAGAATAGTACTTAAATGCATGACCTTTTACTCCGCTTTTAAATTAACCTGCCCTAGTGAGTGATTACTCGAAACAGGTATTAAAGGCGTTAGAGGTAGCGGTGGCTGCCATTGGCGGTGAAGCTAGATCTGGTCAAATCAAGATGGCCCAAGCGGTGGCCAATGCATTAAATAATCGACACCATCTCTTAGTTCAAGCAGGCACTGGCACTGGAAAATCCTTAGCGTATTTAGTACCAGCATTAGTTCATGGCAAAAAAGTTTTAGTAGCAACTGCAACTCTTGCCTTACAGCGCCAACTAGTTGAGCGGGATCTGCCAAAGATAAAGGCGGCGCTAGAAAAAGAGTTAAACCGAGATATCTCATTTGCAATCTATAAGGGCGTAGGAAATTACATCTGCCTGCAAAAATTAAATAACTCTGCCTCAGATCCTGAGGCGCAGGAGATATTAGATGTTTCATACTTAGAATCCGATGCCAAACGATTACGCGCTTGGGCGCAATCTGCGGGCGCTACTGGTGATCGAGATGATGCCCCCGATGTTGATCGCAGAGTTTGGCAGGCAGCCTCAGTCTCTGGCCGAGAGTGCATTGGCGCAGATGAGTGTCCATCTGGGGCAAAGTGTTTTGCTGCATTAGCAAAAGCAAAGGCGCAAACGGCAGATATTGTGGTCACCAACCACACACTTTTAGCTATTGAGATTGTTGATTCACATCCGATCTTGCCCGAGCGGGATGCAATTGTTTTAGATGAGGCACATGAGTTTTCAGATCGCACCACAGGTGCGGTAACTGAGGAGTTAACTGCGGCCAGAGTAAGTAGGGCAGCGGTAATGGCTAGAAAACATATGCCATCAAAGGCAAGTGATGGCTTGGTTAAAGCCAGTGAGAAATTTACTAAATCGGTGGAGGAGTATGCCCTGGATGTAAAGCTAGATCCAACTAAGTTGGGCAAATTAGAGCAGGTGCCTAAAGAGTTAGAGGCCGGGATGCGAAAGGTAAAGGAGGCAGTTGCTTCAGTATTGCAATTAATTTCAGCTGATGAGCAGATTATTGATCCAAATACAATGGCAGAGCGAGCTCGGGTAAAGGGTGCGCTAAATGAGATTAATCAAACAATCACTAAGTTGTTAAAGCCAGGCAGCACACATGTGCTTTGGTTTGAGCCAAATTTTTCTACCCTCTACCTTGCCCCACTTTCAGTCTCTGATGTGTTGCGCAAAAATCTATTAAGTAAGACCCCAGTAATTGCCACCAGCGCCACCTTAAGTGTGGGTAAATCCTTTGATTCAATCGCTAAAAGTATTGGTTTTGTAGTTGATGAAAAGTTAGCTGAGGATGAAGATAATAAAGAGGTAATTGAGAGTAATAATCAGGAGCCTAATCAGCAGAGTATGGATCCGGCAAATCTGCAGATCTTAGATGTGGGCTCACCCTTTGATTTTGCAAACCAAGGAATGTTGTATCTGCCAAAGGATCTACCAGAACCAACTAGGGATGGCATCTCACATCAAGTGTTAGTTGAGTTGGGAGAGTTAATTCAAGCAGCTGGCGGCCGGTGCTTGGCATTGTTTTCATCTTGGAAAGCAGTTGAGGCAGCTGATGAGCATTTAAGAAAAGTTTTAGCAGAGTTAAAGCTGCCAATTATTACCCAACGAAGAGGGGATGCAGTCGGGCCATTAGTGGAAAAGTTTGCTAAGGATGAATCTTCCACCCTGCTTGGCACAATCTCACTTTGGCAAGGTATTGATGTGCCAGGGCCGGCCTGCACATTAGTTGCGATCGATCGAATTCCATTTCCACGGCCAGATGAACCAGTGCTAGCTGCTAGAGCTGCGCAAGCAGATCAATCTGGTGGCTCTGGCTTTATGCAGATCTCACTGCCACGGGCAGCGCTGCTTCTTGCCCAAGGAACTGGCAGATTAATTCGCTCCCTAGATGATCGGGGAGTGGTGGCGATATTAGATTCTCGAATTGTAAATAAACGGTATGGCTCAATTCTTTTAAACTCAATGCCAGCTTTTTATCGCACCCATGATGGGGCGGTAATTAAAGAGGCACTTTCTAGATTAGATCAACAATATAAAGCCAGGCCAGAAAAAACCGGCGATTAAAGCGCTTTTAACTTTTCTAGAAGTTGTGGCCAAGTATTTGCAAAGCTGGGGTGTAGATTTTTCTTAACTACATCATCAAGTGGTATCCAAGCCACCTCTTTGGACTCATCATTTGCTTCATGAGCAACTAACTCTTGGTGGGCATTTGCAATTACTGTGTGATAACTCCACACTCCATGATCATCAATAAAGATCTCACCTGGTGTTAAATCTTTTTCAAAGATGCCAATCTCTTCATGGGCCTCTCTGATGGCAGCTTGCACTGGACTCTCATGAGAATCCCGAGCTCCACCTGGAATTCCCCAAGTATCACCATTGTGTACCCAAGGAGCTCGGTGTTGCATCAAGATGGTTTTATCTCTAATTAGTAACAAGCCGGCTGCGCCATGTAATCCCCAATGCTTACCACCGCAATTACATTCAATCCAACCATCGCCATCTCGGTGTGCCATAAGGGTAGTTTTACACACCCAGTAGTAATTCACATATTTACTCTCATCTTTAAGCAGTGATTTTAAAATTTATTTAGATTATCGCCATGAGCTTTAAGCGAGCACTATTAATCCTGACACTGCCACTGCTCTTATCTGCCTGCGCTAGAGCGCATGGGGCGATGGAGATTAGCGGTGTAAATTCAGATCAAGTTAGGTTAGATCAGAGGCAAGAAAATGATCTCTCACTACTACCAGCGGTTGAGCCAGCAGCTATTGAGCCAATAATTAATTATGTAGATAGCTTAAATTTGGCACTAGGCGGGGATTTATCAAAGCTAAAACAAGCAGCAGCTGCTGAGTGCGCTTGTTTAGATATCTCATCCCGCCTAGCCAGCCTTTTTACCAACGCATCTTTGCGGGGGCAGGGATATAAGTTGGTTAAAGTGCTTATAAATTCTGATGGGCCGGATCAGAAAGTTTTTGATGTAGTAATAAATCGCGCCGCCCTAACCAAGATTGAAAAAAATGGTGGCCAGCAGCAGATCTGGAGTGGCTCTGAGATCTCAAATCAATTTGTAGTGGCAAAACGAGATGGGGTGTGGCAATTAATTCAAATTCGATAATCAAAATTACATTACTTTTTATTCTTAGCTTTGGCTTTTTAATAACAACTAATCAAATCTCATACTCTGCTAGCTGCATTGATAAAACCTGCGTAGATGTCTTTACCTCTAATAATCAATTAATAATTACTGCCCAAAAAGGAGCCACAAAAGCTGCGCCAAAATCAATCCCAAAACCGATTAGTAAACCAATCAGTAAGCCGGCTGCGCCAAAGGTAGCTAAACCAGTAAGTAAGGTGCCAAAATTATTAGCGCTACCAAAAGCTGCGCCAAAGCCGATTAGCAAGCCAATAAGTAAACCAGCAGCTAAGCCGGCAACGAAACCAATTATTAAAAAGGTAGCTTCTGGTAAAAAGCCAACCACTGCATCTTTATCTGATCGCTTAATAAAAATGTTGCCAGTTGGTGATATTAATTATCAGCCAGGGGTAGATCCACTAGTTAATATCCCGATCTATTTTTGGAGCCAAACCCCAGCTCGATTTACCGCACTGGTGCCGATTTTAGATGTTGTGGTTTATGTAAATCTAACCCCCACATTTACCTGGAGTTATGGTGATGGTGGGTTTGAGGTGAGTAGATTTGCTGGCGCGCCATATCCAATTGGACCAATCACTCATACTTATAAAAAAGCTGGCAGCTACCTAGTTAATTTAAAGATTACTTGGAGTGGCACTTGGAGTGTTAATGGGGTTACTACCCCAATTAATGGCAATGCAATTACTCAGAGTATTTCAACCAACCTAGATGTAGTTAGTGCGCAAGCAAGATTTATCCAGTAATCCACAATTAATAACCTCACCTACCCACGCAACTAAATTATTTGCCAGCCTTACCCTATGGAAAATAACTTATTACTTGCAGATGAAATCAATCAAATATCTGAAATAAATTATGAAGTAGATGATGTACTCACACTTCAGCGAGCAGGGGCGTTAGCGGTAAATCAATTAGTGGCAGAGTTTATCGAGTTTGGCGCGGTAGCAGATAATCAATTAATTGCTACCGTCCTAGTTAGATTTAAAGATTTACAGGTTAGAGATTATGCCATGGGGTTAGTAAATAATGAGAATAAGGATAAGTTATTTAACCTTTGGTATTGGTTAAGTAATTACGCACCTACTGGCTTTATCGCTCCAGTTGCCTGCATCTTTGCTGCCTGTGCCTATGAATCTGCTGAGAGTCAACTGGCAGAGAACGCCCTTGATCGGGCGATTGGTGATTGCCCAAATTACCCCTTAGCACTTTTGCTGCGCAGAGTTTTCAGCGCCGCCTGGCCAAGTAGTAGTTTTGCCACAATGCGAGCCGAGCTGCACCCACGGATTTGTGCCACATTATTTGGCGGTAGTATTTAATTACTTAATCAGCGTTGATTAGAGAAGTGGGCAAGTGCGTAAATTGATAATTGGTATTCCCAAAGAGTTAAAAAATAATGAGTTTAGAGTTGCCGCCACCCCAGCTGGTGTGCATGCATATGTTGCGGCCGGCCATAAAGTATTAGTTGAAAAAAATGCTGGTATTGGATCTTTTATTTCAGATCAAGAGTATGTAACCGCTGGCGCTAGCATTATTGATTCAGCCGATGAGATTTGGCAAAAAGCGGATTTAATTCAAAAGGTAAAGGAGCCAATTGAGGTTGAGTATAAAAGAATGCGTAAGGGACAAATTCTTTATACCTACCTACACCTTGCAGCTAATAAAGCTTGCACTCAAGCGGTAATTGATTCTGGTATCACCGCAATTGCCTATGAAACTATTGAGGTGGATGGCTCATTGCCACTGCTGGCACCAATGAGTGAGGTAGCAGGGCGAATGAGTGTGCAGGTGGGAGCAGCTGCGCTACAAGCATCAACTGGTGGCCGAGGAGTATTACTTGGGGGTGTACCTGGGGTCAGGCCCGGCAAGGTAGTCGTAATTGGTGGCGGGGTGGTTGGCGTGGCAGCGGCAACTATTGCCCATGGCATGCGAGCGGATGTGAGCATTTTAGATTTAGATTTAAAGAGATTAGGCAAGATAGATCAATTATTTTCTGGCACAGTTAAAACTATTGCATCTAGTGCTTATGATATTGAAAATGAGGTGATAAAAGCTGATTTAGTAATTGGCGCAGTCCTTGTGCATGGGGCAAAAGCGCCAAAGTTAGTTTCAAATGCGTTGGTGGCAAAGATGAAGCCAGGTTCGGTATTAGTTGATGTGGCAATTGATCAAGGCGGCTGCTTTGAAGATTCACATCCGACCACACATCAAGATCCAACCTACAAAGTGCATAACTCAATTTTTTACTGTGTAGCAAATATGCCAGGGGCAGTTCCAGCCACCTCCACCTTTGCCTTAGCAAATGCCACCATTAAATACGGCTTAACCTTGGCAAATAAGGGATGGGAAAAAGCAATTGCAGATGATGCGGGCTTAGCTAAGGGATTAAATGTGCATGCCGGCAAGATTTACTACGATGCAGTTGCTAAGGCGCATAATCTCTAGTATTTTTCTCCCCAAGGTCATGAGTCTCAGTTTCTAGCCCCGGCTAACTGAGCGGCAACCCTCCACCACGGTGGGGTGCTCCGGGTGAG
>DAOROF010000009.1:0-25856 GCA_035441405.1 Candidatus Nanopelagicus sp.
ATGCGACTTAAAATCGCACAAGTGTGGGTTCGACCCCCACCGGGGGCACGCTCAACTCTTGCGAATCTTCAGCAAAATTTAAGTTTCAACCGCATAGTGGTTATAGCGGTGGGAATTGCAAGGGATTAATATTTGTTTACTACTTAAGTAAATAACCAAAACTGGTTACTACTTCAATAAAAGGAGAAGAATGAAGAGTTCAAACCCTGTACTTGGCAAGGCGTTTAATCAACCGACAACTATGCAGGTTGATCAATTAGAGCAAAGCTTTAATGCTCCAGCAGCCTCATCAATGCGCACAGGTCGCATGACTATGGAAGATGTCGTTGCGAAAACTGGATTTTTATTTGCAATATTACTTGTAGTTGGTGCATTTGCATGGACAGCAAATCTTGGTACGGGTGCGCTTCTACTTGGATTTTTAGGTGGCTTTGTATTAGCGATGATTATTAGCTTTAGTAAGAATATTAAGCCAGGCTTAGTAGTTACTTACGCTGCATTTCAAGGATTAGCACTTGGCACAATAAGTAGCTACTACGAAAGTTTCTACCCTGGAATTGTTAGCCAAGCAGTAATTGGAACAATTGCAGCATTTACCGGCGTATTGATTATGTATCGCAATGGCACACTACGTGCAACACCACAATTTACGCGCACTCTTATTGGTGCAGCAATTGGTTATTTCATTCTTGCTTTGGTTTCACTAGTTGCATCATTTTTTGGTGTCGGACAAGGCTACGGCTTCTACGGCGTATCTGGATTAGGACTACTTCTAGCAGTAGCAGGAGTTGCCCTTGCTAGCTTGTTCTTAGTTTTAGATTTTGATCAAATCCAAAAAGGTGTTGCAGCAGGAGCTCCTGAGAAGGAATCATGGCGGGCAGCTTTTGGTTTAATGGTCACAATTGTTTGGCTATACCTAGAAGTACTTCGTTTGATTTCAATCCTACGTCGTCAGTAATTTAAAAAATACTTCTAAACAGGAGCTGTGAGCGATCACAGCTCCTGTTTATTTTTATCTGGAATTAAATCATTTTCTAAATGTGATGCCCGGGTCTCAGGCAAAATTGCTGATAAGACCAAAGCAATAATCCAGATAAAACCAGAGAATAAGAATGCTGCCTGATAACTAAAGTAGTCAGTTAGTAATCCGACCAATATTGGGCCAACAATCATTCCGGCATCTCCGGCCATCTGCCAAGCGGCAATCACCTGCCCACCTCTGCCCTTAATGATGTCGCCAACCACACTGCCTGGCGCTGTTCCAACATAGGCACTACCTAAACCAAATAGCGCCATTGAAATCAAATACCAAAAAATATTGGTAGTAAATGCAAGCATTAAAATACCAAATAAAATAAATGCGCCACCAAATAATAATGCTGCTTTGCGTCCTTTAACATCTGAGTACTTACCAGCTTTTAACATAAAGATGCCCTGAATTAAGGCGCCGATAGTTAAGCCAATTCCAGCAATAGTTGCAGTTGAGTTTAATTTTTCAGTTACAAATAATGGCAAAATTGAGGACCTCAAGCCAAACAAAACCCAGTTATTTATAAATGCTAGTACTAGGGCTATTTGATATGGTCGTAATCTAAATGCCTGACTAAGAGTTGTCTGACCTATTTGTGTTGTTGGTGCATCAACTTTTTTACCAAGCTTTTTTTCACTTAAGAAAAATAGTGCAGTGATTGCTGCCATAGCAAGTGTGATTGAGTAGACAAAAAATGGCGCCCTTAATGAAATTCCTGCCAGCAATCCACCAACAGCCGGACCTGAGATTCCACCTAATAAAAATCCACCATTATAAAGTGATTGCGCTCGAGCTCGATAATCATCACTTACTGATCTCATAAGTAATGAACCGGCAGATACTGAAAACATAGAAGAGCCAAGTCCGCCAAGAGATCTAAAAATTAGTAGCTGTGAGTAGTTCTGGGAAAGGGCGGTAAGTAATGTGAAAAATGAGACCATAAATAAACCAAAGCCCAGCACTGTTCGCTCACCAAATTTATCAACTAATTTTCCAGATACTAAACCCGAAGCAAAGCGCACAATTGCAAAGGCGGAGATGATTAACCCTATAGCCGTCTTACTGACGCCAAAAGATGCAGCAAAAATAGGGATAGCTGGAATTATTAATCCAAAACCTACTGCAACTAAAAATGAAACAGTAGAAAGGATTGCTACTTCTCTTGGAAGTTCAGCAAATGGGTTTTTGCCCAACTTTTTTAGTTTTATGGAACCAACCACCTCTACCTATAAATTTTCCAAGAATTGACCCGAAGTGGAATAGTTTACCGCTTTTTCTTGTTAAGATTTTACAATGAAAGCAATCACAGCAGAAGAGCTCTATAAGACTTACGATAAAGGTAAAGTAAAGGCGTTAGATGGTTTAAATCTCGATGTTGAAGAAGGAACTGTATTAGGCGTACTTGGTCCTAATGGTGCAGGCAAAACTACAACTGTTCGAGTATTGGCAACATTACTTGTGCCAGACTCAGGTAGAGCAACAGTTTCTGGAATTGATGTAATTAAAAATCCACAAGAAGTAAGAAAAATAATTGGTTTATCTGGTCAGTACGCTGCTGTAGATGAGACTTTAACTGGCTGGGACAATTTAATTATGTTTGGCCGGCTTTATCATTTATCAGCCAAAGCGGCAAAAAGCCGTGCGATTGAGCTGTTAGAGCAATTTTCGTTAACGGATGCAGCCAAGCGTCCAATCAGAACCTACTCAGGCGGTATGCGACGCAGATTAGATTTGGCAGCATCATTAATTGTTAAACCAAAAGTTTTATTTTTAGATGAGCCAACGACTGGCTTAGATCCAAGAGGACGTCAGGATATGTGGGGCGTAATTAACGAATTAGTAAAAGGTGGAGTTACCTTGCTACTTACAACCCAGTATCTTGAAGAGGCCGATCAGTTAGCAGATGAGATTGCTGTAATTGATCATGGCAAAGTAATTGCCAGAGGAACATCTGATTCGCTCAAAAAACAGGTGGGTGGCGAGCGATTAGAGATTGTGGTTGAAAACCAGCACATGGCAGCAACCAAAGAGATTGTGGCACGGGTCAGTTCCAGTGCGCTAAATGTGGATGAAGGTTTACGGCTGATCTCAGCACCAGTTACCACTGGTAGTAAAGCATTAATTGAAGCTGCAAAATTGTTAGATGAGATAGGAATTCACCCCTTAGATATTGGATTAAAGCGCCCATCCTTAGATGATGTTTTCTTATCTCTTACTGGGCATGTAGCGGAAGAGAAAAAAGATGAAGATTTAGCTTTAGCTAGTAAGAAACGAGGTAGATAATGCACGCAATTTCAGATGCACTGATTATTACTAAGAGGCAATTGCTGCAATTAGCTCGCGTTCCAGAATTGATCTTATTCTCAATTATTCAACCGATTATGTTTGTTTTGTTATTTAGATATGTATTTGGTGGCTCAATTGATACTGGCCAACCAGGTGGTTATGTTCAATTACTAATGCCTGGCATATTTGTGCAAACTGTTGCATTCACCCTTGCGGGCACGGCAGTTGGTTTAACCGCTGATATGCAAAAGGGATTAATCGCTAGATTTAGATCTCTACCAATCTCCAGATCTGCTGTAGTTTTTGGCAGAACACTTGGTGATGGTGCGCTAAATATTGTCGTGCTCACTGCCATGGGATTGACCGGTTATCTTGTTGGCTGGCGCCCTAGCTCTGGCTTTTTAAATATCACGCTAGGTTTTGTATTTTTATTAGTCTTTGGTTTTGCGATGTCCTGGGTGGGTGTATTAATTGGGTTATCGGTAAGAGAGGAGCGAGTGGCAACTAATGCCACATTTATCGCGGTATTTCCGTTAACTTTTTTATCTAATGCATTTGCACCAACTACTGGTATGCCAAAACCATTGCAATATATTGCCGAATGGAATCCAGTATCAACCATGGTGGCAGGATGTAGGCAGCTATTTGGTCTTGAAAATCAATTCGGTGCTACTGCTGGTTCGTTTCCTAGTGAGAATCCATTAACTATGTCCATAATTTATATGATCATAATTATGGCAATATTTATTCCACTAAGTGTTAGAAAATATAATAGAGCGGTGAATAAGTAAGTTAAATAAAAGGTTGTGCTTCAAGAATTGCTACTGCAATTTGCTTACCATTTGGCGCGGTGTAATTAACAGTTTCACCAACTTTAGCTCCGAGGACAGCACTACCCAGCGGTGATTTTTCTGAATAAACATCAATATCACCACTTGCAATTTCTCGAGAGCCTAATAAAAACTTCAATTCATCTCCGGCAATATCAACGGTAATCAACATACCAAGACCAACCACACCTGATTCACTTGCCGGTGGAGTACCAATATGTGCATGCTCCAACATATGTTTTAATTGGCGGATTCGTCCTTCAATCTTTCCTTGCTCTTCTCTAGCTGCGTGATAGCCGCCATTTTCTTTTAAGTCACCTTCAGCTCTTGCTGTTTCAATCTTTTTAATTATTTCAGCACGAAGTGGACCCTCTAGCTCGGCTAGCTCAGCTTTTAGTCGATCTGCCGCCTCTTGGGTAAGCCAGGTCTGTGTTGGTTGGTTCATATGAGGATAAAGGTTACTGGCAACTGGCGATTGCTGCATTTACCGCAGGCAATCGAGTAGAGATCTCAACGGTACGCTGATTTTCTCCCGCAACTAGTGAGTCTGCTGGCATCTGGTCAACTACCTCGCCAACTGTATTTTTATCAATATCTTTAGCAATCAGGGAGCAGCTATGTTCTTTATTTAAATCTCGGACTGAAATTTTATAAGTTATCGAGACCTTTTGATCACTTACGATCTTAAATGAGATTAAGGTAGATCTAATCTGGGGATTTGCAAAATTTGTACCACTCCAAATAAACCAGGCTGAAATTAGAAATATTGAAAGCAGGATAATAAATAGTCGATTTTTCCCACCAGATTTAATTCCATAGCGCTGGCGCAGCCTAGGATCGGTTAATACTTTGGGATGAGTCACACTCTAAGTGTAGATGCTAAGTGCATCACTTAAGTAGGCTTAGAGCAATAAATAGATGGGAGTAGGTATGGAAGAGGCTGGTAATTTTGATGTTGGTGTAGCTGGCTCATTAACCATGATCTTTTTAACTCTTGCCATGGTGTTTTTGATGGTCAATTTCTATCGAAGATACAAGCGATTATTAGATCGTAAGGATAAAGAGTAGTTTAAAACTTTTATGAAAAATATAGCTAAGAAGATCCTTATAACTCTTACCTGGCTACTTTTAATCTATACCGGATTTGAATTAGGTATGTGGCAATTAAATAAAGCTCAAAGCCTAAGTGAATCAACTGCTGCCCAACCTGATAAGCCATTGATTGCATTATCAGAGGTGGCAGCTGCTGGGTTAAATATGCCAATAAAGGCGGTCAATAGAATTGTTTCAGCCTCTGGAACTTATGCAAATAAGTACGTAGCCAGAGATCAAAAAATTACAGATGAATCCATAGTTGACTTAGATGTGAGAATTTTAAATTTAGATACTGGCTACTCAATTTTAGTTGTTCGTGGTGTGGCAACTGAACCACTTATTGATATTAAACAAAGCGTGCAGATAACAGGCCGGCTATATCCTAGGCAAAATGTAGATCGGGCATTCCCAAAGATAGGTGAGCTATCTAGAATCGATCCAGCACTAGTTGTAAGTGAGCAGACACCATTTTTATATGATGGCTACATTGTGTTGCGCAGTGAATCTGGCTCAAATACTGCCATTGCAAATTTTGCGCCAATCCCCTCACCACAGATCTCACAGAAGATCTCTACTTTTTACTGGCAACACATCTCATATGTAGTGGTCTGGTGGTTTATGGCGGTACTACTCTTAATTGCACCCTTGTTTCCCCAGTTTAGGGCACCAAAAGTTAGCCAGATTAAAAAGCCGGTTAAGAAGCAAGTAAAAAAACAAGTCAAAGTGAGGCAGCGTAAATGAGCGGCATAATTTTTAGATTTCGAGTAATGGCTATTTGGGCAGGGGTTATGTCACTGCTACTTTGGTTTGGCTATATGCCAGCTAAGTATTTAGTTAGTTCAGATACCTTTTATGAAAGTTTTATCTGGATTCCAATTGTGCATGGCTTTACCTACCCAATCTACCTACTAGCAGCACTTCACCTAGCGATTGCCCAACGTAAATCCCTAATCTCAACTGTGTTGTTCTTACTAGCCGGCACCTTACCGGTGGCCTCATTTTGGATTGAGCGGCGGGTAAGAGGGCTTAAGTAGGCAGTTTGAAAATACTCTTTATCTAAACTTAACCTTTAAGCCTTGCGTGTCGAAGGCAAAATTTAAGCTAAATAACTTACCTTTTATCTACTTCCAAAACACCTAGCAAAACTAAACAGATTGCGATGATAGACATTGGCTAGCGAATCAATTGTCTTAAAGTCAGTATCCAATCAACCAAATCCTGCGCGCATTACCTATGTATTAGATACCTCTGTTTTACTAGCCGATCCAATTGCATTAACTAGATTTGCCGAGCATGAAGTAATTATCCCAATCACAGTAATTGGTGAATTAGAGAGTAAGCGTGATCATCCAGATTTAGGCTACTTCGCCAGAGCTGCCCTGCGCACCCTAGATGATTTGCGAGTTAAATCTGGTCGGTTAGATCAAGCGGTAAAAATAAATGATGAGGGTGGATCATTATCTGTTGAGTTAAACCACTCAGATCTATCCACACTGCCAGCTGGATTTTTACGGGATGGTTCAAATGATTCTCGAATTTTAGCGATCGCTAAAAATTTAATGGCAGATGGTAGAAGAGTTGTCTTGGTAACTAAAGATCTACCGCTTCGGGTAAAAGCCTCATCTGTTGGGGTTGAGGCGGAGGAGTACCGAGCTGAGTTAGCAAGTAGTAGTGGCTGGAGTGGCATGGTGGAGGAGAGTGTTGGCTCTACCATTATTGATTTGTTATATGAAGAAGAAAAAATCTCACATGAGTTAGGTAAAACTCATCCCTGCCATACCGGAATTGTGTTGCACTCTGAAAAAGGAAGTGCGCTCGCTCGAGTTACCCCAGATAAGAGGTTGCAATTAGTTAAAGGTGATCGATCAGCATTTGGCTTACATGGGCGAAGTGCTGAGCAACGTGTGGCATTAGATATTTTGCTAGATCAAGAGATTGGAATTGTTTCCTTAGGTGGGCGAGCTGGTACTGGTAAGAGTGCCCTTGCACTCTCTGCTGGCTTAGAGGCGGTCTTAGAGAGGCGATTACATAAGAAGGTCGTTATCTTTCGTCCACTATATGCAGTTGGTGGTCAAGAGCTTGGCTATCTACCCGGAACTGAGAATGAAAAGATGTCACCTTGGGCCCAAGCTGTCTTTGACACCTTAGGGGCATTAGTTAGCCAGCAGGTATTAGATGAGATCATCGAACGTGGCTTAATTGAGGTGCTACCGCTAACCCATATTCGCGGCAGATCCTTACATGACTCCTTTGTCATCGTCGATGAGGCCCAATCCTTAGAGCGAGGAGTCTTACTAACTGTGCTCTCGCGAATTGGTCAGGGCTCTCGAGTGGTACTAACCCATGACATCGCTCAGCGGGATAATTTGCGGGTGGGCCGGCATGATGGAGTGGTGGCGGTGGTTGAATCCCTAAAGGGCCATCCACTTTTTGCCCATATAACCCTGACCCGAAGTGAGCGATCCCAGATTGCAGCGCTAGTTACCGAGCTGCTTGAGGAGCCGATCAACTTCACAAATTGATGAAAGGGGCAACTTTTACCCCTGCTTTCACATAAGGTATAAATCGGACTTCATAGTGTTTGACCTGCGGTTTTGTATTCTTAAAAACCTGTGAATATAAACATAATCGCGCCACACGCCTGGATAAAGTTGCCCACCCACCCCCTGGCTGGCACTCTGCACTTGTCCAACTGGATGATTTAACAAGCTGGTGGATCTGAAAGGGGTGGCTATGAAGAGCCAGGTCTCTATTGTGCGCAGTCAGCGCGCTCGCAGACTCTCTACCTCTGCTGCCTGCCTTGCCTTCTTCCTGGCAATAGTTGAGCCTGCCCATGCCTCGAGCAATATGCAACAGGTCTTTATCACCATTCCAAGTGATCAGCTGCCAAATCCAGCCGACCCATCGGCCCCAGTAATTGATCCATTGGATCCAAACCCAGAGAGTCCATCCCTGCTTGAGCTAGATTCAATCAAGGTGGTAGATGCCCAAACGATGGCACTGGTCTCATTAGCTGCCGCCCAGGTTGAAAGTGCCAGAGAGGCACAGGGAGCTAAAGCAGTTGCCCGCCAAATCATTGCTCAAAAGTATCGCTGGTCTGATCGTCAATTTACCTGCCTAGATAATCTTTGGACTAAAGAGAGCCATTGGAATTACAAAGCTAGGAACAAGGTCTCTGGCGCCCATGGCATAGCACAAGCTTTGCCAGCCACCAAGATGGAGATTGTGGGAACTGATTGGCGAACAAATCCAGTTACGCAAATAACTTGGGGACTTAAATATATTCAAGAGCGGTATGAGTACCCATGCAAAGCTTGGAGTAAGTCAAAACGTTCTAATTGGTATTAAAAAATTTAAGGTTTTTTCCCAATACTTAACGGTTTTCTAATATCTGCATAAAAATCATTTCCCTTATCATCAATAATAATAAAGGCTGGAAAATTCTCTACCTCAATCTTCCAAACTGCCTCCATGCCTAACTCTTCATAATCTAGGAGCTCAACCTTTTTAATGCAATCCTGGGCAAGACGGGCAGCAGGTCCGCCAATTGATCCTAAATAAAATCCGCCATATTTTTTGCAAGCACTAGATACAGCTTGTGATCTATTTCCCTTAGCTAACATAATTAATGAGCCACCAGCTGCCTGAAATTGATCAACATATGAATCCATACGACCGGCGGTGGTTGGACCAAATGAGCCAGAGGCATACCCTTCAGGTCGTTTAGCAGGACCTGCGTAATAAACCGCATGATTTTTTAAGTAATCTGGCATTGCTTTACCAGAATCTAGCAACTCTTTAATCTTAGAATGGGCTAAATCTCTAGCTACTACTAATGTGCCAGTTAAATTCACTCTGGTTTTAACTGGATGCTTTGAAAGCTGGGCCAAAATATCTTTCATAGGTTGGTTTAAATTTATATTTACTTCATGCTCAGTTAATTCATCATGGCTTTCAGCAGGTAAAAAGTGTGCTGGCTCAGTCTCTAATTTCTCAATAAATACGCCATCTTTTGTGATCTTGGCCTTTACCTGGCGATCTGCCGAACAAGATACGGCAATTGCAATTGGTAAAGAGGCGCCATGTCTTGGCAACCTAACTACCCGCACATCATGACAGAAGTACTTACCACCAAACTGGGCGCCAATTCCAATGTTTTGAGTTAGCTTTAAAATATCTTTCTCTAACTCTAAATCTCTAAAGCCATGGCCAGTTTTAGCATCTCCCTTTGTTGGCAAGGAATCTAAATATTTAGTGCTGGCAAGTTTTGCAGTTTTAACTGTGTACTCAGCACTGGTGCCGCCAATTACGACAACTAGGTGGTATGGCGGACATGCAGAGGTACCTAAGGATCTAAGTTTCTCCTCTAGCCAGGTTAAAAATGAGGTTGGATTTAATACCGCTTTAGTTTCTTGATACAAAAATGATTTATTAGCACTTCCCCCGCCCTTAGCAATAAACAAGAAGTTGTACTCATCGGCGTGATCGGTATCAGAGTAAATCTCAATCTGAGCTGGCAAATTATTACCAGTATTTTTCTCCTCCCAGGTAGTAACTGGAGCTAATTGGGAGTAGCGCAGATTTAACTTAGTGAATGCTTCATAAACTCCACGCGAGATTGTGATCTCATCTTTTTCACTAGTTAAAACATGTTGACCCTTTTTTCCCATTACTAAGGCAGTGCCTGTGTCCTGACACATTGGTAATACTCCACCTGCTGAGATATTGGCATTTTTTAATAGATCAGTGGCAACAAATCGATCATTAGGTGAGCTCTCTGGATCCTTCAAAATATTAGCTAATTGAGCTAGGTGCTCACTTCTTAGGTAGTGTGAGATGTCATGCAGCGCTACTTGAGTTAAATCACTGATTGCCTGCGGAGTTACCTTTAAAAACTCTTTACCATCGGCGGTGAATGTGCTCACACCTTCGGTAGAAAGTAGGCGATACTGCGTTGAATCCTCACCAAGTGGAAGCAGATCCTGATAATTAAACTCTGGCGCCATAGGCTTAATCTAATCACTTCCATCATCAATTAGGATGAGCACATGAGCCAGATCACCCAAAAGAAAGTATTACTTGCTGCCCCACGTGGCTATTGCGCAGGTGTGGATCGGGCGGTGATCACAGTTGAAAAAGCTTTAGAACTTTATGGCGCACCGGTTTATGTTCGTAAACAAATCGTGCACAACAAACATGTGGTCTCAACATTAGAGGCACGGGGTGCAATATTTGTTGATGAAACTGATGAAGTGCCAGAGGGAAAGATTGTGGTCTTCTCCGCCCATGGTGTATCACCAGCGGTTCACAAAAGCGCTGCCGAACGTAATTTAAAAACTATTGATGCCACCTGTCCATTAGTTACAAAGGTGCACCATGAAGCGAGAAGATTTGCCGCCGATGATTACGATATTTTATTAATTGGTCATGAAGGACATGAAGAGGTGGATGGCACAGCAGGTGAGGCACCAGAGCATATTCATTTAATTGATGGCATTGATGATATTAAAAATGTGAAGGTAAGAGATGAAAATAAGGTGGCTTGGTTATCCCAAACTACCTTAAGTGTGGATGAAACTTTAGCAACGGTATCTGAGCTAAGAAAGAGATTTCCAAATTTAATAGATCCCCCAAGTGATGATATTTGTTATGCCACCCAAAATCGTCAAGTTGCAATTAAGCAGATTGCACCAAAAGCTGATCTAGTTTTAGTAGTTGGCTCAACCAACTCATCTAACTCAGTTCGATTAGTTGAAGTTTCCCTGGAGTATGGCGCAAAGGCTGCCTACTTAATTGATTACGCCGCAGAGGCCAAGGATGAGTGGTTAGCTGGTGTTAATACAGTTGGTGTAACCAGTGGGGCATCGGTGCCAGAGATTTTGGTAAAGGATTTACTTAACTGGTTAGCCGAGCGTGGCTTTGGTGAGGTCGAGACGGTAACTGCAACTGAGGAGCATCTACTTTTTGCAATCCCACCAGAGCTTAGAAAAGATATTAAAGCCGCTAGTAAGTAGTTGAATCTGTTTTAGTTCGCTCTTTTTTAAACCATAAATACCAGGTTATTGCCGCTCCACTTAGTAGGTAAAAACTAATTGCCGCCAAACCAGATACTAAATCTAGTAACAATTTAGTTGGTACAAAGGAGCCACCGCCAATTGTTGGCATTAAAATCAATGATGAGATTAAAAGTGAGATCGGTGGTGAAACTGCGGCCACATATAAGGTGCCCACTCGGCCTAGGTAAATTGCGCCAAAAAAAGCGATCCAGATAGCCATCGCCGTGATTATGCCCAGGGAGGATCTAACGAGTAATTCAATTGCTTGGAATAAAAAGATAACTAAAAATTGCAAAACAATTACCCCAGGCTTAGTTAACCCAGGACCTTTAATTGGTGAATTAATTGGCAGATTACTCATTTGTCATCTGCCTCAATCTCTTCGACCTCAATGAAATCATCCTCTGCTGAAATTGATCTTAGCTCTCTGACTGCTCCTGGGGATTCTGGGTACTCAATTGCTAACTTATCTTTATCACCAGCGACTCCTAAATTATGAATTCTTCTAGCTGGGCTTAACACAGTTTTTTCAGCGGTTGGAATTAAATCTTCATAAGCTTTTGCAGTTGATGAGATTGCCTTACCAACTGCCACAATCTTGCCATGAAGTAAGGTGATATTTTTTAAAAAGGTATTTGCCACCTTTTGAATCTCATCGGCATTATCTGCCAATTTGTTTCTGGTGAAAATATAACCAATAGTTCTAAGCAGCGCCATCATTGAGGTTGGGGTAGCGATGGTGACATTTAATTTAAATGCTTTTTCCAAAAAGGCGGGATCAATTCTTAAGGCTTCAGCTAGTAAGGTTTCAAATGGCACAAATAAGACCACAAAATCAGGAGAGCCTGCTGATTTGTGGTAACCACGTTTTGCCAACGCTTCAACATGTTTAAGTAAATCTTTTGTGTGTTGAGCTAAAAATTCATCTCGCTGAGTTTGCACATCAGTACCAAAGGCATCTAAAAAGCGATCAAATGGAAATTTAGAGTCGATAAATATCGCCGAGCCCCCGGGCATCTTTACTGTGATATCTGGAATACCAGATGAATCTGCATCGGTTGTTGATTTTTGTCTTGAGTACTCCTGTCCTTCTCTGAGCCCAGCTGATTGCAACAGTAACTCAAGTTGGGCCTCACCAAATTTTCCACGTGCCTGACTATTTGAAAGTGCACCAGCTATTTTTTTAGTCTCATCAAAAATAGATTCACTAGCCCGGCGCATCTCATTAATTGTGGTTTCAAGTTTGGCCTCGGCCTCACTTCTTACTCGATTAGCCTCATTAGATTGCAGCGATAATTTTTCAACAGTTGATTTCATGGCCGTTAACTCAGCGGTTAACTTAATTGAGTTTTCAGTTTTGCTTCGCTCTGCCTCCAGCTGTTTTTTATAATCATCAAGCAATGCCCCATCGCTGCCACTTGATTTATGGCGCACAGCTTTTAATAGGTAACCAATGGCAAAACCTGCTGGTATGCCAATGGCAAGGCCAATAATTAGGGAGGTAATCGATGCGGGCATGGGGTTATAGTGGCATCAAGTGCTGACAAACTTGCGTAGGCTTTACCCCTCGTGAGCCTTTCAATTGGAATCGTCGGTCTGCCAAATGTGGGTAAGTCCACCCTGTTTAACGCCCTGACTAAAAACAATGTCCTAGCCGCTAACTACCCCTTTGCCACCATCGAACCCAATGTTGGTGTGGTGGGTGTGCCAGATGAGCGCCTTGCCGTCCTAGCTAAAATATTTGAATCTGAAAAAATCCTGCCCGCTTCAGTCTCCTTTGTAGATATTGCTGGAATTGTTAAAGGTGCCTCGGAGGGTGCTGGCCTTGGCAATAAGTTTTTAGCAAATATCAGAGAAAGTGATGCCATCTGTCAGGTGATCAGAGTTTTTAAAGATAATGATGTGGTGCATGTAGATGGCAATGTTGATCCTAAAAAAGATATGGAAACAATTAATACCGAGCTTTGTTTAGCCGATCTACAAACTCTAGAAAAAGCTATTCCTAGATTAGAAAAAGAGGTTAGAACGGTTAAGGAGAAAGTACCAGTTTTAGCAGCGGCCAAAGCTGCTTCTCAAGTTTTAAACCAAGGTCAACTTCTTAGAGGTTCATCAGTTGATTTAGCTGCCATTAGTGAATTACAACTATTGACTGCCAAACCATTTTTATATGTATTTAATGTTGATGCAGCAGAGTTATCTGATAATAATTTGCGCCAAGAGTTATCAAAATTAGTTTCCCCAGCTGAGGCAATATTTTTAGATGCAAAGACCGAGGCAGAATTAGCAGATTTAGATGAGGCAGATGCGCTGGAATTACTTAAATCTATTGGGTTAAGTGAGCCTGGCCTTACTACATTGGCTCGAGTGGGTTTTAATACATTAGGATTACAGACATATCTGACCGCCGGCCCAAAAGAGGCCAGAGCGTGGACGATTCACAAAGGTGATACCGCCCCAGTTGCAGCTGGAGTAATTCACACAGATTTTCAAAAAGGTTTTATCAAAGCCGAAGTTATTTCCTTTGATGACTTAGTAACTGCTGGATCAATGGTGCAAGCCCGCGCCAATGGCAAGGTGCGAATGGAAGGTAAGGATTACGTGATGAATGATGGCGATGTAGTGGAGTTTAGGTTTAATGTCTAAAAAACAAGCACACTTAAAAGATCTGCCAGTTAAAACTCGAGATGACTTACGAAATGTGGCAATTATTGCCCACGTAGATCATGGTAAAACCACCTTAGTTGATGCCATGTTATGGCAATCTGGTGCATTTGCCGCTCATAAAAAACAAGATGAGGGCCAAGATCGAATGATGGATTCGATGGATCTAGAGCGGGAAAAAGGAATCACGATTTTGGCAAAAAATACAGCTGTAAAACGTGGCGACAAAATTGTAAATATTATTGATACCCCAGGGCACGCAGATTTTGGTGGCGAGGTAGAGCGCGGCTTAGAGATGGTAGATGGCGTTATTTTATTAGTTGATGCCTCCGAGGGACCACTGCCCCAAACTAGATTCGTACTTAGAAAAGCTTTACAAAAAAATCTTCCCGTAATTTTGTTAATTAATAAAGTAGATCGACCAGACTCTCGAATCGCAGAGGTAGTAGATGAGGCGTATGCCTTATTTTTAGATTTAGATGCCAATGAGGATCAAATTGAGTTTCCAATTGTTTACGCCTCAGCTAAAGCAGGTAGAGCATCGCTAGAGCGGCCAGCAGATGGTGGCATGCCAAAAGAGGAAAACTTAGATGTTTTATTTGAAACTATTTTCTCATCCATTCCCGCACCGCAATATCATGAGGGTGCACCATTACAAGCTCATGTGACAAACTTAGATTCATCTCCTTTCTTAGGCAGATTAGCGCTTTGTCGAGTAAGAGAGGGTGTGATTAAAAAAGGTCAAACTGTTACCTGGATTAAAACCGATGGCTCAATGTCAAAGGTAAAAGTCTCTGAGTTATTAATGACTGAAGCACTAGAGCGGGTACCAGCACTTGAGGCACACCCGGGCGACATAATTGCCGTTGCTGGCTTTGAAACTATTACCTTAGGTGAGACATTAGCTGATTTAGAAAATCCACATCCATTGCCATTAATTACCGTAGATGAGCCAAGTATTTCGATGACGATTGGTATTAATACCTCACCACTTGCTGGCAAGAGTGGTTCAAAATTAACTGCTCGCCAAGTTAAAAATAGATTAGATGCGGAGTTAGTGGGAAATGTTTCACTTCGGGTGTTAAATACTGATCGACCAGATACCTGGGAGGTGCAGGGCCGAGGTGAGTTACAACTTGCAGTGCTTGTTGAAATTATGAAGCGAGAAGGATTTGAGTTAACAGTTGGTAAGCCACAGGTGGTAACCAAAATGATTGATGGCAAATTACAAGAGCCAATGGAGCGGCTATCAATTGATGCCCCAGAGGAGTATCTAGGTGTGATCACTCAACTTATGGCACTTCGCAAAGGGCGCATGGAGCAGATGGTTAACCATGGCACTAGTTGGATCAGATTAGATTATCGAGTTCCATCCCGTGGCTTAATTGGTTTTAGAACTGAGTTTTTAACTGAGACCCGTGGCACCGGACTTTTGCACCATGTATTTGATGGTTATGAAGCTTGGCATGGTGAGCTTAGAACTAGATCAACCGGCTCCTTAGTTTCAGATCGCCTGGGCGTTGTCACAAGTTACGCACTCTATGGCACACAAGATCGTGGCTCAATATTTGTAGAGCCAGGGGATGAGGTTTATGAGGGCATGGTTATTGGGGAGAACTCTCGCAGTGAGGATATGGATGTTAACTGCGTTCGAGAAAAGAAATTAACCAATATGCGAGCCTCCGGTACTGATGAGTCAGAGCGATTAATTCCAGCTAAGAAATTAAATATGGAGGGTGCTCTTGAGTTTTGCCGCGAGGATGAGTGTGTTGAGGTCACACCTGCGGTAGTGCGAATTCGTAAGGTGATTTTGGATGGCTCAATCCGCGCTCGCAATACCTCAAAAGCCAAGCGAGCAAACGAAAACTCCTAAGCCTAAAATCTCTACCATTTCATTAATCTCCCATTAATGTCAGAGCGGTGGCGTTAAATTAAGCCGTGGCCACAGGGGAATTGCAGCTAAAACTAGTTCGCCCATCAAACTCTGCTAATTTTTTATCTGCTGACCAATTAAGTGATGAACAAAAGCAGGTAGTAAATCACAGAGGATCGCCATTACTGGTATTAGGTCCAGCCGGTAGTGGTAAAACCGCTACCTTAGTTGCAGCTATTGCTAATCGAATTGCAACTGGGGATGATCCAAATCAGATACTAGCTATTACCTATGGCCGAGAGAATGCCAGCAGATTACGAGATCAAATTGCATCTGCAAACTCACACCTGCATACCGTAAATGAGCCAATCGCTAGAACATTTCACTCAATTGCCTTTTTAATTTTAAATGATCCAATTGCGGCTTCAGAAAATAATGAGAGCAATAAGTATGTCTTACTCTCTGGTGCTGAGCAGGATGCAATTATTTCTCAATTATTAGCAGTTGATATTCAAAGCTTAAGTCAAACGCCTGATTCAAATCTATGGCCAGCTGAACTAATACCAGCTCTATCAACTAGAGGTTTTGCCAAGGAGTTAAGAGATTTTATTGGCAGAGCAACCGAACGTGGCTCCTCACCAAGTGAGTTAGAAAAATATGCAACAAAGTATGGTCAGAAATATTGGCCCTATATAGGTAATTTTTGGAGTAGGTATCAAAAAACTCTAGCACTTAGGGATGGTACAACTAGTAATTCATTAACAAGAATTGATCCAAGTGAGATAATCATTTCTGCAATCGAGAGATTAGAAAGTAATCCAAGATTACTTCAGAGGTATCAAAAGCTATTTAAAGTTATTTATGTTGATGAGTTTGAAGAATCAGACCGGGCCCAGCGTAAATTATTAAAACTACTAAGTAATCAAGAGTTAGTAATTTTTGCCGATCCAAAGAGTGCAGTCGGTAGATTTAGGGGCGCAGATCCAGATAATTTATTAGCTGATTTAGAGCATTTTGGTATTAGAAACCAAATCCAGTTATCTAAAAAATTTAGGGATGTCACCAATCCAAAAGTTGCCGCCCTAAGCAGTGTAAGTGATGAGGCTAATTTCATCGCTCACCAATTTAGAGCTGCGCACTTAAGAGATGGTGTGCCTTGGTCTGAGATGGCGGTGATTTTAAGATCTCCTGGCGCACAGGTTGCAGCATTAAGTAGAGCATTTGCTCAAAATCAAATCCCAGTACAAATTGATGCCACTGCCCTGTCACTGGCAGATAATCCAGCAATTAAGCCCATACTTACCATTGCCCAAATTGCAATTGGCCAAATCAAACTCTCCCCAAGTAATTGGGATCAAATCCAATCACTTCTTTATAGTGAGTTTGCTGGAGCAGATGCAATTTTAATGCGCCAGATGAGAGTTGCACTAAGTAAGGAGCAATCAACTGATGAGCGCAAGAGTTCGACAGAATTAATTTTAGAAGCGTTAACTGCAAAGAGTGTTGATCTACCTTGGGAGCAATTAACGCCATTAAAGCGGATAAATGATTTGATTGAAGTGGCAAAAAAATCTTTAGCTAAATCAAAAGATATTTCTGATCTACTTTGGAGTATTTGGAGTAATGCCAAAAATTATGATGGGGAAAGTATTGCCAATCTTTGGCAAAAGCAAGCATTAGCGGGTGGAAATAAAGGAGGGATCGCTGATCAAAATTTAGATGCGGTGATAACTTTGTTCGAGGTAGCAAGAAGATTTAGTGAGCGGCTTCCAGGCGCCAAAGTTGGATTGTTTATTGATCAGTTATTAGGTGAGAAAATTTTGGCCGATAGCATTACAGCATCTGCCCAACGCAGTGAGGTGGTTAAAGTATTAACAGTTCACTCAACAAAGGGACTTCAGTGGCGTTATGTAGCATTAGCTGGCATGCAAGATGGCAGTTGGCCTAATCTAAAACAGCGAGGATCACTGCTAGGTACTGAAAGATTAGTAGAAATATTCAGGCATGGGATCAGTAACCCAGAACAATTAGATGCCATCGCAGCCTCTGGTTTAGCTGAAGATGAAATGCGGTTGTTAAATGTGGCAACAAGTAGATCAACTGAAAAACTATTCATAACAGCAGTAGTACAGGAAGATAATCAACCATCTAGATACTTTGAAAAATATGCTCCCGATGATTACCAACTAACTCAGAATGAAAGATCTATTACCCAACCAGCCATAGTTGCAACTTTGCGCAGAATGGCCATGCAAGCACAGGATGCAGGAGAGATTGAATTTGCTACCTCTGCCTTAAAAACTTTGGCAGATGCAGGTGTTAGATCAGCAGATCCTAAAAATTGGGTGGGCATTAAAGAGTTATCAACTAGTGCACCAGTTATTGGTGAAAATGAGCAACAACGCATATCACCTAGCTCGCTAGAGTCTTTTACTGAGTGCGGGCTTAAATGGCTACTTGAGCAAAGTGGTGGAAAAGATGCAGATTCAACAGCTCAGGTATTAGGAACAGCTATCCATGTAATTGCAGCGCAATTAAAGCAGCAGCCTGAACTTTCACTAGCGCAGTTAGAAGCAAAACTTAAGGGTGCTTGGACATTAATTGATATGAACAAAGGTTGGATTAAAGATTATGAATACCGCAGAGCAGCTCAAATGCTCCAAAAATTTTATGGTTGGAATTTAGAGAATAAAAATCAGCTAGTTTCAGTTGAAGAAAGATTCGAATTTAAATTAGGTAATTCTGTCATCTCCGGCTCAATCGATCGGATTGAACTAACTAGTGAGAATAAGTATTACATTGTTGACTTAAAAACAGGTGCGACAGCCATAAGTTATGAAGATGCCAGAGAAAACAAACAATTGCAAAGCTATCAATTAGCAGTAGTTAACAATGCATTTAAAAATAAGTTAGAGCATCAAGAGGTTTCAGGGGCTGAGCTAATTTTTATCGGGGATGCAAAAGCTAAAGAGGCTAAATCTAGACCGCAAGCAAAAGTGGATGAAAAAGCGGTAACTAGTGAGCTATTAAAAATTTCCGAGCAAATGAGTAGTAATACATTTATTGCCAAGATTAATGATCGCTGCCGAAGTTGTGCAGTTAAATCATCTTGCCCAATTCAACCCCAAGGCAGAGGGGTGATTCAATCATGAGTATTAAGTACTCAGCAGAAGAGATAGCCACACGAATTAAGGCGGTGGACCCTACATTTAGATTTCCAACCAAGGAGCAGATTCCAATCATCCAGTCCGAGTTAGCGCCTTCGGTCGTAATTGCTGGGGCAGGCTCTGGAAAAACAGAAACCATGAGCCAGCGAGTTCTATTTCTAGTTGCAAACTCATTAATCAAACCAGATCAATTATTGGGTTTAACATTTACCAGAAAATCTGCAGGTGAGCTTTCAAAGCGAATTAAGTATCGATTGCGCCAATTAAAAAGCGCCAAATTACTTCCAGAAAATCTTGATGAATCTGAACTAACAGTTTCTACCTATCATTCATATGCTGGCAAAGTTCTAGCAGACCATGCAATCAGAATTGGTTTGGATGCTGATGCAGATCCGATTGGGGAGGCTGCGGCCTGGCAAATTGCATTTGAAGAGGTAAGTAGGTTTGCCGGTAATGATCTACCGATTAATGGCTCACCAAAATCAGTTGTTGCAGAGGTTATGGATCTATCTACCGCACTTGCCGAAAATGATAGAACAGCGGCGGAGATCATCGAATACACCCACAAATTACTAAACCACATATCTAATTTTTCTGACCGACAAACAATTCCAGTATTAGAGTTTAAAGAGGAGTTAAATCAAAGACTAGCTATTTTGCCTATTGTTGCCGCATTTGATGAGCGGCGCCGACAGCATGGACTTTTAACTTTCAATGATCACATGTCTATTGCGGCCAGATTAGTAAAAGAGAGTAAAGATAAACACAATGATGACATCGGCGTAATTGAGCGTAGTAAATATAAAGTTGTATTACTTGATGAGTATCAAGACACATCTTTTAATCAAATTAAGTTCTTATCAAACTTATTCGGTAATAATCATCCAGTTACAGCTGTAGGAGATCCAAATCAGGCAATTTACGGTTGGCGCAGTGCCAGTTCAGAAACCTTAGATACCTTCGCTCAATCATTTAATAGTAAAGCTACTCGATATACCCTGCTAACAACTTGGCGAAATGATAAATCTATACTAGATCTGGCAAATGTAATGATTGATTCAATTTCAACTCAAGAGAATGTAGAGAAATTATCTGCACGATCAAATGCTCAAATTGGTGAGGTTAAGTGTGGAATATATGAAACGCAAGCACAAGAGGCAAATGCAATAGCTGAATACTTTAGTAAGTATTGGTTTGATAAAAATCGCCAAGCTTCTCCAGTAAATGAGAAAACTACCTTTGCGGTATTGGTGCGTAATCGATCCCAGATAGATCAAATTCAAAGCGCGTTTTTAGATCTGGGTATTCCAACTGATATTCCAGGTGTGGGTGGATTAATTCATACCCCAGAGATATCTGACATTGTTGCTTTATTGAGAAGTTTAACCATGCCAGATTCAGGAACAGCTTTAATGCGCCTTCTAACCGGCCCACATATTGCTTTAGGAGCAAAAGACTTAATGGCACTTGGTGCATTCACAAAATCTTTTGCAAAATCAAATGACTACTCAAGGGGCAAACAGCTAAAGCAAGCTCTAGAAGAAAACATAGAAGTAATTGAAACAGCGGATGAGTTTGCATCGGGATCAATAATTGAATCGCTAGAACTTTTATTAACTCTAACGCCAAGTGAGTTTTCAAGTTATCACTCAACTCCGAAATTTAGCAGTGAAGGGCTTGAGCGGTTACGCAGATTTTCACTCTCCCTGCGCTCACTTAGAAGATCACTAACGGGCTCGATTACCGAGGCTATAAATGAAGCTGAACAATTTTTGTCATTAGACAGTGAGGTTTTAGTTAGAGATGGTTGGCAAAATGGTCGCAGAAATTTAGATAGATTCTTAGATGAGGCTGCCAGATTTGAAAAAAATGGTGGAACTTTAATCTCATTTTTGCAGTGGCTTAAAGTTGCCGAAGAGGCAGAGGGGGGATTAAAGCCAGCTGAAGTTGATGTTCGAAGTGATGCTGTTCAGATATTAACGATTCATGCCGCAAAAGGAGCGGAGTGGGATTATGTTGCCATTCCTGGTTTAGCAGATCGAAATTTTCCAAGCATTGGTAAAAAATCTGACAACTGGATTAGTAATGCCGGCTCGATTCCAGTCGCTTTGCGGGGAGACTTTGAGCAATTGCCAGCAATTAACTTTGAGAAAATTTCAGATAACAAGAATTTAAAAAAAGCTTTAGAAGGATTTGATGATCAATGGAAGGCTCGTAAGCTAACGGAGGAACGTCGATTAGCCTACGTTGCGATCACTAGAGCAAAACAAGGCCTGCTTTGCACTACCTCGCATTTTAGAAGTGGTAACAAACCAGTTGACCCAAGTCAGTTATTTGAGATCTTTGCTACCGCTACAAAAGATATTGAAGGTGCGAGCATAATTAGTGAAACTGATGTGCCAGTTGGCATAAATCCACTTAAGGAAAATCCGAGAACAGCCATTTGGCCAAGCCCAAACCATAATGTTGAGAGGTTGCGTAAGGTAGCTGACTTAACTAATCAATCATCAATTATGAAAATTGAGGAGCAACTTTCAACTACCAATGATGATGAACGAAAATCTATTTTATTTGATATGCAAGCCATAATAAATGAAATTAAGGGTAAAGAAAAGTATTTGAAAGTTGTATTACCAACTCGATTATCGGTTTCAACCCTGCTTTATTTGGCAAAAGAGCCACAAGAGCTAGCGCTTAGGATTCGCCGGCCAATGCCAAATCACATAGATAAATATGCTCGCAGGGGAACTGAATTTCACTTATGGCTTGAAAATCATTTTAATCATCCATCCCTAATCTCCATGGATGAGTTATTTAATCAAAGTTTGCAAGCAGTTGATTTGCAATCAGATGCGCCATTAGAGAAATTGCAATCCTCCTGGTTGGCAAGTGAGTGGGCTACAAAAACTCCTACCGATATTGAATTTGGCTTTGAAACGATGATTGATGGCATATTGATTCGAGGAAGAATTGATGCGGTATATAAGCTCGGAAATGATAAGTATGAGGTTGTTGATTGGAAAACTGGCAAAGTTAAATCAGGTGATGATTTAGAAACAGCTGCAATTCAGCTTGCCATGTATCGTCTAGCCTATTCAAAATTAAAATCTGTACCAATTGAAAATATCAGTGCAGCTTTTCATTATGTTTCAGATAATCAAACTGTAAGGCCGGCTGACATAATGAATCAAGAACAACTAAAGGCGTTGATTTCAAAGGTTCCTATTGAAATTTAAGCTCTACCCCAATTGGAATATGATCTGAAATAATTGGTCTACCAGTACTTTTTATCAGCGTAGCGTCAACTCTATTATTTTTTATTAAACCTTTTTTAGCCATAATGTAATCAAATTGAATTTTTTCTTTCCAGCTCGGATAGGTAGCGGCTGCAGCCAACGATCTGAAACCACTTAATTTTGATGGCAAATTTCCAGGTAAATTTAAATCACCAGCTAGAATTTTTTCACCCGGTATATTTCTTAGCAAAAAACTAATTCGATTTAATTGATAGATGTTTACCCCAGGTACAAATGATAAGTGGGTCGTAGCAATAGTTACCCCATTTTCTAGCTCAATAATTAATACAACCCTGGGTTCATCTTTAACATAGATAAATCTAACTCCAGTTCCCTCTTCATTAGGAATTAACAGCGGCATACCGATTACTGATTTTCCAAGTTTTTTAGCATAAAGTTTTTTAATAGGTTGATTTGTAGCAATACCAATTCCATAACTCTTAGCGGTATTGATTGATTCATTTTCAGCAGTAATAATGGATTGCTCCAGATTAGTGACCTTTTTCCACTTCTCACCCGGAGTGCCAAAAATTGCAGGTAAAAAGGCCCAGTATTTAAGTCCAGAAGATTCGGCAATAATTTTTGTTTGGTTTAAAAAATCCGATCTAGGTTGTTGGTAGTCAACCTCTTGCAAGCAAATAAAATCTGGTTGGTAATTTGATACCACTTGAGCAGTTGCACTTTTTAAACTGGCAAGTTGGTCAACTTGATTAGCTGGCGGGATGACCTGGCCATGCAAGATATTCCACGAGAGCACTCTCATGCTCTGACCGGGGGCGACAACCATGACGACAGGCTAGTAGGGTCGGCAGGTGATGGCGCCCAAAAAACCACTAAAACTTCCACTTGCAGTAGCTGAGGTGGATAGGGCTGCCCATCTGCGCACCGATGAGGCCTATTTAAAATCTATCTGGCCAACATCAAATGTAATGATTTTCGTAAATGAGAGATTTTCCACAAAGCAAAACCAATTGCTTTTTACACCCGGTGACTTACTGGGTTCTTATCAATCTGCAACCGATTATTTCTTAGGGCTTAAAGATAACCAAACATTTTTTGTTCGCCACTTATCTGAAGATATTCAGAGTGAGTATGAACTAAAGACATTACGTGAGATTGGAACGTTTTTATCGCCTCGAGATATTGGCCTTGCAGTACATGCTCAAGGTTTAGCAAATTGGCACCAAAAACATCCAATGTGCTCACAATGTGGTGGTCCAACAGTTGTGATATCAGCCGGTGCGGTAAGAAAATGTTTAGCCGACAATAGTGAGCATTATCCAAGAACTGACGGTGCAATAATTGTTTTAGTAAAAGATGAGACAGATCGAATCTTGCTTGGTCGGCAAAAAGTTTGGCCAAAAAATAGATTCTCTACCTTTGCCGGTTTTGTAGAGCCTGGTGAATCATTTGAGAACTGTGTAATTAGAGAGGTTGAAGAGGAAGCTGGCGTTAAATTAACCCAGATTAATTACCTTGGGTCCCAGCCGTGGCCATTTCCAGCTTCGTTAATGATTGCATTTGAAGCAGTTACCAATACTCCTGAGTTAGCCAGAGCTGATGGCGAAGAGATCGAAGAGATTCGTTGGTTTTCAAGATCTGATATGAAGCAAGCTATATTAAATAATTCGCTAATTTTGCCACTAGAGATAAGTGTGGCCAGGCAAATGATAAAGGCTTGGTATGGAGATGGGGCAGATACTGATTTAAAGGGTAATGAGTCATGGCGGTAGATAGCAAACAAATATTAACTGAATTAGATGCTGAGCAATTAGCTGTTGTAACAGCAATCCGTGGCCCAGTTTGTGTAATTGCTGGTGCGGGTACTGGAAAAACAAGAGTAATTACTAATCGGATTGCATATGCAATTAATTCTGGTGTGACTGATCCGACCAAGGTATTAGCGCTAACTTTCACTGCTCGAGCAGCTGGTGAGATGCGAGCCAGACTTAGAGCACTTGGAGTGCCAAATGTTTCTGCCCGGACATTTCACTCAGCAGCGATTAAACAGCTTCTATATTTTTGGCCATATGCATTTGGTGGTCAATTTCCCACCCTATTGACCACAAAATCTGGATTTGTAAGTCAAGCAATTGAACGAGCCGAGGTTGCAGTTCCAGCCCAGGCTGCAGTGCTGCGTGAGATTGCAGGTGAGATTGAATGGGCAAAAGTTTTGGAGATTTCACCAGAAAATTACCATGAAAAGGCAATTGAAAGTAATCGCTTAGTTAAGTTGCCTAACAATAAGAGTGCAAATGAAAATCTAGGAATGATTTCTCAAGTTTATGAAGCTTATGAATCCTTAAAACGACAAGAGCGCACCTTAGATTTTGAGGATGTCTTACTTTTAACGGTCGGAATGCTAGAGGAGGATCGCGCAGTTAGAGAGCGAATCAGGGATCAATATCGATACTTCACAGTTGATGAGTATCAAGATGTCTCACCACTTCAGCAACGATTACTAAATTTATGGCTAGGAAATCGGGAGGAGATTTGTGTGGTTGGGGATGCAGCACAAACTATCTACTCATTTGCTGGTGCAACCTCAAACTTTTTGTTAAATTTCAAGAATAGATTTCCAAATGCCCAAGTTTTCCGGCTATCTACCGGCTATAGATCTACTCCAGAGATTATTAACACGGCAAATCAAATTCTGCGCGTAGCTAACTTAGTTAGTGATCATGGGATTGAGTTGCAATCGGTTAACACCCATGGTGAAAAGCCATTGGTAAATGGGTTTAGCTCTGCCGCAGATGAAATTGCTTATGTGGCAACTGAGGTAAAAAAGCAGATAGATAGCGGCATAGACTCTTCAGATATTGCAATTTTGGCAAGAACTAATGCTCAACTAGATCAGGTTAAATCAGCACTTAACAATTTAAGAGTGGCCAGCCAAATTAGATCTGGTGAGCGCTTTTTTGAGCGAGTAGATGTCCGTGATGCCATGCGATTAATTCGTGGTGCTTCAGTATTGCCATCAGAGGGCGGAGATTGGTTTGCCGATCTAGTTTCAGTACTACAACCCTTTGGCGATGCTGATTATGTAACCGCTTTTTTAAGGCTAGCTAGGAGCATTAAAGATAATGGTGGTGAAAATATGCGGGCATTTCTGCGAGAGATTGAAGATCGGGCTGAGCAAAATAACCCACCAATCCTGCCAGGCGTCACACTTTCAACATTGCATGGGGCTAAAGGGTTGGAGTGGGATCACCTGTATTTAATTGGCATCTCAGAGGGGGTATTACCGATGGGTAATGATTTAAATGAAGAGCGACGACTTTTTTATGTTGGGGTCACTCGAGCAAAGCAGCGAATTCATATCACCTATGCGGGAAAGCCGAGCGTATTTTTAGAGCAATTTAATTAAGTTGCACCATCTCTACTAGATGCTCTATTCTTTGCGACATGGCAAAGTTAATTGATTCAACCACAGTTACTGCATTCGCAGTCGCTGCTAATTCACCTGCCATCATTTCAGTTGCGGCGAAATCTTCATATCGCTCAGACTGGACAAATAAGCGCTCTAATAAGGGTTTTTATACCTTTACATCAGATCGCACCC